>NZ_JAMXRZ010000002.1 GCF_024124375.1 Klenkia sp. PcliD-1-E
GAGCGGGCCGCGCCCGCCGCCGCCACCGCACCCCGGTTGCCCGAGCTGCCCGCGCTGGCCCCGGCCGCCGGCGAGGGCCTGCTGCACCGGGCCCTGGCCGCGACCACCAGCGGGGTGGTCATCGTGGACATGCAGCTGCCCGACCAGCCGATGGTGTACGTCAACCGGGCCTTCGAGGAGCTGTCGGGCTACCCGCGGGAGGAGGTGCTGGGCCGCAACTGCCGGTTCCTGCAGACCGCCGACACCGACCTGGCCGCCGTCGCCCGCATCCGGGAGGGGCTGGACGCCGGGCGGGAGTGCCGGGAGACCCTGCTCAACCACCGGGGACCTGACCGCACGCCGTGGTGGAACGAGCTGCACCTGGCGCCGGTCACCGACGCCGCGGGCCGGGTGGTGCAGTACATCGGCGTGCAGAACGACGTCACCGCGCGGGTCGAGGCCCAGCAGCGGCTGGCCCGGGAGCAGGAGCGCACCATAAGATTTGGGCTACTTCCGCCGGCGACCCCCGTGGCCGGCGGAAGCCAAACTCCAGGTTGCGGGCTGGCAGCGACTCTGCCTGTGCTGTTGGCCGATACAGTCGAGCGGTGGTTGCCGAACGCGATGTGGCCCATCACCTGCTTCCCGGTGGCCGGGAGCGGGTTAACGATCTGGCGTCGGCCCTCGTGTTGATCGAGCAGCTGGAGCAGGCCCTGTTGACCAACCGGATCATCGCCCTGGCCATGGGGATGCTGATGGAGCGCCACACCATCGACTCCAGTGCTGCGTGGGACCGGCTCCGCGAGCACAGCAACCGTTCCAACATCCCGGTCACCCAGCTCGCCCAGACCATGATCCAGGATGTGGAACGGTAGGGGTCTGCGGCTCCGGGTTGGCATTGCAACCACGCCGGGCAGCATGATCACTGATGGCTGGCTGCCGATCCGTCGAGTCCTCAGGCGGGCGCCGTCGAGATGTAGGAGTGACTGCACCGTGATGGACGTCCTGCTGCCCGACGGTGGCTGGTGACCGCAGTGGATCTGGTGGCTGCCTTCCACAACGAGCTCGCCACCGCAGGCGGCACGGACCTGTTGGTCCCGGACCAGCTGGCGAGGGCGTGCACGGCGGTGCTGCCCTTCGATGGGGCGGGGATCAGCATGACCTTGCTCCCGGATCGTCGCTTGCCACTCGGCGCCAGCGACGAGACGGCGGCTTCTGCCGAACGGTTGCAGTTTGCCGTGGGCGAAGGACCCTGCCTGACAGCGCAGCGGACCCGCACCGTCATCGCAGCGACCACCGCCGAACAGCTGCACCGCCGGTGGCCGATGTTCGCCCATCAACTGGAACAGCGCACCCCCTATCAAGGGGTGGTGTGCCTACCGGTTAGTGGGCCGCTGGCCGGGGCCGTCGTTCTGGATCTGTATCGCCGCCGACCCGGTGAGCTGGCGCCGGGCCTGCTGGACGTCGTGCGGGACATCGCCGATGTGGTCGGCGATGTTCTCGCTGGTCAGTTCCGTGAGGACGCGCCGGCGGGGCTGGGCTTGCCGTCGGCCTTGCGCAGCGCGCCGATCGACGCCCGACACCAGGTCTGGACGGCCGTCGGATACCTCGCAGGGGTCCAGAACTCGACCGGGAGCACAGCGCTGGCCACCATGCGTGCGCTCGCCTTCACCCACGACCTGGATCTGGAGACAACGGCCGACCGCATCCTCAGCGGCGAAATCACCCCCAGCTGACCGCGCGGCGCTGTCTGGATTGCGGACGTCGCGACACCGACAACACCTCGTACCACTGCGGCTGCGAACCCCTATCGAGCACGGGCGCACCTCAATACGATGCCGGTTGTGTCCGATTCGGTCCACCACATTCGATTCGGTCAGCGCGGGGCCGGCGGCCGGCCAGCGCTGGGCCGGCCCAGGGATGAGCAGCTGACCACGCGCCTGCTCGAAAGCGCGCTGGACCTGCTGGTCGAGGAGGGGTTCGAGCACGTCCACCCCGAAGCGCTCGCGGCACGCACAGGTGCGGGCAAAGGCTCCATCTATCGTCGCTGGCCCACCATGGCCGACCTGGTCGCCGAGGGACTGGCGGGACGAGACCTGGTCCCGGCTGCACCCGACACGGGTGCGCCGCGCAGTGACCTGGTGGCCGCACTCGAGCCGTGGTGCTCCCCGGTGACCCGGGACGAGCGTGCCGCGGGGGTCCTGCTCGGCGCGGCTCACCATCACCCGGCCATCCATCACGCCCTCACCGCTGCTGTCATCGACCCCCTGCAAGCCATCGCCGGCACCCTGACTGCCCGCCAGGCCCGCCGCCGAGGACACGACATTGCACCGGACCGGGGACGTCTGCTGGGCGTTCTGCTGCAGGCCTTGTGGTGGGACCGCTGCGCCCGCACCCTGCTCCCCTTGACCGGGCCCGAGCTCGACCACCTGGTCGACACGGCCCTCCTCCCCGTGCTTGGAGCACCCCTGACCTCCGCACACCGCACAGGCGGGCGCGGGACAATCAGATCGCGGACAGAGCACCGGCCCGGACGGGACCCAGATCGTGGCTCAGCTCGTCGAGCTCACCGACAGGCCCGGGGCGGCGATCCTGTCCACCGCACTCGCCATTTGTGACGGTGCACCAGGTGCGGCTGGGCGCCCGAACAGCCAGCCCTGGCCGTGGCTGCAGTGCAACGCGGACAGCTGGTCGCGCTGGTCGACGGTCTCCACGCCTTCGGCGACGACGTCCAGACCGAGACTGCGGGCCAGTTCGATGATGGTCGACACCAGGGTGGCCGCCGCCCCACCGCTGCTCAGGTCGGCGACGAAGGATCTGTCGATCTTGATGCGGTCGGCGGGGAGCTGGCGCAGGTAGGACAAGCTGGAGTAGCCGGTGCCGAAGTCGTCGATGGCGATCTTGACCCCGACCGAGCGCAGCCGGGCCAGGCGGTCGACCACGGCGGTCACGTCGTCGACCAGCACGCTTTCGGTGACCTCCAGCAGCAGCTGGCCGGCCGGCAGCCCGGCCGCCTGCAGGGCGTCGACCACCTGGTCGACGAAATCATTCTCGTGCAGCTGGCGGCTCGAGACGTTCACCGACATCGTTAGTGGTCGACCGGCGGCGCGGCTCAGTGCGGCGGCGTGGTGCACGGCTTGGCGCAGGACCCAGGTGCCGATGGGCACGATGCTGCCATTCTCCTCGGCCAGGGGGATGAATTCGACGGGGGAGATCGGCCCGCGGGTGGGGTGCTGCCAGCGCAGCAGCGCCTCCTGACCGACCACTTGCCCCTCGGGCAGGCAGACGATGTCCTGGTAGTGCACCGCCAACTGGTCACCGGCGGCGAGGGCGGTGGTCAGGTCCTCGGCCAGTTCGGCGCGGCAGCGGGCGGCCATGGCCATGCCATCGGCGTAGACGGCCATCCGTCCCTTGCCGGTGGCCTTGGCCTGGTACATGGCCAGGTCCGCGTTGCGCAGCAGCGTTTCCACCTTGCGGTCACCGGCCGCGGCGACGTCGGCGACACCGATGCTGGCGTGCACCACCAGCGGCCGGCCCTCCACCGACACCGGCACCGCCAGTGCGGCGAGGATTCGCTCCCCGACCGCCCGCGCGGTGTCGGCACCACCGGCGTGGGCGATGGCGAACTCATCGCCACCCAGGCGCGCCACGACGTCCCCGGCGCGGACGTTGGCGGTCAGCCGGTCGGCGACGGTGCGCAGCAGCTGATCACCGGCGGCGTGCCCGCGGCTGTCGTTGACGTCCTTGAAGTCATCCAGGTCGATGAACAGCACCGACACCTCCCCACCCCGCACCAGCAGCCGGTGCACCGACTCCGTCAGCAGCAGCCGGTTGGCCACCCCGGTCAGCGGGTCGTGCAAGGACTGCTGCTCGTTCAGCCGCCAGCTGGCCAGGTGAGCGCAGCTGGCGGCCAACACGAACGCCCCGTGCACCAGCGCCCAGAACAGTGGGCTGCTCGTGTCGTGGTCCATGCCGGCGTGGCCGGCGCCGAAGACGGTGCCGGCGTCGACCGTACCCAGGACCGCGTGGTGCACCACCGTGATCACCAGGGCGACCAGGAAGGCCGTCCAGTCCTGGTAGAGCGCGGCGACCGCGACCATGACGAAGAAGTGGAAATGGGTCTCGATGACCCCGGGGAAAGTGTGCACCAGCACTACCGCCGACAACGTCAGGCTCGCCGCCGACGCCGCCGTGCGCAGCCCCCGCCCCAACCGTGGCGATCGGGCCACCAGTGCCGGGAAGACGACGATCGCCGTCCCCAGCGCCGCGTTGCCCCACCCCTGGCCCAGGGTGGCGATGATCAACCCCAGCGTCACCCCCTGCAGCAGGCACAGCTGCACGATCCAGGCATGCCGACGGGCGAACACCTCATCGGTGAGCAGACGCCCCTCGGGCAGCCACGACCGGAGCAGGGTTATCACGGTCTCTCAACGACATATGCGCGGCTTCGCTTGAACTGAGACTGATGCACTCACCCCACCGAGGCCGGAGCTGCCTGCGCCCACCCCCCGTCCTGGCGGCGAATACAAAACCTCCGGCGATTCAGGCTGCTGACCTGGTCGGCCCTCTAAGTCGAGCGTCACACCGCATCCAGTCTGGCCTACCGCAGATGACCCACCGCTCTACTCACCAAGATGCAAGCTGGCGGCGGATCGTCGTACTGCGCCGCTGTGACGAGTCCCGCCCGAGCCGCCCACCCTGGACCGCTTCCACCAGTTGGTGCACAGCCGAGCTAGCATTGGCGGTCGGTCGAGGCTCGTGGTCAACCCACGCTGGCGCCGTTGTTGGTCGCGGCGGATGACGACGTGTTCGCACAACTGCCGGGCCAGCTAAAGCCCTATCCCACCGGGGGTCGAGGCTCGTCGCGGGGCGTGGGTTCTGGAACCGGCTAGACGGGTCGTTCAGCCGGCTGTGGGTCGGCGACGACCGGGTGGTGCGCTCCGTCCGCGACTCCGTATCTGGATCATTACGCGGGGGAGGGGGGTGGGCGGTCTTCCTGTGCAGTTTGACGGGTCACCTAGAACGCACCTAGTTCGGGTTGCCTTCTGGACTGATCAGCTAACACTTGGGGGGTCGGGAGGGATTAACGGCTGATCGGGGATGGGCCCGGGGAGCCGTGTCGGCCCGGATGCTGCTGGTCTTGGCGGTGCAGCCGGACGGTGACTAGTGCGACGTCGTCGTCGGGGCGGCCATCGACGAGCCGGTGGAGCAGCTGGTCGCATAAATCCTGCAGCGGGAGGTCGGCCAGTTCGGCAAGGGCGTCCTTCAGCCGGGTGATACCTGCGTCTAAGTCGCTGTCGCGGCGTTCGATGAGGCCGTCGGTGTAGAGCAGCACGGTGGTGCCGCGGTCGAGGACGGCGACGGAGTCCGTGCGGGGGGTGGCGGGGTTGACGCCAAGCGGCAATTCGGCGCGCCGATTGGCCAGCTCAGTCACGGTGCCGTCGGGGGCGAGCACCAGCGGAGGCAGGTGCCCGGCATTGGCCCACCGCAGGCGGGTGACGCCCCGCAGGCGCTCGTCCATGGTCTGCTCGAGGCGGGCAATGGTCGCGGTGGCCAGGACGCCCACGTCCAGCAGGGCCATGGAGTTGTCCAGCCGGGTGAGCACATCAGCCGGCCCCGTGCCGTGGCTGGTGGCGATGCCGCGCAGCAGCGCGCGCAGCTGCCCCATGGCGGCGGCCGCGGCGATGTGGTGCCCAGCAACATCGCCGATGACCAGGACGGTGGCCCCATCAGCCTGAAAGAAGGCGTCGTACCAGTCACCGCCGACCGCGGCGGCCTCCACGGCGGGCAGATAGCGGACGACGACCTCGGCGTGGTCGGGCTCGGGCGGGGCGGTGAGCAGGCTGCGCTGCAGCTCCTCGGCGAGCAGCCGCTGCTGCCGGTAGAGCCGGGCGTTGTCCAGCGCCATGCCTGCTCGCGCGGCGACCTCACCTGCGGTGACCAGGTCCGCAGCCGACATCGGGCCACGGGCCGCGTCGTTGAACAGCGTCAGCAGCCCGACCGTGCGGTCCCGCGCGCGCAGGGGAAGGACGACGAAGGACTCAGGTGCCAGCTGCTCCAGCAGCTCGGTCGCGGGCCCGGGCGTGAGGACGTCGCGGATGCGGCTGGTCGCATCGCGGTCCAGGGTGATGCGCTCCCCCGAGGCCAGTGCGCGCAGCAGGAACGCCTGGTCGCGCAGTGCAGGGATGCGAGCGGAACCGTAGGCCTCCACCACGGGGCGTAGGTCCTCGCGCGCGTGCCACCAGCCGACGTCGCGGAGGGTGCGCCGACCGCCGGCCAGATCGTCGTCGACAAGTGTGACCACGCACCAGTCCGCCAGGGCCGGCACCACCAGGCGGGCCAGCCGGGCAACGGCCTGCTCGGCCAGCATCGTGCCGCCCAGCTGATCGGTGACCGCGGCCAGCAGTTCCAGTCGGGCGGCGGCCTGCGCGGCCCGCTGGGCCGCCTCGGTGGCGCGCTGGGTCTCCTGCCGGCGAGCGGTGATGTCCAGGAAGTACACGGCCAGACCGTCGGGGCTGGGCCAGGCCAGCACCTCGTAGTGCGCGTCCAGCGGCGGTGGGTAGTAGGCCTCGAACGTGCGGGTCTGCCGCGAGATCATGGCCTGGCGGTAGTGCTCCTCGAACGGGGTGCCGACGGCGTCGGGGAACGCCTCCCAGATGACCTGGCCGATCAGGTCCCCGCTGACCGGCTGCAGCATCCGCTGGGCGTGGGCGTTGACGTAGGTGAACTGCCATGCCCGGTTGAGGGAGAAGAACGCCGCCGGCATGGCCTCCAGCACCCGCGCGACGCTCAGGTCGGCCTCGTGCTCCCGGGTGATGTCAGACGCCGCCCCCAGCAGGCGGGTCGCGGTGCCACCGGGATCGCACAGGGTGCGGCCCCGCGCCGAGACCTAGCGGGTCGCCCCGTCCGGCAGGCATACACGGTAGACCGCCTGGAAGTCACCGCAGGTGTCGATCGCCGACTGCAGTGCCTGGGTCACCCGCGGCAGGTCATCAGGGTGCAGGCGAGCGTTGAAGCCCTCAATGGTCCGCGAGAACGTCGCGGGGTTGTACCCGAACAGTTCGATGAGCCGGTCGTCCCAGTCCAGCCGGCCGGTGACGAGGTCCCAGTTGAAGGTGCCGATGCCCGCTGCGTCCATGGCCAGCTCCGCGCGCAGGCGGTCAGCTTCCTCGGCCCCGAGGGCAAGCCGGTCGGCAGGCTCGTCCACAACCACAGTCCTGTCTCGCACGAGGCGTCGATGCCCGTGCCTTTTACAGGCGCCGATATACTTGCCAGGCCGCTGCATCGCGCACAATGCTTTGTCACACAAATCATGTCAGGATTCCTGACGCGGTGGAAGCGCGTGGCTAGCCTGGGGCGATGCCGGTGGAGTCTTCGCACCCTGACCCACCGCTGGCCCGCCTGCTCCTGCTTGCCAGTCGATAGTTCGACGCCAGGTCGCGCGAAGACCTCGAGCGCGCGGGCTGGCCACGCCTGGCCCGGCGCAGACGTTGCTGTTCGCTTTCCTCGACGACGCCGGGACTCCCCCTGCCGAACTTGCGAGACGGCTGGGTCACAGTCGGCAGGCAACCGGCCAGCTGGTCGAGGGGCTGTGCCGGCTGGGGCTACTGGACCTGGTCGACAACCCGAATCGCCGGGGCGGCCGCCTCGTCTGCTACAGCCAGCAAGGCCTGCAGCTGCGCTCTGCCGCCTACGACATCCTCATCGATCTGGAGTCCGGCCTCGGTGCACGCCGGGTTCGCACTCTCCGGCGACTGCTGGCCGAGTTCAACACTCCCGTCCGATAGCGGCCACGGGCCTGGACGAGGCCGACGGGCGCACGGTCGGCCCGCGGGCGACGTCATCAGGTGCCCCGTCGCCGGCGGACTTCGACCGTTACCGAAAGGATGTTTGCGCCTGTTGTGCGCGATTTGGCAGGGTGCTTCCCGGTGTGGCACGGCTCACTTGGCGGGGTTCGCTGGCGCTCGGGTGAGCGCCGCACCCCCCGGGTGGCCGTCACGGAGTGAGCACAGCGCAGAGAGGCATTGGAGTTCGTGAGCGACGAGGTGACGGGCCGGCGCATATCGACGGGGACGACAGCGGGCAGCTCGCGTAGCTCCACCGAGAGCGCAACCTCCAGGCCACCCACCGTCAGCCCCCGCACTGGCCGACCCCAGGACCAAGCACTCACCCAACGCCTCCGAGACGACGCGGTCGCCCTCGTCGTCGACTCAGGCTTCAAACCGTTCTCCTACGAACGGTTGGCCAAGCGCACCGGAGCGGGCAAGGCCGGCATCTACCGGCGGTGGCCCGACACCGTCGAGCTGATGATCGACGCCCTCGCCACCTGCCAACTCGTTCCCCGCACCCCCAGCACCGGCTCCCTGACCGGTGACGTGCGCACCCTGCTGCAATCCTTCACCCGCGAACTGACCGTCCAGGACAAATTCGCCGGAAGCTTGATCGGCCCCTCACGCCACCTGCCAGCACTCGCCGACGCCCTGCACTCAGCCGTCGCGGCCCCGTTGGCGGCGGCTACCCAGGCCATCACCACCGCCCATGACGCCCGCCACCCCGGCACGCACACCGACCCGCGGCTGACCACCCACCTGATTCAGGCGCTGTGGTGGGCACGCCTCATCAGCACCGGACCGCCGTGGACACCGGCGCGGCTGAGCCAGTGCGTGGAGGCCGTTGCGCGATGCGTGGCCGAGTCAACGATGCCGCGGATGGCCAGCCCAGCAGGCGAGGGATGAGACGCATGCGCGGGCTTGGCTGTCCAGGCCGGTAGGCGTCTAACCAGCAGGCTGCGTGTACCTCGTAAACATTTGGCCTCTGGTGTGTTTACCCCGTACAGCGTCGGGCAACGAATGGCCCAGCCGGCGTGGTTGAGCAAACAGCTTCCGGCCTTCCCTGGCGCTAGCCGCCCTGCCAGCAGCCGTTGCCGCGACCCCGTGGGTCGCTTCTCAGTGCTGCCCAACCCCGGGAGTACCCACATGATCACCGAGCAGGACATCACCACCGTCATCGGCGCCACCGCCATCGACAACGACGGAGACCAGATCGGCACCGTCTCCGAGGTCTACCTCGACGACCAGTCCGGCCGCCCCGAGTGGGCCACCGTGAAGACCGGACTGTTCGGCACCAAGGAGACCTTCATCCCGCTGGCCCAGGCCCAGCTGTCCGGGGAGGAGCTCCGCTTCCCCTACGACAAGGCCACGGTCAAGGACGCCCCAACGATCGAGGCCGAGGGCCACCTGTCTCCCGCCGAAGAGACCGAGCTCTACCGCTACTACGGCATCGCCGAGGGCACCGCGGACAACCGCGGCACCGAGCAGACCACCACCACCGGGACCGCCGGCCTCACCGAGGGCCACGCCGATCAGCGCGAGGACCGGCGCGATGCACCCGGCACGGTCGGGCACGACACCTCCGGCCCCACCACCGACGACGCCATGACCCGCTCCGAGGAGCGGCTGCAGGTCGGCACCGAGGCCGTGGAGACCGGTCGGGCCCGGCTGCGCAAGCACGTGGTCACGGAGAACGTCACCCGCACGGTCCCGGTCTCCCACGAGGAGGTCCGCATCGAGCGCGAGCCCATCACCGACGCCAACCGCGGCGAGGCCCTCGACGGCCCCGCGCTGTCGGAGGAGGAGCACCAGGTCACCCTGCACGCCGAGCGCCCCGTGGTGACCAAGGAGACCGTCCCCGTCGAGCGCGTGCGACTGTCCACCGAGACCGTCACCGACCAGGCGCAGGTCAGCGAGCAGGTCGCGCACGAGGAGATCGAGCAGGTCGAGGGCGACGTCCACCCCACCGACGGCAACCGCTGAGGTACGCGGTCGCGGCTGCACCACCTGAGCCCACCGCCCCACACCCCACCCCGTCGACGCGGCCGCACCACGGCGCGCACTGACCTGTCTAGCTGGCCCACCCCACCCGCGGCACAGCACGTCCTCGGGTGGGGTGCCTTCAGCTGCCCACGCTCGCCCCCCACACCAGGAGAGATCTGTGTCATCCCTGAAGGACTCATTCACCACCCTGCTGGACACGGTCGTCCAGTTCCTGCCCAAGCTGGTCGGTTTCCTGCTGATCCTGGTCATCGGCTACTTCATCGCCAAGGCCCTGCAGAAGGTCATCAGCAAGGTCCTCGAGAAGGTCGGGTTCGACCACGCCGTCGAGCGCGGCGGCATCAAGAAGGCCCTGGCCCGCTCCCAGTACGACGCCTCGGACATCCTGGCCCGGATCGTCTTCTACGCCGTGATGCTCTTCGTGCTGTCCACCGCGTTCGGCGTCTTCGGGCAGAACCCGATCAGTGACTACCTCGCCGCGATCATCGGCTACCTGCCCAAGGTCTTCGTGGCGATCCTCATCCTCGTCATCGCCTCCGCCATCGCCGCCGGCGTCAAGCTGCTGGTCCAGAACACCCTGGGCGGGCTGTCCTACGGCCGCATCCTGGCCAACGTCGCCTCGACCGTGATCCTGGCCCTGGGCGTGATCGCCGCGCTGAACCAGCTGGAGATCGCCCAGAACGTCGTCAACGCCGTCCTCTACGCCACCCTGGCCGCCGTCGTCGGCATCGCCGTGGTCGCGATCGGCGGCGGTGGCATCGCCCCCATGCGTCAGCGGTGGGAGTCCACCCTCGCCAAGGTCGAGGCCGAGGCCCCCAACGCCCGCCGCGAGGCGCGGCACTCCGCCTCCCCGGCCGACGCCATCCGCGACGAGGCCCAGCAGTACCGCCAATGAGCACCACCGGACGGGGCGCATCGGACACCTCCGGTCGCCCCGTCCGGCGCCACCGCATCGCAGACCGGAGTAGACATGCCCCAGCTCCCCAACCCCCCGCACCCGCCGGAACCGCAGCCGGCGGAGGCGACCCGCACCCAGCAGCAGTTGACCGTCACCACCGAAGTGGTGCCGGTCCGCCGAGCCGTACTGCACGTCGAGACCGTCAGCGAACAGGTCATGGTGCCGGTCACCCTGACCCGCCAGCAGGTGCGCGTCGAATACGACGACATCGACCCGGCGACCGCCGCTCGCGTCCTGGCCGGGCAGCAGCTCGACGGTGCGGTCAGCGACTGGCTCGTGCTCACCGCCGACGAACCGGTCATCACCGCCCGCCCTGTCCCGGTCGAACGGGTCCGACTGGCCACCTCCTGGGTGAACGCCACCGCCGCCGTGCAGACCCAGCTCACCCACGACGACGTCCGCGTCGAGACCACCGACATCCCGGGCGCACCACACCACGCCTAACCCCCAGCCGCCCGGCCTCACGGCCCGCGGCAGCGACCCGTTGAACAAGGAAGCCGATATGCCCGACCCCACCCCTGACCGCACCCCCGCCCACCGCCGGGGATCCACCCCGGTGGGTGGCGCAGCCCCCCGACGCAGCCGCGGCAAGCTCGTCGGGCTCATCATCGCCGCCCTCGTAGTCGCCGTCCTGCTTGCGCTGCTGCTCAGCCGCTGCGGAGGCGACCAGAACTCCGGCTCAGCCGCCACCCAGGGCACCTCCTCCGCGGCGGGCACGAGCAGCCAGAACACACCCAGCGCCACCGGCTCCGCCGGCGCCGGCGGCGGCGCGACCTCCGCCGTCACCCCCGCCCCGGCCACCGGTACCCCAGGAACTGTCACTGCGGGTGCCCAGTCGCTGCTAGACGCGGCCGCCGCTGCCAATCCCGCAGCCTCCCTGGCGGCGCTCAGCGGGCAGCCGGTCACCGGCAGCGCGGTGCAGGTGCTCTCGGTTCCTGCCGACGAAGGGTTCTGGGTCGGCACCTCAGACACCGCCCGTGTGTGGGTGCAGCTGACCGGCGACAGCGAGTCGACCTATCAGGTCGCCCAGGGTGACACGGTGGACTTCGCCGGCACCCTGGTCGGCCACGACAGCACATTCGCCACCACTGTCGGGGTCGATGAGGCCGAGGGCGCCGCCCAGCTCACCACCCAGGCTCAGCACGTCGAGGTCGCCAAGAACGCCGTGTCCCTGACTGCCTGACCTCCCCTCTGAGCCGCCCTCCGCTCTTCTCACGAGCTGCAGACCGGGAATAAAAGCCAAAGGAGACAACGGGCCCGCGGAACCAGCACGGCCCAGGGAGGGCCTGTCGCAGGCCGTGTATCGGATCACAGGACGGAGCGGTGCCCCTTTAGGGCACAACTCCGTCCTATTTTGGTGGTGCCGCCCCGTCGTTCCGCCATCCTGCACTCGTGCCACAACGGTACTGGTGCGTGTCGGCACGACCCCGCACGCCACGGCGAGCAACAGGACGAAGGGAAGCCCGGGAATGCCCGATGCACACTCCACCGAGCCGCACGCTGCCGGGCACGACCAAGAAGTCGACGATGTGGCGAGCCCCAGCCCACGACGTGAGGATGTCGACCTGATTTCGGCCATCGGCGCGCGGGATGTCGGGGCGACCGTCAGCGGGGGAATCACCCCGCCTGATCACCCTGATGACCCCGACCTGCCCGAGAACCGCGGCCGCCGACCGGCCGAGCAGCCACCGGGGGTGCAATCCCTGCGCACTCGCGAGCCCCTGACCCGGGACCGGATCATCACCGCCGCGATCGACTACGTCGACACCCACGGGCTGCCCGCCTTGACCATGCGCCGACTGGGTCAACGCCTCGGCGTGGAGGCCATGGCCTTATACCGCTACGTCCCCAGCCGCGACGACCTGCTCGACGCGGTCGTAGCTGCCGTGGTCGATGAGCTGTACAGCGACGACGACGTGCACTTCACCCCCCAGCACGGCTGGCAGGACTACCTGCAACGCCTGGCCCACGGCGTCCGCCGCATTGCCCTGGCCCACCCTGCGCTGTTCCCCCTGGTGGCCACCCGCCCCTCGAAAGCCCCGTGGGTGCGCCCCCCGCTGCGCAGCCTGAAGTGGGTGGAATCCTTCCTCACAGCGCTGCTCACCCATGGCTTCACCCGAGAGCAGGCCGTCATCGCCTACCGGGCCTACACCAGCTTCCTGCTCGGTCACCTGCTGCTGGAGGTCGCCCAGCGCGGCGTGGCCATCAACGCAATCGACGACCCTGATGGGGCCCCGGGCACCGACGTCGCCGAGCTGGGCGGCGACTATCCCGTCCTGGTCGACCTGCAGGATCTGCTCTCCCTGGACGAGACCATCAGCGAGTTCGAGGAATCGCTGGAGAACCTCATCGCCAGGTTGGGAGACATGCTGACCACCCACTCGTCCCATCTGTGACGGGCCGCGGGGTCTGCGCCCGCAGAGCGGACGACGCCGACAATGAAGTCGTGTTTACAGACCAAACGTAGGCGGTAAACGGCTGGGGTCCCTAGACGAGTCGGCACGCCCGTGGCGTGTCGACCAACGCATCAGGAGCCCCACCGTGAGCAGCCCCACCACCGACACCACCCCGGCCAAGCCGTCCACCGAGCTGGTCAGCTCGCAGGGCAAAACCACCATCGCCGACACCGTGGTCTCCAAGATCGCCGGGATGGCTGCTCGTGAGGTCAACGGGGTCTACCGCCTCGGCGGCGGGACGGCGCGAGCCTTCGGGGCAATTCGGGAGCGCATCCCCGGCTCCGGCGGCCCCAACGTCAGCCAGGGCGTGTCGGTCGAGGTTGGGGAGACCCAGGCAGCCGTCGACATCGACGTCGTCGTCGAGTACGGGGTCGCCATCGCCGACCTGGCCGCCGGCATCCGACGCAACGTCATCACCAGCCTGCAGCGGATGACCGGCCTGGAGGTCGTCGAGGTCAACATCAGCGTGGATGACATCCACCTGCCCACCGACGACGCGTCCGCCGAGGACGAGCAGCAGCCCTCCCGCGTCCAGTGACCACCCCGGACCGCACGCCCACCGCACCCGGGCCCACCGCGCGAGCCCTGCCGGCGGTGCCCGCCGCACCCGCCGCGGTGGTCGAGGGCGTGGATGTCGATGCCCTCTCCGAGGCGGTGCGTGCGTGTCCGGCGGTCACCGACCTCTCGCCGGGCCCGTTCGGCGCAGTCGCGACCTACCTGCCCGGACGCCGGGTCACCGGGATCGCCGTGCGCACCCCGGATGCCGGGGGCGCAGTGCAGGTCGAGGTGCACGTCGTCGCGGCCTACGGGCCGACCATGGCCACCGTCGCCGAGCAGGTGCACGCCGTCATCGCCGCTCAGGTACCCGCTGCCACCGCCACGGTGGCGATCGACGACATCGCCACCCCGTCATGAGCACGCAGGCCGGTCCCAGTGCCGCCGAGTTCCGGTCCTTCGTCCGCGCCGCCCACCCCGATGTCGGTGGCGACCCGGACACCTTCGCCGCGGGTCTGGCTGCCCGCGGCCGCGGCCCACGCCCGACCACTGGCCAGCGCATCACCGTCGTGCCTGGCCGGTCCCTGACCAGCAGGCTGCGCCGTCTGCGCCGGGCGCTACGACCGCGCCCTCCGCGCTCCACCCCGCTGCGCTGAGCAGCCCGCCCACACCCCCGGACCTGCGGTCCACCTCACATCGGAGACCACCATGCGAACCAGCACCCTCGGCCTGATCGTGGGCCTCGTCCTGGGCCTGGCCGGCGCCTTCGGCGGCTTCGGGGCCTTCGTCCTCGTGGCTGTCCTGGGCGCCATCGGCTTCGCGGTCGGCAGCGTCCTCGACGGCCAGCTCGACGTCACCTCCTACCTGCCCGGCGCCGACCGCACGCGACGATGACCACCGCCCACCCCACCGACCAGCCGGCCGACCAGCGGGCGCAGTCCGCCGCCGAGGGCCGGGGCGCGCTCGAGATCGCCGACCGGGTGATCGAAAAGATCGCCGCCCACGCCGCCGCCGGCGTCCCGCACGCCACCGGATCCCCCCGCCGGGTCCTGGGCCTGACCGTCAGCGAGGACCCGGGAACGCCCCAGGTCACGGCCAAGGTGCACGGCGACGTGGCGACGGTGTTCATCGACCTCGCCGTGACCTGGCCGGCGCCGGTCACCGAGGTCACCCGCGCTGTCCGCGCCGCCGTCATCGACCGGCTTACCACCCTGGTCGGCATCGGCACCGCCCAGGTCGACATCGAGGTGTCGGCGCTGCCGGCCGCCCGACGCGAGCAGCGCAGGGTCGCCTGATGCGCACCCTGGACCGCGTCCTGGCCGTCGTCCTGGCCATCGTCGGGTTCGCCGCCGGGATCGCTTTGACTGTGGAGATCGCCCACCGCGCCCTCGGCGGCAGCGGCCACCTACTGATTCCATACGAACCGGTGGCCGCTTTCGTCCGCAGCAACGCCTGGTCCTCCCCCGCTGTGCTGATCATCGGCGCCGTGCTGGCCCTGTTGGGGCTGGTGCTGCTGGTCGCCGAGCTCAAACCGCGCCGGCCCGGCCTGCTGGTGCTGGAGTCCGGGCACCCCGACGTGACCGCAGCCCTGCCCCGTGCCTCTATCGCCCGCGTCGTCGAGTACGCCACCAGCGACCTGCCCGGCATCGATCACGTGCGAGCCAAAGCGCGCGGCAACAAGATCACCCTCACCGCCCACACGCCCCTGGCCCGGGCCGGGGATTTGCCCGCCCAGGTGGAGTCCGCCGCCGCCCGCGCCCTGGCCGACCTGCGGCTGCGCCGCACCCCGACCGTGACCGTCCGCATGCAGGAAGGTGCCTGATGACCACCGTCCAGGCCGGCCCGGCCACCTTGGCGCCGGAGACCCGCTCACCCGCTGCGGTGCGCACCAACCGGGCCCTGCTCGGCCTGGGCGGGCTGCTCCTGCTCGCCACCGGGCTGGCCACCCTCGCCCTGGGCACTGGACTGCTCAACCCGCCGGCGCAAGAGGAACCTGTGCTCAACGAGGTCGCCGACGGCTGGCTGGACAGCCACAGCTGGATCTGGTGGCCCATCGCCGGCGCCGGCGTGCTCATCGCCGCGATCTGCCTGTGGTGGCTGCTGGCCCAGGCCCGGTCCAACCGGGTGTCCACCTTGCGCGTCGGAGAGCGCACCGACGCCGGCCGCACCACCATCGCCGCCTCGGCCCTCACCGACGCCGTGGAGACCGACGTCGAGTCCATCCGCGGCGTCGCCCGGGCACACGCCCACCTGGCCGGCACCCCCACCGCCCCCACCATGACCCTCACCGTCGCCCTCGACGGTCGAGTCGACGTGGCGCAGGTGCAAGCGCAGGTCATCGGCGAGGCGATCGAGCACGCCCGCAGCGCACTGGCTGTGGACACCTTGCCCACCCGTCTGGAATTCACCGTGCCGCGCACGGTGGCCCGCGACATCCGCTGACCCGACCGGGACGGACCTCCGTGCACCACACCTCGTTCACCTGGGCCGCAGGCGGCGCCCTGTTCCTCGCCGCTGGCATCGCGGCAGCGATGACCTCCCGACGCCTAGCCCGCACCCAGCCGCCCGGCCGCGCCACCACCGCACTACTGTGGCTCCTGGGCACTAGCACCCTGGCCGTCACCGCAGCAGCCTTGTGGTCGGGACCTGGCACCGCGCTCAGCCGCACCTGGCCATTCGCGATCGCCCTGGTGATGGCCCTGAGCCCACTGCTCCTTGCCGCGGCCCTCCGCCGCGGGCGCCCGCACTCATCCCGGGACACCAGCGATGTTGGGTGATCAATACCGCGATGACGATGAAGTCCTCGCTGATCTCGAACGAGACCTGACCGAAGACCGCCCGCTACGCAACCAGTTCACCGCGCACCCCACCAACACCACGTGGCCTATTCACACGGTGGTCCTGACCTGGCTATTCTGGATCATGGGACTGCTGCACGAGTAGGTGACATCTGATCTGTGGTGCCGAGAGGCGCCGCTGGAAGGATGTTGATCGTGCCCAAGCCCTACCCCGAGGAGTTCCGGGACGACGTGGTGAACGTTGCTCGCAGCCGTGAGCCCGGGACTCATCTGAAGCAGATCGCGGCGGACTTCGGGATCAGCGAGTCGTGTCTGACGAACTGGCTGAAGGTCGCTGACGTTGAAGACGGCGTCAAGCCGGGCGCCACGGCGGCGGAGAACACCGAGTTGCGTGATGCCCGCCGGCGGATCCGGTTGCTGGAGCAGGAGAACGAGGTGTTGCGCCGGGCGGCGGCCTACTTGTCGCAGGCAAATCTGCCGGGAAAATGATCTACCCGCTCGTCCGTGAGCTGGCCGCTGCCGGTGCCCGTGTGCGGGTGCCGGTCGCGGTGACGTGCCGGGTCTTGAAGATCGCCCGCCAGCCCTACTACCGGTGGCTGGCAGACCCGGTCACCGCCGCCGAGCTCGAGGCGGCCTACCGGGCCAACGCCCTGCACGACGCCCACCTCGACGACCCAGAGTTCGGCTACCGCTACCTCGCCGTCGAGGCCGCCGGCGCCGGGGAGCCGATGGCTGAGCGCACCGCGTGGGCGCTGTGCTCGGCGATGAGCTGGTGGTCTGCCTTCGGCAAGCCCCGCCGCGGCAAGGCCGGCCGGCCCGGGCCGCCGGTGCATGACGACCGGGTCCAGCGCGTGTTCACCGCGCCGGCACCGAACCGGTTGTGGCTGACCGACATCACCGAGCACCCCACCGCCGAGGGCAAGCTCTACCTCTGCGCGATCAAGGACGTGCACTCCAACCGGATCGTCGGCTACGCGATGGACGCCCGGATGCAGTCCCGGCTGGCCCTCGCAGCGCTGGAGTCCGCCGTCGCGCGACGGGCCACCGGCGGGAACGACGTCGCCGGCTGCATCGTCCACTCCGACAGGGGGTCGCAAGGCGGATTCCACCGGTCGTCGCAACACCTCGATCGTGGAGGTGTGTGTCGTGGCGACAGCCGACTGGAGCAGGAAGACCAGCGAGGTGCCCGAGGGTGTGCGTCGGCAGTGGCGGGCTGATCGGGCGCTCCGCCCGGCGATGCGCTCGCCGGGTCGGCCGGAGCCCTCGCGGGCGGTGCAGCGTCAGTTCTGGCGGGTCATCGCCACCGGGGTCACCTCGGTGGATGCGTCGCTGGAGGTGGGCGTGTCCTGGCCGGTCGGTTGCAGGTGGTTTCGCCACGCTGGCGGCATGGCCCCGATCTCGCTGGCCGAGCCCACGGGCCGGTACCTGTCGTTCGCTGAACGGGAGGAGATCGCGATCCTGCGGGCTACCGGCGCCGGGGTGCGCACGATCGCTCGCGCCGTCCAGCGGGACCCCTCGACGATCTCCCGCGAGCTGCGCCGTAACGCCGCCACCCGGGGCGGCCGACCGGAGTACCGGGCCACGGTGGCGCAGTGGAAGGCGCAGCAGGCTGCCAAGCGCCCCAAGGTCGCCAAGCTCGTGACCAACGTGCGGCTGCGCCATTTCGTGCAGGAGCGGCTGGATGGCACGGTGCGGCGCGCCGATGGCACCGCCGTCACCGGGCCGGTGACGGCTGAGTTCAAGGGGCGCACGATGAAGCCCCACCGCGCCGACCGGCGCTGGGCGACGGCTTGGAGTCCGCAGCAGATCAGCAACCGGCTGCGGCTGGACTTCCCCGACGATGAGTCCATGCGGATCAGCCACGAGGCGATCTACCAGGCGCTGTTCATCGAAGGCCGCGGCGCCCTCAAGCGCGAACTCGTCGCGTGCTTGCGCACCGGTCGAGCTCTTCGCGAGCCACGGGCCCGCACGCGCAACAAGCCCCACGGGCACGTCACCGATGAGGTGGTGTTGAGCCAGCGACCTGCCGAGGCCGCCGATCGGGCCGTCCCGGGCCACTGGGAGGGCGACTTGATCATCGGCACCGGACGCTCGGCGATTGGCACGCTCGTGGAGCGCTCCAGCCGCACCACGCTGCTGGTGCATCTCCCGCGCCTGAAGGGCTGGGGTGAGCAGCCGGTAGTGAAGAACGGGCCCTCCCTGGCCGGCTACGGGGCGTTGGCGATGAACGCGGCCCTGGCCTCCTCGATGGCGCGGTTGCCCGTGCAGCTGCGCCAGACCCTGACCTGGGATCGGGGCAAGGAGCTCTCCGGGCACGCCCAGTTGACCCTTGACACCGGCACCAAGGTGTTCTTCGCCGACCCCCACTCACCCTGGCAGCGACCCAGCAACGAGAACACCAACGGGCTGCTGCGTCAGTACTTCCCCAAGGGCACCGACCTGTCCCGGTGGACCGCTGAGGACCTCGAGGCCGTCGCGCTTGCGATCAACGACAGGCCCCGCAAGACACTGGGCTGGAAGACCCCCGCCGAGGTCTTCTCCGAGCAGCTACGGTCCCTCCAACAGCCCGGTGTTGCATCGACCGGTTGAACCCGCCCAATTCCGATCTCGGCGCTACGTTCACGCCCTCGGCGCTCATGGCCTGGTCGGCTCCATGGGCCGCGTCGGTGCTGCTGGGGACAACGCAGCGATGGAGTCCTTCTTCGCGCTGCTGCAGAAGAACGTCCTGGACCGGCAGCGCTGGGCCACCCGCCAGCAGCTGCGGATCGCGATCGTCACCTGGATTGAACGGACCTACCACCGCCGACTGCGGCAAGCCGCCCTCGGCCGCCTCACACCCATCGAGTGCGAGATGATCGAACCCGCACCAGCCGCCCAGGCCGCCTGACCCGAACTGTCACCTATCCGTGCAGCAGTCCCGACCCTCGGTAAGGGTCGGTGGCGGGGCGCTCTTCGTTGCAGAAGCCGTCGTCGACGAGCTGTAAACCGACGACGACGTCGACCTCGAGCCACAGCGCGGCTGGCAGGACTACCTGCAGCGACTGGCCCATGGGGTGCGACGCATCGCGCTGGCCCACCCCGCCTTGTTCCCGTTGGTGGCCACCCGCCCCCCGGCCGCACCATGGGTCAGACCCCCGCTACGCAGCCTCGGGTGGGTGGAGTCGCTGCTGTCGGCGTTGCTGGCCCATGGATTCAGCCCTGAGCAGGCCGTCGTGGTCTACCGGGCCTACCGGGCCTACACCAGCTTCCTGCTGGGCCACCTGCTGCCGGAAGTCACCCAGCGCGGGGTGGCAAGCAACACCATCGACGACCCCGACGGCAGCACCGATGACGGCCGGGCCGACATCGGGACGGGCTTTCCGATGCTGGTCGACCTGCAGGACCTGCTGTCCCTGGACGAGACAGGGACCGAGTTCGGGAATCATTGAAGAACCTCATCACCCGGCTCTCCACCGTGGTCTCCGCCCGGACCACCCACCTGTAGCCCGATTGCCGGCATCCGGTCCGAGTCGACAGTCATCGTTCGACAACGAGGTTTGCATCTTATTTACGCGGTAAAGCAGGGGGTGCGGCCGTCCGCGTCGCAGCCGTGAGCTCAGCGCTCGCCGGCGCCCCCGACCCAGGAGCTGTGATGAGCACCCCCACCGACCCCACCACCACGACCGGCAAGGGTGCGAGCAAGCCCTCCACCGAGTTGGTCTCCACCCAGGGGAAGACCACCATCGCCGACACCGTCGTCTCCAAGATCGCCGGAATGGCCGCTCGCGAAGTCAATGGCGTTCACCGTCTCGGTGGCGGCACCGCCCGCGCATTCGGTGCTATCCGCGAACGCATCCCGGGCTCCGGTGGCGCCAACGTCAGCCAGGGTGTCTCGGTGGAGGTCGGGGAGACCCAGGCCGCCATCGACATCGATGTCGTCGTGGAGTACGGCGTGGCCATCGCCGACCTCGCCGCCGGGATCCGGCGCAACGTCATCTCCAACCTGCAGCAGATGACCGGCTTGGAGGTCGTGGAGGTCAACATCGCCGTCGACGACATCCACCTGCCCACCGACGACGCCGCAACGGAGGACGAGCAGCAGCCCTCCCGAGTCCAGTGACCGGCCCGGGCCGCACGCACCCCCCAGCCCCGACTGCCCGGGCGCTGCCCTCCCAACCTGCAGGACCGGGTCCAGTCGTGGAGGGCGTCGACATCGAAGCCTTGCCGCAGCGGTGCGTGCGTGTCCGGCCGTGGCTGACCTATCCCCTGGCTCGTTGGGCACGGTCGCGACCTACCTGCCCGGCCGGCGGGTGCCCGGAATCGCGGTACGGCACGCGTCAGGGAATGGCTCCACAACACAGAGCTTGCAGGTCGACGTTCATGTCGTGGCCGTATACGGCCCGACGATGGCGACCGTGGCCACCCAGGTGCACACCGTGATCGCAGCCCATGCTCCCGGTGCAGTGGTCGCCGTCGCCATCGACGACATCGTTGTAGGCGAGGATGCCGCCGCGCTGCAGGTCGATACGACTAGCCCCGGGACAACCGCATGAGCGCTACCGGCGGTGGCCAGCGCGCTGAGTTCCGGGCCTTTGTGCGGGCCCACCACCCAGACGTCGGCGGGGATCCGGCCATCTTCCAGGCCGGGCTGGCCGACCGTGGTCGCAGCCACCACGGTCGCCACCGCCCGCCGGTCACTGTGGTGCCCAGCAGGTCACTGCCGGCTCGGCTACGCCGACTGCACCGGCGCCTGCGCCGGGGCAGGCGCCCCACGCGCAGCGTCCCGCTGCGCTGAGCTGCCCTTTCCCTACCTGCCTACCCACGTTCCCCTCCTTGGAGATCATCATGCGTCCCAGCACTCTAGGCCTGGTTGTGGGCCTCATCCTCGGCGTGGCCGGCGCCTTCGGGGGGTTCGGGGCTTTCGTCCTGGTCGCCGTCCTCGGCGCCATCGGATTCATCGTCGGCAAGGCCGTGGAAGGCCAGATCGATGTGTCCAGCTACCTGCCCGGCGCCGACCGCACCCGGCGATGAGCCTCACCGCATCGGCTGACCCCCGGCTGGACACCCCCCCGGAGGACCGCGGCCGACTGGATATCAAGGACCGGGTGATCGTGAAGATCGCCGCCCACGCCGCCACCGGCATTGAACACGCCACCGGTTCCCCCCACCGGGTACTGGGGGTCGCCATCGGTGATGAGCTCGGCGCACCTGCGGTCACCGCCCAGGTGCACGGGGACATCGCCACCATCACCATCGACCTGGGCGTGGCGTGGCCGGCCTCGATCATCGACGTCACCCGCGCGGTCCGCGCAGCCGTCATCGACCGGCTCACCACCCTGGCCGACATCCACACCGCCCAGGTCGACATCGCCGTCACCGCTATGCCCGCCCCCCGCAGCCGCCGCGGGAGGGTTGCCTGATGCGACTATTCGACCGCATTGCGGCCGTCGTGCTCGCCGCCCTCGGGTTCGCCGCCGGCGCCGTGGTGGTCGTGGAGATCGCCCACCGCGCCTTCGGTGGCACCGGGCACCTGGTGGTGCCCTACGAGCCCGCGGCCGGTTTCGTCCGGGGCCACGCGTGGTCCTCGGCCCCGGTCATCGTCATCGGCGTCGGCCTGGCCGTCGTCGGACTAGTCGTGCTAATCGCCGAACTCACGCCGCGGCGTCCCGGGCTGCTGGTCCTGGAATCCGGGCATCCGGACGTCACCGCGGCACTCCCCCGGTCCTCGGTGGCCCGCGTCGTCGAGCACGCAGCCGGCGATGTGCCCGGCGTGGAATCGGTGCGGGCCGCCGCTCGCGGACGCCGGGTCACCCTCACCGCTCGCACCCTGATCACCGACCCCGGTGACCTGTCCACCCAGCTCGACTCGGTGGCCACCCAGGCACTGGCCGGGCTGCACCTACGGCGCACCCCCCCGGTAACCGTCCGCATCCAGGGAGGCCCCTCGTGACTACCGTCCAAGCCGGACCGGCCACCCTGCCCACCGAGACCCGGTCACCGGGCGCAGTACGAACCAACCGCCTCCTGCTCGTGCTGGCAGGTGTGCTCCTGCTGACCGCTGGGCTGCTCACCCTCGCGCTGGGCACCGGACTGCTCAACCCCCCAGCCCAGGACCAGGCGGTGCTCAATCACGTCGCCGACACCTGGCTGACCTCCCACAGCTGGGTGTGGTGGCCCATCGCCGCCGGCGGGGTGCTCCTGATGGTGCTGTGCGCGTGGTGGCTGCTGGCCCAAGCCCGGTCCAACCGGGTGTCCACGCTGCGCATCGGGGAACGCACCGGGCAGGGCCGCACCACCATCGCCGCGTCCGCACTCACCGACGCCATCGAGGCCGACGTCGAGACCTACCGCGGCGTGACCCGGGCCCGAGCCCATCTCAGCGGCACCATCAGCGCACCCACCCTTACCCTCACCGTCGCCCTGGACGGACGGGTCGATGTCGACCAGGTGCAGCAACAGGTCAGCGAGCAGGCGCTCACCCACGCTCGAACCGCCCTCGGGGTTGCCTCGTTGCCCACCCGCTTGGAGCTCACCGTGCCCCGTACCACCGCCCGCGACGTGCGCTGACCACGCCGATGTCCACCGACCTGGGCACCATTCCCTCGGGGGCCTTGGTGCTTACCACAGCCGCCGTCCTCGCTGCCGCCACCGGAACGTTCTTGGTGCGCGCCGCCGCTGCCGGACGCCCCCGCAGCGACGTCCACGTCTTGGTGTTGTTGCTGCTGCTCACCGCGGTGGCCGAGACCGGTGCGGCGTTGCTGTCCACCGGCCGCTGGGAGCTCGCCGGGGTGTGGCCCTCCACCGTCGCGGCGGTCATCTCGGTCGCACCCCTGCTGGCCGGCGCGTGGCACTACCGCAGCAGCCATGACGGTCAGGGTCATCGCCGACGCGGGCCCGGTCATGGACGCTGAGAGCGAGCGGGAGTTGGCCGCGCTGGCCGACCGGCTGCGCGCCGACGACCCGCGCTTCGCCGACCGCCTGGCCACCTCGGTCCCCGCCGCCGCACCATGGCCGGTGCAGACCATGACCTGGTGCTGGATCCTGCTGACCAGCGCCCTGGTCACGGCATACCTGTGGTTCGGAAACTCCGCAGCCCTGGTTCTCGCCACGACGCTGGCGGTGCTGTACCCGGCCGGTCTGCTCACCGCACTTCGCCTGCGCGCGTCGATCCAGGTGCTGGCCGGCGTCGCCTCGGTGGACCGCCGAAGTCGCCACCGCCGATAGCCGTCGGCGCGGTGCACGTGGTGGCAGGTCAGGCCTGCAGCCGCTGGAACACCGGACGCCCCCAACCGGCAGGCGGGGTCAGCCCCGTCGAGGGGTGGGGAGGTCTCGGCGGCTCCGTTTGGCTGTGTACATGGCCCGGTCGGCGCTGCTGAGCAACGTGTCCGGTGAGGAGTCGGTGCCGGAGATCGCTACCCCCACGCTGATGCCGATGGTGTGCGTGCCGTGGGTGGACAGCACCGGGGCGGTGAATGCACCGCGAACGCGGTCGGCGATGGTGTCGGCCTGTTGCCAGCTGCGCATCCCCGGGCACAGCAGGACGAACTCATCGCCACCGAGTCGGGCCACGGTGTCACCCGGGCGTACGGCCTGGCGCAGGTAGCCGGCGGCGGTGATGAGCACCTCATCGCCCACGGCGTGGCCGTGGTGGTCGTTGACGGCTTTGAAGCGGTCCAGGTCGCAGTAGAGAACGGCGACCTGGGTGCCCTGCCGGGTTGCGCTGTGCAGCGCGTGGGTGAGCCGGTCCATCAGCAGGGTCCGGTTGGGCAGTCCGGTCAAGCCGTCGTGCAGAGCGGCGGTGCGCAGCTGCTGCTCCATCTTTCGCTGGCTGGTGACATCAGCCATCGCCACCACCGCGCCCAGCACCTCTCCGTCATCGCCCATGACGCGCGACGCCGAGCAGGTGACCAGCCGTGCCTGTGCCCCGTGGGCACGGATGACGATCTCGGCGTCGAGCACCCGGCCTTCCTCGAACGCGCGCAGCAGAGGAACCTGGCCAGCCGACAGCGGGGTGACCCCATCGGAGGCGAACAGATCATAGGCAGTGGGGATGTCCGCGGGGGCGACCCGGGCGGCTTCACCCGCGGGCTCGTCGTGCCCGTGCCATTGGCGGCTGACCCTGTTGAAGTAGGTGACCTGCCCATCGGCGTCGGCGGCGACCACCCCTACCGGGAGCGCCTCCAGCAGAGCTCGGGAGAACGCCTGGGTGCGAGACAGCCGCGCATAGGCCTCGCCGAAGAAGGACTGGGCCTGGTCGGCGCTGCGATCGGTGCGCCGTCGCTGCAACAGCACCACGACCAGCGCGGCGAGGTCCTCCAGAGCAGCGATGTGGGCACCGGTCAGGTCACCGGGGGTGTCATCGTGTACGCACAGGGTCCCCACGATGACGCCGGCAACCTGCAGCGGTGTGCTGGCATACAGCCGCACGTGGCCACGGCGACCATCGACCCACGGGTTACCGGCGAACGCCGGGACCGCCGAGGCGTCCCCCACTGCCACGGTGACCCGTGAGCGCGCCGCGGTCTGACACAGGGACTCATGTCGAGGGGACCGCGACCACCCGGAGCCGGTGCGGGCGAGCTGGTACTGCCAGGAACCGTCCAGCAGGTTGATCACTGCCTGCCCGGCGCCGGTGAGCATGACAGCCAGCCGCAGCACTCCGTCCAGCTCGGGGTCGATGGGCAGGTCGGCCAGATCGAGGTCCGTCATCGTTCGACCTTGCGTTGCAGGAGCGGGCTGCGCCAGGGGCATGTCGTGGGTAACGGGCACCCAATGGCCCTGCTTGAACGCTGAAACAAGAGCTCACCCCACGGGGTGATGCGGGGTCCGCTGCTGTCGACGCAGCCAGCAGCAAAGGTCATCTTCAGTGTGGCTGACTAGCGCGGTGCAGGGAAGCCCGCCGGTCACGGGGGTCACCGGCGGGAGTGGCTGGACGCTAATCGTCGTCGGCGTCCGTGTCAGCCCCCGGGACGTCTCACGCACCTCAGCGCACACCGCTGGGGAGGTGCTGACCGGTGAGATGCTCCTATGCCTCGTCAAGTGGTCAGGACGTGGTGGATCTCGCGGGCGATGTAGCGCTTGAGGCAGCGAATGATCTTGAGGTTGCTCAGGCCTTGGGCGCGTCTGCGGGCAGCGTAGTCGCGGGTGGGTTGGTGGGCGGAGAGCCTGACCAGGGCGATGACGTGCAAGGCGTAGTTGGCATGTCGGTCGCCGCCGCGGTTGAGCCGGTGGCGGGTGGTGCGGCCGTTGCTGGCCGGCAGCGGTGCGGTGCCGCAGAGCTGGGCGAAGGCGGCTTCGGAGCGGAGACGGTCAGGGTCGTCCCCGGCGGTGATCAGTAGCTGGGCGCCGACTTCGGTGCCAACGCCGTAGACATCCATCAACTGCGGGGCTGTCGCCTGGACCAGGGGCTGCAGTTCGGTGTCGATGTCGGCGATCTCCTCGGTCAGCGCGGTGATCCGTCGGGCCAGCCGGCGCAGGGTTGATCTGGTCGCCGCAGCGACCGGGTCGCTGGCCTGGGACGGCGGCTGGGTGGTGCGCATCCGCCGGCAGGTGCCCAGCAGCTCTCGGGTGGACTGCCCGGCCAGCGCCAAGCGCAGCTGCGCTGGTCCGGTGAGCACGACGGCCTTGAGCTGGTTGATCGCCTGGGTGCGGCCCTTGATGGCGCTGCGCCTGGCCACCCGCAGCGTGCGGATGGCCTCCACCTGCCCGTCGCGAGTCTTCGGAATGCCGACTGCGGCGCCGGAGAGCACGGCTGCTGCGGCGGCGTAGGCATCGATCGGGTCGCTCTTGCCGTGCTGACGTCGGGTCTTGCGGTCGGGCCGGTCCACTTCGATCACCACCTGCCCAGCCGCCCGCAGGTCTCTGGCCAGCCCGGCGCCGTAGGCGCCGGTGCCCTCCACCCCAAACGCAGCGACTTCGCCGTGCTCGGCGGCCCACTCACGCAGGTGCCGGTAGCCCTCCGGCGTGGTGGGGAAGCCGGCGTCGGCGATCGGGCGGCCCACCTCATCGAAGACTGCCGCGTGGTGGGTGTCGCTGTGGGGGTCCACCCCGACGGTGACAACCCGCCGGGTGCTGGTCATGCTCGTCATGTCGTCTCCCGCTCGCACCGGTGATGGCGACGCGCGTCCGGGCGGGCCGGTCGGACAAGACAGTGATGGGTGCCTCTCGCACAGGCTCCTATGAGGTCATGACCACCCGCTCGGACGTGCGCACAGACGCCACCGGACGCGGCCGACAGATCTCAGCCAAGACAGCCAGGCGTCGGTCAGAACACTGGGTCAGACCGCGCCCGATGACGCTGCAACCATCCTCACTGTCAGTACTCACGCAGCGTTAACCACGCCGCGGAGGAGGGCGATGAGATGGGGTCGTTCCCAGGACAACGGGTGGGGGCTGAGCCGTTGCCACCACAGGGCTTGCAGCAACGCCTGCCATGACGCCACCTGCACGGTGGTGATGGTCTGCCCCTGCGCCCGGCTTGCTGCGGCTACGGCCTGGACTCCGTCCTGAAGGGGCGCGAGAAGGGACTGCTCCACCGCAGCTGCAATGACAGGATCGGCGCCGGCCATGGACACCACGGCGGCCGCAGCCCGCTCGGACTGATTCGGTGGTGCAGCCCAGCTGGGGATCAAGCTGGCCAGGTCATCGGCAATGGCACCAGTCAGATCTGGGTAGGGCACGTGGACAGCGTCGGTGATCACATCGGCCACCAGGTAGGAGATGGACGGCCAGCGCCGGTAGATCCCGGCCTTGCCGCACCCCAGCATGCTGGACAGCATGTCCGCGTTCAGGGCGCGTTCACCGTGTTCGGCCAGCACCTCAGCCGCGGCGGTCTTCACCCGCTCAGTCAACTCCGCAGACAGCGGCCGACCCGGGTGTCGGTCGGTCACGACGAGGCCACCTCGCCCCCCGAGTGGGAGTTCACCGACCGGGCACACCAGCCCGCCGTGAACTGCCCGCCAGCCGAGAACGAAGCTGGCGTACCCGTTCGGCATATCGCCGACCCTGAACTTCTACGTCTCGATGGCACGCAACGCATATTGGCATGAAACCTGACGATTGTATGCCCGGCCAAGCCGCCCGAGCCGTCTCCCGGCCGCCGTGGGGTGGCGCCGGTACCAACGGACCGCTCGCTGGGTGAGAGGGACGTCGTGGACGCAGCCCCCGCGGTGTGCGGCGGGCGATAGCTTGAAGCTTGTGCAGCCCCTCCAGGATCGCCCCGCCCCGCCTCTGGCTCGGCTGCTGCTGATGGGCAGCCGTTGGTTCGACGCAGCGTGTGCAGCTGAACTGCTGCGGATGGGGTGGCCGCGGCTGAGCCCGGCCCAGACCCTGGTGTTCGCCTACGCCGGGTTCGATCGCCTCACCGTGCCCACCTTGGCGCGCCGCTTGGGCAACACTCGGCAATCGACCCATCAGTTGGCCCAGGGCTTGGTCGACCTGGGCTTGTTCGCCTTTACCGTCGATCCCGGACGGCGCGGTGGACGACTGCTGGGCATCACCGAACGGGGCACGGCCCTGGCCACCGACGCCTACCAGGTCCTCGGCCGGCTGGAGGCGACATTGGGCGGGCACTCCGCCGAGGTGCTCCGCGAGCACCTGCAGCTCATCGACTTCGAGCGGCGACCGCTACCAGCAGACCCCCTTGTGGCCGCCCCGACCACGTCTCCGGACAGCGGTGAGGACCCCGGCCCCACGCGGCCCACACCGCTGGCGCCGCGATGAGGCCGCTGCCTTGACAGGGACTACCCCCTCACACCCGCCACGGCCCGCACCATCCCCACACCCCGGACTCCCCGGGCAATCGGACACCCACCTCCAGTTCGTCAGGGGACCTGACGATGAGCTGCCGTCAGCTGTAGGTTGCCGACAACTGATCCGCAGCTGTTGTCGCCGTCATTGACCGAGCAGTCCGGGCCGGCCGTGTAACGCCCCCTGTGAGGAGGATGCTGTGGCCCACCCCGACGAGCCACCCCACGACCATGGGTACGACCCCGAGTTCGTGCACGGCGCCCTGGCCATCGACGTCGCCGGGGTCGGCACGCTGGAGTGGGACCTGACCACCGGTGAGCTGACCTGCAGCGGCCAGCTGCTGGAGCTTGTCGGCTCGCCAGCTGGCCCGCCCATCTCCGGCATCGCTGACCTCACCGACCGGGTTCATGCCGGTGACCGGGAGCGGGTGATCGGCACCCTGCAGTCTGCGACCGATGCTCGCTCAGAAATACGGTCATCGTTTCGGGTGCGTCTGTCGGGCGGTGAGAGATGGCTCTGCCTTCTGGGTCGGACCCTGCGCGGCGCCGGCGGTCGCGCCGAACGCTTCCTCGGCGTCGTCGCCGATGTGACCGACCACCACAGCGTCACCACCCACGATCACACCAGCCACCGCTGGGCCGACTTGGGTGTCACCCACGTGTTGGAGGCAATGCCGGCTGCCTTCTTCTTCCTGGACCGACGGTTCCGGTTCACCTATCTCAACGCCCGCGCCGAGGAACTGCTGCGCAGCACCCGGGAGGAGTTGTTCGGCCGGGTCATCTGGGAGGCATTCCCCGCCGCCGTCGACAGCCTCTTCGAAGTCCACTACCGCCACGCCATGGTCACCGGGCGCGACGTCACGTTCCAGGCGCACTACCCCCCACCCCTGGACGCCTGGTACGAGGTCCTCGTTTGGCCCAACGAGGCAGGTCTGTCGGTGTACTTCCTGGACATCACCACCCAACGCCGGGAGCAGGCGCAGGCAGCCAGCGGCGCGGCCAGCCTGGCCCTGCTCGCCGCTGTCACCGAGCAGCTCTCAGGCACCTTGCAAGCCGACACGTTGGTGGCGCGCTTGGCCCAGCTGGTGGTCCCCGCCCTGGCTGACTGGTGCGTGGTGACCCTCGTCGAGGACGAGGCGCCGGCCGGTTCCCGGGCATCCATCCACGATGTGGGGGCATGGCACCGCGACCCTGACCTGCGCCCGGTCCTGGATGACTTTATCGCCGTGCGCATCCCCGCGTTGCGGGACGACGCCCATCTCCTGCAGGTGCTGGCCTCAGGTGAGCGGGCGGTGTGCATCAGCGGTGCCACCGCGGCGATCGAGCAGGTGCTGCAGGCAGGGCAGGCACAGGAGTTGATCGGCCGGCTGGCCCCTGACTCCTTCGCGGTCCTCCCCCTGCGCGGGCGTGACCGCACCGTCGGTTTGCTGACGTTGTTCAACTCCGCCGCCCGGGGCCACCTGTCCGACGCCGACCTGTCCACCGCCGCCGAGGTCGCCGGTAGAGCCGGGATGGCTCTGGACAACGCCCGACTGTTCAGCCAACAACGGCAACGGGCCGAACAGCTGCAGCGCAGCCTGCTGACCCCTCCCCCGCACCTTCACCAAGCCGACGTGGCCGTACGTTACCTGCCCGCCGCCGAGGCCGCCGCCGTGGGGGGCGACTGGTACGACGTGTTCCTCCAGCAGAACGGGGACACCGTGCTGGTCATCGGCGACGTCGCCGGGCACGACATCGCCGCGGCCGCCACCATGGGCCAGGTGCGGGCGCTGCTGCGCGGCATCGCCACCAGCACCGACATCGGGCCGGCCGAGATCCTCACTCGCCTGGACAACTCCATGCGCCTGCTCGATGTCCGCACCCTGGTCACCGTCGCCGTTGTCAGACTTGAACGCGACACCGGCGACTCCAGCGACACGGGGCCCGGCGTGACCCGGCTGCGGTGGTCCAACGCCGGCCACCCCCCTCCGCTCCTGCTGGGCCACGGTGGACGGGTGCAGCGGTTATCGACCCCGCGCGCGGACGTCCTGCTGGGCACCGACCTGGGTGGCCACCGGACCGAGTCGGTGACCACCGTCGAGGCGGGTATGACCGTGCTGTTGTACACCGACGGCCTCATCGAGCGCCGAGACGCCGACATCGACACCGGGCTGGACCGCCTCCGCACCGTCTTGTCCAGGCTCGACGACCGACCTCTGGAGGACCTGTGCGACCAGCTGCTCACGCAGCTCGTGGACAGCTCCCCGGCAGACGACGTCGCCGTCGTCGCCGTTCGCCTGCACGCCCAGGGCGTGCCCGCTCACGGCGACAGTCCCCCATCCCCAGCGCACGGCGAGCATCGGTCTGCCAACCGGGCCGGCAGCCTCAACCGACGAGCTGTTTGACCTGGTACATCCGCTGGTCCGCGCAATGCAGCAAGCCAGCGAAATCGGCCCCGTCGTCCTGGCTGGTAGCCCAGCCGATGCTGGCACCGACCTGCACGTCCACCCCCCGCAGTGGAACCGGTGCACCGACCAGCTCGGCCAGGTGACTGGCCACCCGGTCAGCCTCGGCGGCCGCCGCGTGGGGGTCCAGGCCGGGGAGAGCAACCAGGAACTCGTCCCCGCCGAGGCGGGCCAGCAGGTCGGTGCGCCGCAGGCCGGCGCGCAACCGTTGACTGATCGTCACCAGCAACTCGTCGCCGGCGGCGTGCCCGAGCCGGTCGTTGACCGCCTTGAACCCGTCCAGGTCGACGAACAGCAGCCCCACCGCGGTCCCCCCGGCAGCGGCCTCCCACAGCGCCAGCTCGACCTGTTCCTGCAGCCGGCGCCGATTGGGCAGGTTGGTCAGCGGGTCGGTGTAGGCCAGCTGCTCAATCCGGGCCAGGTACTGCCGGGTGCGGTCCTGCTCGCGGGCCAGGCTGCGTTCAGCCTCCACCCGAGCAGTCACGTCGTTCTGCACGCCGATGTACTGCACCACTCGCCCGGAGGCATCAGTCACCGGGGCTAGGTGCAGCTCGTTCCACCACGGAGTTCGCTGCGGCCCGCGGTGGTTGAGCAGCGTCTCGCGGCACTCCCGGCCATCCTTGATCGCCTCGCGGATACGGGCCACCGCGGCCAGGTCGGTGTCCCCGGTCTGCAGGAAGCGGCAGTTGCGCCCGAGAACCTCCTCCCGAGGCGCACCCGACAGCTCCTCGAACGCCCGGTTGACGTACACCAGGGGCTGGTCGGGGGCCAGCAGGTCGACGATGACCACCCCGCTGGTGGTGGCGGCCAGCGCTCGGTGCAGCAGCCCTTCCACCGCGGGACCGGTCACCGTGGGATCAGGCAGCCGCGGTGCGGTGGACGCTGCTGTCCGCTGCTGCATCTGCCCGACCGTACGCTCGGCCCGAGGCGCGACCCGGGCCACCAAGGCATGTGCTGCGCGGGCGACGGTCGTCCGGTCATAGGTCACGGCGTACTCGAACATGCGCTCCATGTCCGGGCCCTCGTCCCCCAGGTCCCGTGCCAGCAGCGCAGCGCTGAAGTGCGGGCTGAGGACGGCCAGGTCCCATTCACCGCGCACCTGGTCGGTGTCGGCCAGGGTCGCCCCGCGGACCCCGGGCAGGGGCTCGGCAGGAAGACCCTCACCCAGAGCGCAGACGAAGCCGGTGCGGGCGGCCAGCTCGCGGTAGCGCCCGACGGTGGAGGGCGTGAAGTGCCGCGCGTCCTGGAAGGTCGCGGCCACCACCGCAGTCTCCCCCACCCGCATAGCGTGCCGCTCCAGCTGCTTGGACAGCTCGATGAGCAGCAGCTTGGGCGAGCGGCGCAGCGGGGTTCCGGCTGGCAGGCAGGCGAAGGGGGAGACATCGGTCCCTGGCGTCCCGGCGGGCACGGCCGGCAACACCAGCTCCGCGGTGGGCAGATGCCCGGCGGGGCCGGGCTGCGGGCGCCCGAACAACCAACCCTGACCCAACGTCGCACCCAGGGCGAGAGCCTGCACGACGTGCGCCTGGGTCTCGATCCCCTCGGCGAGCACCAGGGCGCCGGTGCGCTCGGCATAGGCATTCACCGCGTTCATGATCTCAGCGACCTCAGGCCCAGGCCGGTCCTGCACCAAGCGAAGGTCCAGCTTGACCACATCGGGCTGCAGCAGTGGCATGAATGCCAAGGACATCGAGTCCGCGCCCACATCGTCCAGGGCCAGTCCCCAGCCGATCTCCCGGATCCGTTGCACGGTGGCCAGCAACTCCGCCGGGCGTGCCGCGATCGCCCGCTCCGTGATCTCCACGACCACCCGCAACTCCGCCGGCGCGCCGTCAGCAATCGTCAGCAGCTCCTCCAGCGGCGCGGTGTCCAGCACCTCGGGCTCCACGTTCACGAACACCGTCAGCGGGGCCAGCAGCCCCTCTGCCACGGCCCCCCGGAACGCCGCCGAACGACACAAGGCATCCAGTTCGCCCAGCCTGCCGGCCGAACGGGCCACCGTGAACAGCGTGTCTGGTGCCTGCAACGGGCCTACCGGCCCGCGGGCCAGCGCCTCGTAGGCCACCACGGCGCCGCTGTCCAGGTCCACGATGGGCTGGAACACACTGCGCACCCCACCCCCTGTCAGGATCTCATCCAGGGTGCTGCTCATCGTGTTGGACATTCCGGCCCCGTTCCTCCTGCCATGTCGCCCCCAGGATGGGAGTGTGGCGCTACTGGTCACCACTTCGGCACGTCAGCCCTCAGCATTGATTCCACAAGAATTGGCGGTACCCCGGAGGAGGGACCGCCCACAGTGTTTGCCGCCCGGTCGACGACGTTCCGGAGATCGCCCGGCAGGGCGTCGAGGCCCACGTGCCGAGGCGCGGACGGTGCGACCATTCCGGGCGCAGGCAAGAATCAGTCTCTGCGGAGGGTCGGGCATGACGAGTGATGAGCAACGTCAGCGCCTGCTGGAACAACGCGTCCGATACTTCACGGCAGTGTGTGCAGCCATCGAGCATCGGTCCACAGTCTTGGACCTGGTGTCTGCCGCGTGCGACCGGCCCGCAGCCGCAGCATTGCTGCACCTGCGGCTCGGGTGGGACAGTTGGCAGTGCGGGACGGTCCTGGACATGCAGATCGTCGAATTCACCGAGCAGCGCAGGCGCCGCGCAGCCGCAGACCTGCTCGCAGCCCAGCACGAACTGCGGGAGTGGTAGAAGAATGCAGCAGCAGAACGCAATTGCCCTTGACTATGGCCGGACCGGGCCTCGCTTCGGGCAATGCGCATCCACGTGCGCCCCTCGTCACGGCCGCCCCGCGCGCAATCCGGTCCGCCGTGGGCTCCGCGGCGGACCGGATCACACCCTTGGGTCCCTGATAGGCCGCCCCACCCCAGGGCCAGCCGCACGGCGGTAGACCCCGTGCTGCAGTGCTCACCGCCCAGAATCTCACCGACCACGAAGCCTGGTGGCACGTTCCACGACACCAGTCCTGCCGCCAAGTGATGGGTTGTAGCGTCCCGACGCCGATAGGACACCGGCACGCAGCTCACAGGCCGCATTGCCCCGACATCTGGCGCCTCGACCCATCAAACTGGCCCGACTGCCAGCTCAGGGCGGGCGAGGGCAGCTGGCCCAGGCTGGGAGTGCAGGAGCTACCAGAACGCGAGTTCGCTCAGGTCGCAAGGACGGCCTTGGCCGCAGTTGCAGCACGGTCGTCCAGCCACGACAGGAGGGCGTCGACCGGCATGGGGCGGGCGAGGTGCCAGCCCTGGATGAGGTGGACGCCGAGTTCGGTGAGGGCGTCCCAGGTGTCCTGGTCCTCCACGCCCTCGGCGACAACGTCCAGGCCCAGGTTGCGGCCGAGGTCGGCGACCGCCCGGACGATGGAGGTGTCTCCGGGGCGGTGGAGCATGTCGGCGACGAAGCTCTTGTCGATCTTGACCTCGTCGATGGGCAGCCGCTGCAGGTAGGACAGCGAGGAGTAGCCCGTGCCGAAGTCGTCGACGGACAGCCGCACACCAAGCTGCCTGAGCTCGCGCAGCAAGCTGATCGCCCGCGTCGGGTCGGCCATGACCGATCCCTCGGTGACTTCGAGGGTGAGTGCGACCGGCGGGACGCCGTGGTGGCTCAGCAGCTGGGCGACCTCGTCGACCAGGCCCGGGTCCAGCAGGCTGCGGCTGGAGAGGTTGACGGCGATGGACAGGTCGTGCCCGCTGCGGCGCCAGTGGGCGACAGCGGCCAGGGACGCGTCGAGAACCCGGGTCGTGAGGGCGCCGATGAGCCCGCTGCGCTCGGCGATCGGGATGAATTCCTCGGGCGAGATGCGGCCGCGGGTGGGGTGGTTCCACCGGACCAGTGCCTCTACGCTGCACACACGGCCGTTCTCGGTGCGTCCCTGGGGTTGGACGTGCACCTGGATGTCGTCGGTGGTGAGCGCGGCCCGCAGTTCGGCGACCAACGCGAGCCGGTTCACGTCGTTGGGGTCCAGGTGTGCTTCATACAGTCGGAGGCCTTCCCCGGTGCGCTTGGCCTCGTACATGGCCACGTCGGCGCGCTTGAGCAGCGCCGCCGGGTCGGTGGCGTGCTGGGGAGACAAGGCGATCCCCAGCGAGCCGCTGACCTCGACCTCGACACCGTCCAGGAGCACTGGGGTCCGCAGCTCCCCCAGGATTCGGCGGCCTGCCTCTAGGGCGGCGCCCTCGTCGGCGCCCTCCAGCAGCACGGCGAACTCGTCGCCGCCCAGCCGGACCACGAGGCCGTCGGCACCGACGCAGGTGCGCAGTCGGGCCCCCACCTCCACCAGGAGCAGGTCGCCCTGGTGATGGCCGAGGGTGTCGTTGACGTCCTTGAATCCGTTGAGGTCCAGGATGACCACGGCCCCGGCTGGTGTACGGCCCGGACCCCCGTCGCCCAGCAGCGCGGCCAGCCGGCGCTGCAGCAGGGCACGGTTGGGCAGACCGGTGAGGGCGTCGTGCAGCGCGTCGTGGCGCAGCTGGGAGATGAGCTCGCCGTTCTGCAGCGCTACGTTGGCGTGGGTCGCGACGGTCTCCAGCATGAGGACGTCGCCGTCCTCGAACGTCCGGACCTCGCCGAGCCTGTCGGTGACGATGATGGCCCCGAGCACGCCGGCCCCGCTGCGCAGCGGGACCGCGACGGCGTCGCGGGCCCCGTGGACCTCCAGCCAGGCGCGCTCGTCGGTGTCCCGGGTGCCGCGCGGCACCGTGAGGGACGTGCCCTCCTGCATGACCTGGTCCAGCAGCCACTGTTCGGCCGCGCCGGGCAGGTCCTCTGACCGGGTCAGCCGGCCGGTGGGGCCGAGCCGGACGCGGGCCAGGGCCCCGCCCTCGGCGCCGACGAAGACGGCCTCTGCGTGCTCGGCGTGCAGCAGGTCTTTCGCCTCGGCCAGGACGCTGCGCAATACTTCGTCGACCTCGGGGGAGCTCGAGATGGCCTGGGTGAAGCGGTAGAGACGTTCCAGGCTCAGGTGCCGGTCGGACAGCGCCGCGTAGGCCCGGTATCCGATCAGCAGGCCGGCACCCATCACCAGCAGCAGCACGACGGCGGCCGGGGTGGCGGCCAGGCTGGTCGCGGCGATGAGACCCAGGGTGACAACCACGGGCGAGGCCGGGTCGCCGGTGACGACCTCGCGCAGCAGCGGCGCCAGCGGCGGCGCCCCGTCGTAGATCGCCATGACCCCGGCTACGGCCAGGACACTGACCCGGTTGGCGACCAGGCAACCGGCGCAGGCCGCCACCCAGGCCAGCCAGTGGGTGGCGTCGCCGGCGTTGTTGAGGACCCGGAAGACCGTGATGGCCACGACCATCTGCAGGCTGAGCGAGGCCATGTTCCAGAGGGTCTTGAGGACCGAGGACCGGCGGTGCACCAGCAGGATGACCGCCGACCCGAGCAGGTTGCCGGCAACCAGTTCGGCGGGTGCGGCGTAGAACAGCCCGAGGACCACCACGAGTTCGCTGACCGAGACCGTCTGGGCCTCCCGGCCGGTCTGGATGTGCATGACGCAGGCCTCTGTGGCGGCGAACAGCGCGGCCAGCAGCCACCACGGCAACACCACCGCGCCGTCGAGGGCCGGGTTCGAGGCCACAGGCAGACCGAGGGCCAGCGCCAGGCCGGCCATGGCCACGGCCATGCCGGCAACCAGCACCGACCGGGGGTCGACCAGGATCCGCCGGGCCCGGGCCGGAGCCGGGTCCGCCCCGGTCGCTGTCGTGTCCACGAGGACGGGAACGACACAGCGAGGCGCGGCCTTGAGCCGCGCCCCGCTGTACCTCACCCAGGAGGGGCCCCTCGTCGGGTCATTCCCGCGGCGTCCCCGGACGGGGCACCGGCGGTGTCCTCGGCGGACGCGGGGTGGACCACATGCGGCTCACCTCAGAACCACCCGGCGCTGGAGAAACCACCGCTGCGCCACATGCGGCCACTCCACGCGCTGTCCCGCCACATGCGACCGGCCCACTCGCCGTCCCGCCACATGCGGCCGGCCCACTCCCCGTCAGCGAGGACGGCACCGGCGCTGGTCCAGGTGGCCGTCGGCCAGCTCTTCCGCACCTCACCGGTGTTGGTCCAGCCCCGGGCGGTCAGCGTGTTGCCCATCCAAGCGCCGTCCTTCCAGGTCTTGCCCTTCTCGGTGTCCTGGGCCCACTTCGCGGCGTCCCAGGCGCGGCCGAACACGTCGACCTCGCCCAGCAAGGTGGTTTCCTCCGTGGTGCCGTCCCCCACTACGATGTGGAAGCTGCCCCGGGAGGCCTCCAGGGAGCCGGTACCGGTCCCCCACGGCGCGGGGTTGGCGACCGAGCGCGGCACAGAGCGCAGTGCCTTGCGCAGGTCGGTGGTGCCCGACCCCTCCAGGCGGGCGGAGACGTTGTTGAGCCCGGTGGCAGAACCCATGAGGATCTGCTTGACCTGGTCGGGGGTGAGCTGCGGCATGGCCTGCAGCAGGAGGGCGGCCTCGCCGCTGACCACCGCGGCGGCCTGGGAGGTCCCGGATCCACGCAGGAACTGGGTCCCCACCCGGGCACCAGGGTTCTGCGTGTCGGCGGTGCTGCCGGGCGACCGGAGCCCAAGGACCGAGACCCCCGGGGCGGTGACGTCGACGTGCCGGGCGTCGGTGCCATCGGTGGACCAGGAGGGCACGGTGTCATCGGCGGTCGTGACGGTGCCTGCCGAGTCCATCGCGCCCACGGCCAGCACGTGCGGGTCAGAGGCCGGGTTGGCCAGGTTCGTCGTGGTGTCACCCTCGTTCCCGCCGGCGACCACGACGACGATCCCGTTGCGCCAGGCCTGCTCGACCGCATAGGCCAGCGGGTCGACCTGGCTGGGCTGCACCGAGTCGGTCCCGTAGGACAGGTTGATGACCCGGATGTTGAGCCCTTCGTCCTTGCGGTGCTCGACTACCCAGTTGATGCCCGCGATGACCTGGCTGACGTCTACGTCGCCGTTGGCCGAGCCGACCTTGACGTTGACCAGGTTCGCATCGGGCGCGATGCCGGCGAAGCGGGCCGGGTCGGTGTAGCTGGCCGGGATCCCGGCCGCGGTGCGACCGGCGATGATGCTGGCCAGGTGGGTGCCATGACCGTAACCGTCGACGTGGGCCGTCGCCGGGTCCTGGCTGTCGAAGGACAGGTCAGGACCGTTCACGACGTTCCCTGAGTTCAGCCCGGCGACCCGGGTCACCCCGGTGTCGATCAGCGCGACACCGACACCGCGGCCGGTGATGCCCAATCGGTAGGCGTCCAGCGCGCCGACGACGCCGGCGATGTTGTACAGCGAACCCTTGTCCGTCTGGGCGTCGTAGCCCAGCGACGGGTTGACCTCGGCCTGGGCCGTGCCCAGGCCGTAGCCGACAAGCATCGCCGAGACGGCGAGCACCGCCGAGACGCGGGCTCCCGCCCACCGTGCCCTTGTTGCCATCGGATTCCACTTCCTGTCGTACTTGGTCGACCACCGCGTTCTTCAGAGGTCTCACTTCGAGTAAGGATCCATGTACGCGCTGTGTCATCAGCTGGCACCGCGAACTCACCCGATATGGCGGGACCAGACGAACCAGGGGGCCATCCGGGGACCTGATCGGACACACCTCGCGCACCCGGACAGCGATGGCCTGCGCTCCGGCGAAACCGTCACGCGGCGGAGGACAGCCCGCTTCCGCATGTCATCCCCACCGGTGGACGTGCATCGAAACAGTGTCTTTCGTCAGCGCCTTGTGTCGTGCTGGGCGGTGCACGGGTTGCGTGAGAGAGCCCGTCGGCCCGGGATGGTGGGGTTGATGCACGGGCCGTCACGCTCCAAATTGCCCGCCGCCCTTCCGGCAGTCGGGTGCAGACCGGGCCCGGTCCAGGCACGGCCGGCGGCGTCGGCGTCGGCTGTTGAGTCCGGCGGTCGTTGGGATCGCCGCAGCCACGATGATCGCGTTGGTCGCGGCCATCTGGGTGACCAAAACCCCGGTCGACGGTGGGGGCGGTGACGCCGAAGCGAGTGCATGTCAAGTGGCCGACATGGTCCGGGTGACGGTTGCTCCCGAACTGGGTGCGCTGGTGCAGGGGCTGTTGTCGGGACCGATTCCAGTCGCTCCCGGTCGGTGGACCGAGGCCGCAGTGGGCACCGAGCAACCGCTGCAATCCGTGGCTACGTTGACCGGGCAACCGGAGGACGGCTGGCCCCAGCTGTGGATTCCGGACGACCGGTCATGGGCTGCGCGAGCGGGTTCTGCGGTCCTTGGGTCGGCGGTGACGCTGGGGCAGACGGCGATGGTGCTGGCCACCAGCCGGTTGGGTGCGCAGTCTCGGGGGTGGCTGTCCACCGCCCTGGAATCTGGTTGCAGGCGCTGAACACCTCCGGTGTCTTCCTCGCCGGCTCGGTCGCCGAAGGCCCCGGACTGCGCGCGCTGGGCGCGGTCCAGGGCGACCTGGAAACCGGGGACGCCGCGGACAGCGCTCTGACACAACTGGTGCTGACCTCCAGTGGCCCGGCCGCCCCCGCGCAGGCCTTGGCTGCAGCCGTCGACGGCGCTGCCGATGCATCGGTAGTGGTCTCCACCGAACACCAGGTCGGTGCAGTCACCGCCGGCGGTGCAGGGCACCTGGTCGTGGTGGTGCCCGTCGAAGGGCGCACTGGTGCTGCAGGTGCCGGTGCTGCAGGTGCCGGTGCTGCAGACAGTTGCCGGTGGCGATGATGCCGCGGTCGCGGCGATGCTGCACCGCCTGGCGGACACGGCCGACGCCCGCGAAGCCGTGCGGGCCGATGGCTGGCGAGATGCTGCAGGCCGTGGACCTGGTGGCGGGAGCTCACCGCGTGCCCAATGCCGATCCGCTGGACCCGGCCGCGTTGGCCACCCGAGTGGCCTCGTTGGTGACACCCAGCCGGTTGCTGACGGTGGTTCACGTGTCGCAGTCCATGAATGCCGCTGTCGGGGAGGGCACCCGGGCCACGGTGGCCCGTGACGCGCTGATCACGGGTTTGTCGGGCTCCCGGACCGGAGCACAACAGGTCTGTGGGTTCGCCGCCGGGCTGGTCGGTGACCAGGACTGGCAAGAGAAGAGGCCTCCCCGGCCCTTCGGCGCCATCGACGAGGGCAGGACGCAGCGTGAGCTGCTGGCCGGACAGTTCGCCCCACTGCTCCAGCAGATGTCTGGCGGCGGCACCGGGTTGTACGACACCGTCATGGCCGCGGTCCGCGCTGCGCGCGGGGGCTACGACCCGACGCCGTCGACTCCGTGGTGCTGCTGACCGACGGCACCGACGACGACCCCGCCGGGGTGTCTGAGCAGCACTGTTCACCGCCGCTGCCAAAGGTCCAGCGGCGCTATCGCTGGAGTCGGGGCGCAGACCGACGGCGGGCTGCGACCACCTTCAGGCGGCAAAGAGCAGCTCAAGCACCATCCCGGGCCGTCGTCGATGCCATCGGACTGCTCGACGGCTCGTCAAGCACGTCTTGACAACGGGCCAGGGTCAGTGGCCGCTGTACCGGGTGGTCCATGGATTTGCTGCCGAGGTCGGTCTTTGGGTGCGCTGAAAAAATCCGTCTCATTTTCTGCGCGCAGCTTGGCGCCGACCATCGGGGTTCGCTCCTCCGCGTTGGGTCCTGTCCCCTTCGGGATGGCCTGTAGGCGGTAGTCGACCGACGAGGGAGGTGCCCCCGCGGCGCGGGCGATGTCTGCGACGAGATGGACGGCGGCCGGGGCACACTTGATCAGGTGGACCCAGCGGGCAGTGGCCGTGGCAAAGAGTCGCCGGCCGTCACCGAGATCAAGGCCCGGGTCGTGGTCGGTTTCGGGCTCGGCAACGGCGTCAACGTTCCGGATGTGTGCCGCGCGGCCGACGGCGGCCGCAGCCTGCAGCTCCCGAAGCACGCGCGTAGGTTCCCGGGGGTCGGTGGGCGGCTCTGCAGGTAAGGTCATGGCTGGGGGTGCGGATCGCCCACCGTTTGGGCGCCGACGGGCCGGCGGGATACCTGGCGGTCGAGCATCGCCGCATGGCTGTCTGGGTGTGGGCGACGAGCTCGGCAATCGCCCGCAGCGACCGGCTCACCCGGCAGCGCGCTACGACGAAGGCTTCAAGCTAGTTCTGCAGGTCGAAGCTGGCGATGGTGCCGTCGCGGGCGGTGCCGGCGAACAACGGCAACGGGGCTCGCTGGGGACGGGGCGGATAGGGCGCAGGTCGGGTCAATCCCGGGGTGGCCAGGCCAGAAGCGGCGGCAGCGGTCGGTGGCGGAAGCCATGTGGGCTGAGTGGGCGGTGCTCGTGGCTGCCGCCGGCGTGGGAGATCGCGGCCAGCAGCAGCTGCAGGTGACGGCGGTCGAGGCCGGAGGCGACGTCGCCCAGGTCGACGGGCTGGCCGTCGGCGATCGATGCCGCGGCGCGCAGGATCCTCCACTGGCCGCTGCTGCCTTCTATCCGGCCGGCGTGCAGGGCTGCGTCGAGGTCGGTCCAGGCGATGGCCGCCCAGCCGACCCCGAGGACCTCGCCAGCGGGGGGTGCTGTGGGGTCTTCGTTGAACCTCACGGCGATGAGGTCGGCGGTGGCCAGGGCGGGCAGCCAGTAGCCGGCGTTTGCCAGCAGGAGAATGGCAGCTTCGGCGGTGTAGTCACCGACCGCGGTGCGCAGCAGCGCTGATTCCAGGTCGACGGGGTCCATATCGGCGGCGCGGGGTTCGAACAGCACGGTCCTGGTCCTCCTCGGGATGGTGGTGGCGGGTGCTGTGTGCGGGGTGGAGTATGCGTTTTGGGGGCGACCCCCGGGGCTGGCATCCACCCCGTAGGGGTGGCCGGCCACGGTCAGCGGCAGGGTTCCTTGACCCCGCGCATCGGACCGTTAGGTGCGCCGGACGCACAACGGACGGACCGGCGCGCCTGCAACGGGTGCGCACGACCCCACCGCCGGCCAGCAGTTCCGGGCACATGCGAGAGTGCCTCGCGGGACGCACTCCGCTTCCGCGATCCGTGCCACCTTGCGAGCTGCGCGATTGCGGAACAGGGTCTGCTCACGGAACGGTCGTTGGTGTAGCTGATGAACTCCGAAGGTGCTGTGCACCCGGGACCTTACGTGGAACACCCCCCCCGACCGGGGTCCGCGACCAGTTCATTGACGACGTCGTCGCTACCGTGCGGACCGCCCACACTGCCCTGCTCATCGCCGGCCGGCTGTGCCGGGCGCGTGTAGCTGTTCTCCCTTTCGCCGACGTCGGCTTGAGCTTCGGGTTGCGGGTCAACGGGCGGCTGCCGCTGGGCGCCGGCGACGAGATGGCCGGCCTGGCTGACGGCTGCAGTTCGCCACCGGCATCGGGCCCTGCTCGACAGCCCAGCGCACTCGGACGGCGATCCTGGCCTCCCAGCCGGAACTGCAGGAGCACTGGCCGGGATACGCCGCGCAGCTGGGCGAGCGGACCGACTACCGCAGCACCATGTCCTTGCCCGTCGGTGGCCACTGGGCAGCGCGGTGGTCCTCGACCTCTACAGCACGGGCCAGCTCCACCGCTTGAGGCGGATCTCGGCAGGCTTGGGTGCAGGCATACAGGACTTCTCCCGGGCGATTCTCGCCTCAGGTCAGGTGTCCGGAGAACCGGGTCAGGCTCCCCTCACCGACTTATGCTGGTCAAGCCCGAAACACCCCGTGCGTCGAAAGCCCAACTCCTTCTCTACGGCTGACCCGAGGACTTGAAGGGGGCAGCGGTGGTGGTTGGTGGCGTCGGTCGGGGTGTTGGACAGGCAATTTGGGTCCACCTTGCTATGAATGGCCGGCGTGCGTGCAGAGCGGGATCACCCGGGTGATGGGGCAGTTTGGTGCAGGGGCCGTTCCTGCGGTGGGGTCGTCGACGTGCAGCACCGAGCTTGATGACCTCCGAGCCGAAGTCCGGCAATTGCGCGAAGCACTGGCGTACAGGGCCGTCATCGAGCAGGCGAAGGGGGTGCTCATGGCTGTGCACGGCTGCACCGCAGAGGCGGCGTTCCAGATCCTTGCCGATCAGTCTCAGCACACCAACACCAAGGTCCGTGAGGTCGCCCAGCAACTGATGGACTCGGTGCGGGGCACCTCCGCGCCGACAGCCAGCCGGTGGCCCAGGCGGCGATGAGCACCGGACGCCCCCCGTGTTCAGATCAGTTGGGGTTCTTGGTCAGTGCTGCCCAGACGAGCTTGTGGTCTACGGCGTAGTGGACCCCGTGGGCGGTGCTGAGGTCGCTGATGACGTACAGGCCGTAGCCGCCGGCTCCGGCGGGGCGGTCGACCGCTGGGGTGGGTGGGCGGTCGGTGGCGCTGTCGCTGACGATGACCAGCCATCGGTGGGTCTCGTCGCAGATGCTGAGCCGGGACGGCGGTGACCCGTGGCGTAGGGCGTTGGATGTCAGCTCATCGATCACCAGGATGGCGCGTTCCACCACGTCTTCAGCACCAGACGCCGTGGGGTCCAGGCTCGCGGTCAGGAAGGCCCGAACCTGACGCCGGACCAGGCTCAACGCACGCAGGGATTCCAGGACCAGGGTTAGCCGTTCGGTCTCCCGCGGGCGGGGCACCGGGGTGTCTTGGGACCACGACGCGGCCAGCGCCTCCAGCTCTGGTGCGGTGACTTCGTGCGTTCCCACCCTGCCCCTCCCCTCGTACCGCGCGACCTCATCAACCCTGGGCGCCTACTGGTGCTCGTGCTGCCCGGACACGCCGCTGGGCATGTTGTGACGTCCTGCGATGCCCTCGAATGTGATACATCACCTGCGCTGGGTGTGCGCGATCCCATCGTGCATGCTGTGGCAGTTTTCGCCCGGTAGGCGCTCCGTCCATTGCCACCCCGAACGGGTACGGGAGGGTAGTGCTCGAGGCCGAGCTCGGGTCGCAGCGCACCGGATGGGAGCGACCAGGTCACCGACGACGAGGAAGTAGGGAGTGGCCAACGATGACCACATGTCACCTCGAGCAGCCCCTCGTTGCGACTTCGGCCGACCGGCGGTGCTGCCGCTGTGCCGATTTCCCGTGGTGAGCGCTGCCGGCAGTCCGCCGTCCCAGGACATGGGCCAGCAGGAGTTGCTGCAGCACCTGCTGGGGTCCGCCGAACGAACCCCGTGCATGCAGCTGGTGCTGGACACCGACTGGTCGACCACGCCAGCTGGCCCGGTGCCGAGCTGGCCGGCGACCTTGCAGACGGCACTGAGCACGGCGCTGACATCGCGGTTCCCGATGCTGGTGATGGCCGGCCCCGAGCTGACGATGGTCTACAACGATGGCTACGCGCCCATGCTGGGCGATCGGCACCCGGCGGCCATGGGCCAGCCGTTGCATCAGGTGTGGTCCGACGTGTGGCCCACGATCGCCCCGATGATCGCCGACGTCGTGGACGGGCAGCGCGCCAACTACTTCGGTGACCTCGAGCTGTCGATGACCCGCAACGGTTACGACGAGCAGACCTTCTTCACCTTCTCCTACAGCCCGCTGCTGGACGCTACCGGTGCGGTGGTGGGGGTGCTGGACACCGCACTGGAGACCACCAGCCAGGTGCTGGCCGCCCGCCGGCTCGAACTGGTCCAGCACACCTCCGCGGTAGCCGGCCGGCAGCACCCTGATGTCGCCGCTGCGTGCACCGCGGTCCTGCAGGCGCTGGACGGTGCCCCCGACATCGCCCACGCCGGGATCTACCTGCGCGGCGACGCACTTGTGGGAGGTCCCCTGGCCCCGCAGGTCTTCGGTCTCCCGGCCGAGGCCGCAGCCGTGCTGCAGCCGGTCCTCACCAACCTGCCTGCCGGTGACCTGCTCGAGGACCCGACCGATGTCTGGGGCGAGCCGTCTGCACCGGCCGCGTCCCCGGTGGCCCGCACCATCACCCTTCCCCTGCACGCCGCCGGCACCGAGGAGGCGGTGGGGGTGCTGGTGGTGCGCACCCATGCCCAGCTGCCGGTGGATGAGGACTACCGGGTGACGCTGCGGCTGCTGGCCGCCCAGGTGGCCACCGCCGTGGGCAACGCCCGGGTCAACGCCGACGCAGCGCGCAGCACCCGCCTGCTGGAGACCATGTCCGCGGCGTTCTGCAGCGTGGACCGGGAGTGGCGCTGCACCTACCTCAACGGCCCCGCCGAGGAACTGTTGCGCCTCACCCGAGACCAAGCAGTCGGAAAGGTGATGTGGGACCTGTTCCCCGCAGCGGAGCACTCGATCATCGGGCAGACCTACCGGCAGGTCCTCGCTACCGGGCAGCCGGCCACGTTCGACGCCTACTACCCCGCCCCCCTCGACACCTGGTTCGACATCCGGGTCACTCCCGACGCCGACGGGCTGTCGGTGTTCTTCCTGGACATCACCGACCGCGTTCAGCAACAACAGCGCACCGAGCTCCTCGCCCAGGTCACCGCCGAGCTCACCGGCATGCTCGACGCCGAGACCGCGGTGGCCCGGCTGGCCGAGCTCGTGGTCCCACGGCTGGGTGACTGGTCCCTGGTGACCGTGGTCGGGGAGGAGCAGCACGGCAACGCCACGCGCCGAAGCCTGCGCGACGTCGGCGCCTGGCACACCGACCCGCAGCTACGGCCCGTGGTCCGCCGGTACGCCGACACCCGCATCCCGGCCCTGACCGATCAGTCCTTCCTCGCCCGAGCCCTGGCCGAGGACGCCATCGTGCAGGCCGGCTCGGGCGCGGCCGCCCAGATCCGCGCGGTCCTGCACCCCGGTGAGGCCGCTGACCTGATCGCCGAGCTGGCACCGGAGTCCATCACTGTGCTGCCCATGCGCGGCCGTGGACGCATCACCGGCCTGCTCACCCTCTTCGGCGGGCCCGGCCGGGCACCGCTGACCGGCGCTGACCTCGCCGCCGCGGCCGATCTCGCCGCCCGCGCGGGCCTCGCCCTGGACAATGCCCGCCTCTACACCGAGCAAGCCGGTCTGGCCGCCACCCTGCAACGGTCCCTGCTCACCAGCCCACCCGAACCCGACCACGCCCAGGTCGTCGTCCGCTACGAACCCGCCGCCCAGGCCGCCCAGGTCGGCGGGGACTGGTACGACGCCTTCCTCCAGCACGACGGCGCCACCATGATCGTCATCGGTGACGTCGCCGGCCACGACACCGCCGCAGCCGCCGCCATGGGCCAGCTCCGCGGCCTGCTGCGCGGCATCGCCACCTACTCCGGGGCCGGCCCCGCCGACGTCCTGCGCGGTCTGGACACCTCCATGCAGGTCCTGCAGATCACCACCCTGGCCACCGCGGCCATCGCCCGCTTCGAGCAGACCCCCGACGAAGTCGAACGGGGCGTCACCCGCATGATCTGGGCCAACGCCGGCCACCCACCACCGATCGTGATCAACCCCGACGGCACCCACCGCATCCTGGCCCCCTGGAAGGGCGAACTCCTGCTGGGCGTCAACGCCGACACCACCCGCACCGAACAGGTCACCACCCTCGACCGCGGCGCCACCGTCCTGCTCTACACCGACGGGCTCATCGAACGCCGCACCTCCGACCTCGACGACGGCCTCGCACGACTCACCAATGCCATCACCGAGCTCGGCGACGCGACCCTCGACGACCTGTGCGACGGCATCATCACCCGCATGGTCGACGGCCGACCCGACGACGACATCGCCCTCGTCGCCGTCCGCCTCCACCGCCAAGACCGACCACGACCCACCGAGGCCGGCCCCCGGAACGTCCCGGACGGGGTGCCAAAACCAGCCCACCCGGCGCGATAGATGTCCGTTCATCTACAAGACTGCATCCCGGCAGTCCCACAGGGATTTGAACGCCCTGTTCGAGCGCTGACCCAGGGCGCCCCTGCATGAGATGGGCGCAGAAGGAAGCTGAGCGGAGGAGAAGCAGCTCAACGGCGGGCCCTCGGGCCATTCTGCGCCACGCATGGGGGTACCCCAAGCATCCAGTCTCTGTGGTGACGGACAGCTCGGCCCGCCCACTAGCCTTGCTCGGCCGGCTGTTCGAGACCCACCACGCAGGACAAGGCCGCGGGGGGCCGCAGTAGCGCTCAACGTGGGGTCCTCTACCCCGGTTGGGTCACGCTTCTCCTAGGCTCAGTTGTCTGACCCATCGCCGGTGCATCGCCGGCTCCGGCGGCCGGCACCGCCATGTAAAGGAGCCCCGCACCCGTGAACCACCACGCGGCCCAGTCACCCGGCATGAGCGCGGCTGAGGCCTTCCACGCCGAGCTGGCTCACAGCTCAGCCGCCGGCGACGACCCGGAACTGCTTCCCGACCGCCTGGCGCGCGCCTGCGTCACGGTGCTACCCGTCGACGGCGCCGGCCTGTCCATGATGCTGGTCCCCGACCGGCGGCTACCGTTGGGCGCGAGCGATCCGACGGCCGCCGCAGCCGAGCGGCTGCAGTTCGCGCTGGGGGACGGGCCGTGCACGGCTGCCCACCGTGAGCGCCGACTGGTCGTCGCGGTGGATGAAGACCTGGCCGCCCGCTGGCCGGTCTACGCCAGCCAGTTCGCCACCCAGACGCCATACCGGATGACCCTGGCCCTGCCCGTCGGCGGCCCGTTGACCGGCTCGGTCGTGATCGACCTGTACCGTTACCGTCCTGGCCGGCCCGCCCCCGGGGTGCTGGCGGCCGTCGGCGAAGTTGCCAACGCATGCGGCACGGTGCTGTCAACCGCGCTGGCCGAGGAGTCCGACGTGGTCCTCGGCCTGCCGGCTGCTCTACGCTCCCTGCCGGTGACCGCGCGGCGTCAGGTGTGGCAGGCCATCGGGATCGTTAGCGCGCAGCGGGGAGTGGACGCATCGACGGCCTTGGCGGTGCTCCGCGGGTTCGCCTTCGGCCAGGACGCCGACCTGGAGACCATCGCCGCCGGCGTCATGGGCGGCGAAGTGGAGGTGCCCCGCACGCTGCCCGATTGACTTCAGTCCGGTCGTCCTGTCCTGCTGCTAACTGGGTGGCCGGACCCACTCCGGGGTGGGTAGGCCCGGCTGAGGCGGGGTGACCAGGCTGTCCACCGGGACGTCAGAGTGGCCCACCCGCGCGGGCATCCAGGTAAACACTGCCCGCCACCCACCCTCGTCCTGGCGTTCGAGGCGGTAGCCGGTGGAACGCGCGGTCGCCACCGACACCGAAAGCTCGCGGGCAGCACCTTCCGCCGCCTGGTCGTCGTCCGCGTCGATCTCACCGACTGAGGCGCCGTGGTCACCGATCAACCGGTATAGGGGCATCCTGAAGTTGTAGACCATCCCCGGTGGCACCGCTCGACGGGCGAGCCCTGCCGGACCCCTCGCCGCAACCGCCGTCTGCAGCAATGAGCCGTTCGTCCAAACGGTGCGACCCCCACCCGACGCGCCCCGCGGCCCAGAGTTGCCTGCGCCTGGACCAATCAGGGCACCCACTGTTGCCGCCGCGGCTGAGGGTTGCGCGCGCTTGCCGTGCCCGGGTGGGCGGAGTAGGTCTATCCGGCCGGGTCAGGGTCCGCGGGGATTGAAACGGCGCGCGTGACCGCAGCGGTGACTACCAGGTTTCAAGAGGAGCAGCGATGAGCGGACTGCACAGTGCCGCGATGCAGGATGAATTCGACATCACCGCGACCTGGACCGAGGAAGCCGTCCGGGCGCTCGGGCCAGGTCACGCGGTACCTGCGGGCTGCCGGGGTTCGGGCAGCGTTGGGTCGCTGCGGTGGCTGGCTGACCGGTTGGCTCTAAACCCGGGTGACCTGCTACTAGACGTCGGTTCCGGTGTCGGCGGCCCAGCCGCGTGGGTGGCCCGGGATCGCCAGGTGCGGCCGGTGTGCCTGGAACCGATGGCCGGTGCGGTGCGTGCCTCGCGCCACCTGTTCGGTTTGCCGTCTGCCGCTGCGATGGGACGGTCGCTCCCGGTGTCCTCCGGGGTCGCCGCGGCGGCTTGGAGCTTGGGCGTGCTGTGCACGACCGTCGACAAGGCCGCGGTGCTGGCTGAGTTGTACCGCGTACTGCGTTCTGGTGGCAGGCTGGGACTGCTCGTGTTTGTGCAGGTCGCCCACGTGTTGCCGACTCCCCCGCCGGAGGGCAATTCATTTCCTACCGAGAACGCCCTAAACGCACTACTCAGGGCGGCCAGCTTCGACGTGTTGGACCAGGCAGTCGCCCATATGGACGACAACCCACCGGGTTGGGACGACGCAGCCTCCGCCGTCGCCGCCGAGGTGCAGCGCCGTCACGGCACAGACCCCCGCTTTGAGCGCTCGGCCCGGCAGTCGGCACGGATGGGGGCCCTGCTGTCTGCCGGGGCGGTCCGCCCGACGCTCCTCGTGGCCGCACGAGGATCGTCACGCGGTGTTGCAGCAAACGCCGAACCAGACATTCCTATTCTGTAACTGCACCGGGCGTGGGCGCGAATGGCACGACAAGCACGGCCTGTCGAGCGAGCTCATCGTTTTCTATGCCTTTGGCCTCGTTGCGGGCTCTCCAATTTCGGACACACCTGCGGGATTATCGACGGTTGCGGACGGTCAATCTGCCCCGCCGACACGCCCACCGTGACGGTGCATGACACCGCGCGGCGGCAGCACGTACCCGGTGGCAGATGCCGTTGTCTGTGGATGCCGACGCCGGAGCCACACTTCTACACCCTGGGCCAGTACGGCATGTGTGCCGCCTCTGCGAGCCCATTGCGAACCGACGGGAGTTGTTACCGTGTTCTGGGCCGCCCCGCCTTAGCCGCAGCCCGGGCCATTACGGCCGGAACGACTACGATCACAACTCGCAACTGTGCTTCAAGATACCTGCCCCGAGGTGGCGAAGATCGATTCTGTGTCAACCCTTCGAGCGAGCACAGCTGCACAACCCAGGCGCGCCGCCGAGTGACGACCTGAGTTGTCCTCTTGACCCCTACAAAAACCGCAAGAGCGGAACGCTTGAAGGTCGACTCGGCCGTCCCAGAACGTGGGATGGGGTTCTATGCGTACCCGTGAACGTTCCGCGTGCGCGGTGATGATCACCCGTAATTGGGGCCAACCCAGCTGCGCAACCCCCAGGTCAGGTCGCCGGCGGGGACCTGGTGGCGGACGGCGGCGCCGCACCGGTTACCTTCCGCGGTCGACGCTCACATCACGCCGGAGGACCCCATGAAGACCCGCGACCTCGCCTACGTCGCGCTGTTCGCCGCGCTCACGGCGGTGCTCGGGCTCGTCCCGGCGATCAACGTGGGGCCGGTGCCGATCACCGCCCAGACGTTGGGGGTGATGCTGGCCGGCTCAGTGCTGGGCGCCCGCCGGGGCTTCCTGGCCCTGGCGCTGTTCCTGGTGCTGGTCGCCGTGGGCCTGCCGGTGCTGCCCGGTGGCGGGGGTGGCCTGGCCGTCTTCGCCGGGCCGACCGGCGGGTACCTCGTCGCCTGGCCCTTCGCCGCCGGGGTGGTCGGCGCGATCACCGAGTGGAGCTGGAACCGGTACCACCTGGGCTGGGCCCTGCTGGCCAACGCCGTCGGCGGCATCGTGGTCGTCTACGCGGTCGGCGTGCCGGTCCTGGCCGCGGTGCTGGACCTCTCCCCCGGTGTCGCGCTGAGCACCGGCGCCGCCCCCTTCCTGGTCGGTGACGCGGTCAAGGTCGGGATCGCCTCGGTGGTGGCCGTCCAGGTCCGCCGGGCCTACCCGGTCATCGAGCGGCCGCGCCGGGCGGCAGCCGCGTCGTGAGGGGACGGCGGTCGGCCGCCGCCACGGCGGTCGCCGACCCCTCCCGGGGCATCGAGCTGCGCGGCGTCGGGCACGCCTACGCCCAGCGCGCGGTGCTGGACGATCTGAACCTGGTGCTCACGAAGGGGACTGCTGCACGGAAAGGTGACAGTTCGGGTCAGGCGGCCCGGGCCTTCGCAGGTTTCGATCATCTCGCACTCGATGGGTGTGAGGTGGCCGAGGGCGGCTTGCCGCAGTCGGCGGTGGTAGGTCCGTTCAATCCAGGTGACGATCGCGATCCGCAGCTGCTGCCGGGTGACCCAACGTTGCCGGTCGAGCACGTTCTTCTGCAGCAGCGCGAAGAAGGACTCCATCGCCGCGTTGTCCCCAGCGGCGCCGACGCGGCCCATCGATCCGACCAGGCCGTGGGCGCCCAGGGCGTGCACGAACCGGCGGGACTGGAATTGCGATCCCCTGCCGGAGTGGACGGTGCAGCCGGCGACGTCGTTCCCGCCGGTGGCCCGTCGGGCGATGGCGGACTCCAGCGCTGCCACGGCCAGCCGGGACTGCATCCGGGCATCCATGGCGTAGCCGACGATTCGGTTGGAGTGCACGTCCTTGACCGCGCAGAGGTAGAGCTTGCCCTCGGCCGTGGGTGCTCGGTGATGTCGGTCAACCACAACCTGTCGGGCCGATCGGCGGCGAACATGCGCTGGACCTGGTCATCGTGCACCGGCGGCCCGGGCCGGCCAGCCTTGTCGGGCGGGGCTTGCCGAGCGCAGACCACCAGCTCATCGCCGAGCACAGCGCCCACGCGGTGCGCTCAGCCATCGGCTCCCCGGCGCTAGCTGTACCCGGCCAGGACGTTGGTGACGTTCAGGCCACTTGATCGTGGGAGGACCTCCGGGTGGGGTGTGGCTTGTCGAAGGCCCACATCCGCCCGGAGGTCCTCGTGTCTCACGCTAATGCCCGCACCACGCCGTTAGGCCGGTTGTTGATCGTCGAGCGGGCTGCCGCTGGGTGGCCGCTGGCGCACATCGCGGCGGCGATGGGGATCTCCCGAAAGTGTGTGCGCACGTGGGTAGCCCGCTTCCAGTCCGAGGGCGTGGCTGGTCTGGTCGACCGGTCCTCCCGCCCGCACGTCAGTCCCACCCGCACGTCGGCAGAGGCGGTGGCCGACGTGGTTGCCGCCCGCCGGCGGCTGCGCTGTGGTCCCGACGGGATCGCTTCGGCCACCGGGGTGCCGGCCCGCACGGTTTCTCGGGTGCTGGCCCGCGAAGGCATGCCGCGCCTGGCCCTGCTGGACCGCATCAGCGGAGAGGTCATCCGCTCGTCCAAGCAGACCGCGGTCCGCTACGGACGCGACCGTCCCGGCGAGCTGGTGCACATGGACGTCAAGAAGCTCGGGCGCATCCCCGCCGGTGGCGGCTGGCGAGTCCATGGCCGCGCCGCGGGCTCCACCAGCCGCGACCGAGCCACCAAGGTCGGCTTCGACTACGTGCACTCCCTGGTCGATGACCACTCCCGGCTGGCCTACTCCGAGGTGCTCGACGATGAGCGAGGCACCACCTGCGCAGGCTTTTTCATCCGCGCAGCTGCCTACTTCGCCGACCATGGCATCCCCACCATCGAGCGCCTGATGACCGACAACGCCTGGGCCTACAAACAATCCCTCAAGGGCGTGTGCGCCCAGCTGGGCATCCGGCAGAAGTTCATCCGCCCGCACTGCCCGTGGCAGAACGGCAAGGTCGAACGACTCAACCGCACCCTGGCCACCGAGTGGGCCTACCGGCAGCCCTGGACCGACAACGACCAGCGCACCGCAGCCCTTGCCGGCTGGCTCGAGCACTACAACACTCAACGCCGCCACTCAGCACTCGGCGGCAGGCCCCCGACCAGCCGACTGACACCAACCTGATGGCCGGGTACAGCTAGGGGCGCGCATCGACACGGGTGGGGTTCTCCGTCCGGGTGGGGGTGTGGGCAGTGCTGCGCCGGGCGCGGAACCCGGGCACGAGGAACAGGGTCAGGACCGGGACGAGGTAGACCAGGTAGGCCACGGTCTCCAGGACCGTCGGCCGCGCCGAGATGTGGAACACGCCGTCGAGGACGACGCCGTACCAGCTCCCCGGGACCAGCCAGCCGGAGGCGTCGTAGGCGTAGGTGCTCAGCCCGGGCAGGACGCCGGCTTCCTGGAAGTCGTGCACGCCGTACTTGAAGATGCCGGCGGCGATGAAGATCAGCAGGACACCGCTGATGGTGAAGAAGCGGGTCAGGTTGACCCGGAGGGCGCCGGCGTACAGGGCCGCCCCGATCGCGATGGCAGTCACCAGCCCGGCGCTCAGCCCAAGGACCGGGGTGGCGCTGACCGCCCCCTGCGCCGAGGCGAAGAACAGCAGCGTGGTCTCCAGCCCCTCGCGGATGACGGCGGCCAAGGCGATGCCGACCACGGCGCCCAGCCCCAGCCCCACCGCGTCGTCGAGGCGACCGCGCAGCTCCCCGGACAGCTTCCTGGCGGTGCGCCGCATCCAGAAGACCATCCAGGTGACCAGGCCGACGGCCACCACCGAGGTGACGGCGTCGAACAGCTCCTGGCCGGGGCCCCCGAGCACGGTCGAGGACACGTAGGACAAGACGGCGCCGAACCCGACCGACAGGACGACCGCGGCGCCGACCCCGGCCCAGACGGGCACCAGGTGCTGTCGGCGGCCGGTCTTGACGAGGTAGGCGACCAGCACGCTGACGACGAGGACCATTTCCAGGCCCTCGCGCAGGCCGATCAGGTAGCTCGGGAAGAAGACTTGACCCACGGGACACCTCCATCTCCGCCCCCACCGCTCGGCAAGGCCAGCCTGACCTTAGGTGGACGCCGCGCGTCACCGAACCGGCGTTCTCAGTGAATCCTCAGCGGCCGACTCCACCTGGGAGAACGCTGAGGACCACCCAGGTGCCGTCCAGGAAGTCGCTGGCCGGCGCACAGGCAGGTCTCGCTGGATGACCGGCATGACCACAGCTCGGGTACGGCTGATCCTCGGCGTCCAGCTCGTGCTGGCCGGTGTCCTGTACACCGTCGGCGTCGGCCGGTCCGGGTGGGCGAACGCCTACTACGCCGCCGCCGCCCAGGCCGGTGCGACCAGCTGGCACGCGTTCCTCTTCGGTGCCTTGGACCCGGCCGGGGGGATCACCGTCGACAAGCCTCCCGCGGCGTTGTGGCTGATGGCCGGTTCGGTCCGGCTGTTCGGGTTGACCCCGCAGGCCCTGCTCTGGCCCCAGGCAGCGTGCGGGGTCGCGGCGGTGGGCCTGCTGTACCTGACGGTGCGGCGGCACAGCAGCCCCGCGGTGGGTTTGATGGCCTCCGGGATCCTGGCCGTGACGCCGGTGGTCACCCTGATGGCCCGGTACGACAACCCCGACACCCTCATGACGCTGCTGCTGGTCGGCGCTGCCTACGCCGTCACCCGAGCGGTGGACCGACACAGTGGCGGCACGGGGTGGGTGGTGCTGGCCGGGGCGCTGGTGGGGCTGGCGTTCCTGACCAAGCAGGTACAGGGCCTCCTCGTGCTCCCGGCGTTGGCGGCCGTTCTCCTCGTGGCCGGACCGGGCGGGTTCGGTCGTCGGCTGCTCCGTGCGTTGGCCGGCGCGGCGGCCACGGTCCTCGCTGCGGGCTGGTGGGTGTTGGTCGTCCTGCTGACGCCGGCGCAGCAGCGTCCCTACATCGGGGGGACCGCGACCAACAGCATCTGGGAGCTGACGCTGGGCTACAACGGGCTCGGCCGGCTGAACGGGGCGGGTGCGAACGGCACGCACGCGGCCAACTACGGCAGGCTGTTCGGGTCTGCGGCCGACGAGGCGGGGTGGCTGCTCCCGGCCGCGCTCGCCCTGCTGGTGGCCGGGTGGGTGGTGACCCGCGGTCGGCCACGCCGCGACCCGCTGCGGGCCGGCCTGGTCCTGTGGGGCGGCTGGCTGCTCGTGGTCGGCGTGGTGCTCAGCAGCCTGCGCGGCATCTCCCACAGCTACTACACGATCGAGCTTGCACCCGCGGTCGCCGCGGCCGTGGCGCTGGGGGGTTCGGCGGTGTGGACGGTCCGGTCGCGGGTCGACTGGGCCCGTCCCTTCCTGGCCGTCGTCCTCGGGGTGTCGGCCCTCTACGCCTGCCTGGTGCTGGCCCTGCAGCCGGCCTGGCCGGTGGTCGCGATCCCGGTGGTGGCCGTCGCCGGTGTCGTGGCGATCGTGGCCCTGGTCCTCGAGCCCTCGGCCCGCGCCGACCGACCGATGCGGGTGCTCGCGGTCACCGCGGCTCTGGTGGCGCTGCTGGTCGGCCCGGCCACGTGGTCGATGGCCACGGCGCGGTCGGTGCACCAGGGCGCCAACGTGCAGGCCGGGCCGGGGGTGACCGACCTGGTCACCCCGCCGGGCCTGGTGCCGGGCAGCCGGGTCCCTGCAGCGGTGGCCGACCTCGTCGGTCGGGGCGCTGCCGGGTACGACTGGGCTGCGGTGATGACCGGCCGCTACGCCGCGCAGGTCCAGCTCACCTCCGGCGCACCGGTGCGCATGCTGGGTGGCTTCACCGGCGGCGATCCCGACCCCTCGTTGGTGGCCTTCCAGGAGCTGGTGGCCGCCGACCGCATCCACTACCTGGTGGTCGAGGCCGGCAACCTGCACGCCGCCCCGGACTCCACCGCCGGCCAGATCACCTCCTGGGTGCTCGGCGCGTTCCCGGAGCAGCAGTTCCAGGGCTGGCTGGTATTCGACCTGACCCGACCCGGTGGACAGGCCCCGGTCTGAGCCCACCCACGAGCGCAGACGGGCCCCGGAGCGGCTGCTCCGAGGCCCGTCTGGTGGGGTGTCAGTCCTGCGGGTCGTTCGGCCCCTCCGGCTGGTCGGCGCCGTCGGCGGGGTCACCGGCGTCCCCTGCCTGCTGGGCCAGCACGGTCCCGTTGCCGGCGTCCACCGTCACCTCCGTGACCGTGCCGTCGGCGCCGGTGACCTCCACGCTGTAGACGACGAACCCGCTCTCGCTATCCAGGTCGGTCTCGGACACCGTCCCGGGTACCGCCGCCACCGCAGCCTGCTCGGCCTGCGTCTGCGTGACGGTGGCCAGCGCCTCGAGGGCGGCCTTCTCGGCCGCGTCGCTGCCGGAGGTCTCCTGGCCGTCGGGTACCTCGGTGGTGGCCGGGGCGGGCACCGACCCGGTGAACGTCGGGTCGGCCGCGTCCTGCTCGCTGCCCGGGCCGCCGTCGGCGCCGTCGGCGGTCTCGCCGTCGGTCTGGGCGGTGTCCGAGGCCGTGGCGGTGTCACCGTCGGGGCCACTCGCCGCGGCGATCGAGGCACCTCCGCCGACGATGACGGCGGTGGCCAGCCCGGCAGCGGCCAGGCTCTTCTTGGTCAGGCGCAGCTTCATGTTTCCTCCTGGTTCCGGCGGGGCGATCTCGCCCTGCGTCAGCCACCTTGCGCCGAGGGCACTGAGACGACGCTGAGACAGCTGTGCGGGCACACAGCCGCGCCTCGCGGCGTCCGGTCCTGCACCGCCTCCGGGCACCTACGCTCCCGACGTGGACCCGACCGGCACGGCCTCCCGGCAGGCCCGGCTCCCGGGAGGTCGAGTGGGGGTGCGAGCGCGGGCCACGGCCGCCGCGGTGGCCGTCGTCGCACTCGCCCTGGCCGGGTCGGCGTTCGTCCTCGTTGGCCTTGTCAATCGCACCATCCAGGAGACGGTGACCACGGCCGCGAGCACACGGGTGCAGGAGATCGCCGCCGGCCTGGACGGGCGAGGCGCGTCCGACCAGCCCGTCCTGGGCTCCGAGGACGGCGCGCTGGTCCAGGTGCTGCGGGGGGACCGGGTGGTGGCGGCCAGCCCCGACCTGGTGGGGGTTGCGCCGCTCACGGCGATGACCCCTGGACCAGGGCAGGAGCAGGCCAGCCGCGTCGACGGCTCGCTCGTCGGTGAACCCGGTGACAGCTACCGCCTCGTCGTGCTGGGGGTGAACCCCTCGACCGGTGCCGACCGCGTCGTCGCCGTCCAGTCCCTCGCCGTGGCCGAGGACACCGCTGCCCTGGTCTCCCGGCTGGCACTGGTCGGCGTGCCGGTGCTGCTCGCGGTGGTGGCGGCGGCGACCTGGTGGTCGGTCGGGCGGGCACTGCGGCCCGTCGAGGCCATCCGGGCCCGGACCGCGCGCATCGGCGCCGACGACCTCTCCGCGCGGGTCCCCCAGCCCGGCACCCGGGACGAGATCGCAGCCCTGGCGTCGACCATGAACGCGATGCTGAGCCGGCTGGAGGCCTCGGCGGCACGTCAACGGTCCTTCGTCTCCGATGCCGGGCACGAGCTGCGCAGCCCGATCGCCACCATCCGGACCGAGACCGAGGTGGCACAACGGGTGGGTGCCTCCGACCGCACCCACCAGGTGGTCCTCGACGAGGCCGTGCGCCTGGAGCGCCTGGTGACCGACATGCTGACCCTCGCCAGCACCGACGAGGGGCATGGCCGCGTCGGCCACCGCCAGGACGTCGACCTCGACGACCTGCTCTCGGCCGAACGCTCGCGACTGCGTGCCCGGGCCGGGTTGCAGGTGTCCGGCGAGGTGGCACCCGCACGCGTGTGGGGCGATCCCGGGGCGCTGGCCCGGGTGGTCCGCAACGCCGTCGACAACGCCGTGCGGCACAGTCGTGGCCGGGTGCACCTCAGCTGCGGTCCGGCGGCCCGTGGCGGGGCCGACGGTCGAGACGGCGGCGCCTGGTTCGCCGTGGAGGACGACGGGCCCGGCATCCCGGTCGCAGACCGCGAACGGGTCTTCGGCCGGTTCGTGCGGCTGGACGAGGCGCGGGCCCGGGAGGACGGTGGCTCCGGGCTTGGCCTGGCCATCGTGCGCGACATCGTGACCGCTCACGGTGGCGAGGTCCGGTTCACCGACCCCCAGCTCCTGCCCGGAGCGCGGCTGCTGGTGGAACTGCCGGCTCAGCCTCCCCCGGGTTCGAGCAGGTAACCCGCACCGCGCACCGTCCGGATGCTCGCCCGGCCGAACGGCACGTCGATCTTGCGGCGCAGGTACCCCACGTAGATCTCCACGTTGTTGACGTCGCCGTCGAAGGCGTCGTCCCAGACCTCCTGCAGGATCGTGGTCTTGTTCAGCACCCGGTCGGGGTTGCTCATCAGGAAGGCCAACAGGGAGAACTCCCGGGGGGTCAGCGCGATGGGCGTCTCCCCCCGGCTGACCCGGTGGCGGGCCGGGTCCAGGACCAGGTCGCCCGCCCTGAGCACCGGGACCGACGTCGCCCCGGCCCGACGGGTCAGCGCACGGAGGCGGGCGGTCAGCAGGACGAAGGAGAACGGCTTGGTGAGGTAGTCATCGGCGCCCAGGTCGAAGGCGTCGGCCTGGTCGTACTCGCCGTCCTTGGCGCTGAGCATCATCACCGGGGTGGTGACGCCGCCACCGCGCAGCTCCTCCAGCACCCGGTAGCCCTGCAGACCCGGCAGCATGATGTCCAGCACCACGACGTCGTACCCCCCGCGCAGCGCGGCGTCGCGGCCGCTGATGCCGTCGTGGGCGAGGTCCACCGCGTGCCCTTCGGCGCGCAGGCCCCGCGCGATGGCGTGGGTCAGCCCCACCTCGTCGTCGACGAGCAGCACCTTCACGACGCCGCCTTACGACGGGCGACGGGGGAAGGACGGTGCACCGCTGGTCGCCCGCTCAGCGGACCGAGGAACCGGACGCGGCCTCGACCTCGACCGGGGGCAGCTGGTCCCGCTTGCTGACGGCCAGGTAGGACACGACCGCCAGGATGGTGACCAGGAACAGGATGCTGGTCACCGTCGTCCCCAGTCCGAGGCCGCCGTCGGCCTTGGCCTGCGAGAGACCGTCGCCCAACGAGGCGCCCAGCGGTCGGGTCAGGACGTAGGCGATCCAGAAGGTCAGCACGGCGTTGGCCTTGAACACCAGGTGGCTGGCCGCGACGGCCCCGATGAGGGCGGCGAACAGCAGCGCGGAGAGCCAGTACCCGGCGCCCAGCTTCTCGGCGATGAGGTCACCGGCAGCCGTGCCCAGCGCGAAGGTGAACAGGATGGCCAGCCAGTAGAAGGCCTCCCGGCGGCGGGTGACGATGGAGTGGATCGACAGCGTCTTCTCCGAGGCGTACCAGGCACCGAACGTGATCGCCAGGGCCACGCTGAACAGGGCCGTGGTGACCGGCAGGGGGACGCCGGCGTTGTCGGTGAGGTTGTCGGTGACCAGCGTGCCCACCACGCTGATCAGCACGACGGTGGCCCAGTACAGCGGGGGGACGTACCGGCGGGCCTTGAACTGGAAACCGAGCACGACGAGGAACAGGGCCCCGACGACGACGGTCGTCCCGGTCAGGCCGAACCCCAGCGTGCCGTTGAGGTAGTCCGCGGCCGTCTCCCCGACCGTCGTGGCCAGGATCTTGATGACCCAGAACCAGATCGTGACCTCGGGGACCTTGTTGAGCAGTGCGCGCCCCGTCGAGGAGGCAGGAGAGTTGGTCATGGACGGCAGCGTCGGGCACCTGTTCTGCACACGACCTGAACACCTCGCCCCGGCGCCGTCCGGCCTGCGCGGGTGTCACCCATGATGGCGACATGAGCGCGCAGGAGCCTCGGGTGCTGGTGGTGGAGGACGACCACGGACTGCGGGACGTGCTGGCCCGGGGTCTGCGCGAGCACGGCATGGTCGTCGTGACCGCGCGGGACGGCACCGGCGCCCTGGGGGCGTTCCGATCCGGTGCCGCGGGCGCCTTCGACGCCGTCGTCCTCGACATCGGTCTGCCCGACTCCGACGGCCGCGACGTGTGCCAGGCCCTGCGGGCGCAGGGCCTCACCGCACCCGTGCTCTTCCTCACCGCCCGTGACCAGCTGCACGACGTGCTGTCCGGGTTCGCCGCCGGCGCCGACGACTACCTGGCCAAGCCCTTCCACCTCAGCGAGCTGGTTGCTCGGCTGCGGGTGGCGCTGCGTCGCGCGGTGACCGCGCGCCCGGCCGCGACGGGCATGGCGCTGGACCCCACCACGCACGCGCTGGTCGGCCCGGCCGGTGCCCAACGGCTGACGCCGACGGAGTTCCGGGTGCTGGCCGCCCTGATGGCCCGGCCGGGTGAGGTCGTCCGTCGCCGGGACCTGCTGGCCGCCGGCTGGCCGGACGGCGCGCAGGTCGCGGACAACACGCTGGACCAGTACGTGGCACGGCTCCGCCGCAAGGTCGACGCCGCCGGCGAGGCGGGCCGGTCGATCTCGACGGCCCACGGCGTGGGCTACACCTTCCGGTGAGCAGTCGAGGTGCCCGCGCCAGCTTGCGGACCCGGCTGTCCTGGTCGGCCACCTTGGTGGTGGCGCTGTGGGTGTTCCTGCTCGCGGTCGGTGCGAACGAGCTGCTGGCCCGGGTGCTGGCCGACCAGGCCGACAACGTCCTGCAGGCGCGTGCCGAGGCAGTGGCGCAGACCGTGGACGTCGCCGGCGACGGGTCGGTGTCGGTGCTGGACGCCCGCGACGACCAGGCACTCGACGTCGGCACCTGGATCATCGACGGCACCGGCGGGGTGGTCGAGAGCCCCCCGGGCAGCTCGGCCCGCCTGGATGCCGAGGCCGTAGCCCTCGCCGCAGGGGGCGCCGGGACGGTCGACGTGACGGCTGGGGAGACGCTCCGGCTGCGATCGTTGCCCCTCGTGGACGACAGCCGTCAGGTGGCGGCGGTGGTGACCAGCACTTCCCTGTCTCCCTACCAGCAGGTGGAGCGCGCTGCGCTGCTGGGCAGCATCGGGGTGGCCTTCCTGCTGGTGGTCGTCGTCCACCTCGTGCTGCGGGCCAACGTCAGCCGCGCACTGCGACCGGTGCAGCAGATGAGCGCTCAGGCCGAGCGCTGGAGCGCCGACGACGGCGACCAACGCTTCGGCGACGCCCCCCGACCCGCCGAGCTCGCCGAGCTCGCCGAGACCCTGGACCAGTTGCTCGACCGCCAGGCAGCCGTGCTGCGGCACGAACAACGGTTCTCCGAGGAGCTCTCGCACGAGCTGCGCACCCCGCTGGCGCGCGTCCAGGCCGAGGTGGACCTGCTCAACGCGCACCCCCGCGACGCCCGACAGCTCGCCGACGCCCACGCCGCCATCGACCGCTCCACCCGAGCCATGGCGGCCATCCTGGACACCATGCTCTCCGCTGCCCGCACCGGGGACGCCGTCACGCCGGGCCGCACCCGCCTCGCCGACGCCCTGGAGCACCTGGCCGACCTGGACGGTCGCGACGCGGGCGTCCCGGTCACCGTGCGGTGCGACCGGTCCGTGGTGGTGGGCGTCGACAAGGACGTCGTCATCCGTGCTCTGTCCCCGATCGTCGGGAACGCTGCCCGCTTCGCGCGCACCGGCGTCGCCGTCCGGGCCACCCGCGAGGGCGGCGTCGTCCGGATCGCGGTGTCCGACGACGGGCCGGGCATGTCCGAACCGGTGGCCGCACGCGCCTTCGACCCGGGCTTCCGGGGCGATCCCGCCGACGGGCATCCCGGTGCCGGCCTCGGCCTGTCCCTGACCCGGCGGTTGGTGGTCGCCGCCGGGGGAACGGTGCACGCAGTGGCCTCCCCCGACGGTGGTCTGGTCGTGGTCGACCTCCCGCCCGGCTGAGCACCCGTTCAGGCGATCGTCAGGTCCGGCGTCGCAGGGTCGAGGCCATGACCGGCTTCCTGGACCCGACCCACCTGATCAACACCTTCGGCCTGATCGGCATCATGGCAATCCTATTCGCCGAGACCGGGCTCCTGGTGGGGTTCTTCCTCCCCGGCGACTCACTGCTGTTCACCGCCGGCCTGCTGGTCGCCGGCGGGCTCGTCGCACCGCTGTGGGTGCTGCTGCTCCTGCTGCCGGTGGCGGCGGTCGCGGGCAACCTCGTCGGGTACTGGATCGGCCGCAAGGCCGGGCCGGCGGTGTTCGACCGGCCCGATTCCCGGCTGTTCAAGGCCGAGTACGTCACCCGGTCCCGGGACTTCTTCGACCGCAACGGTGCCCGCACGATCGTGCTGGCGCGGTTCGTGCCCGTGGTGCGCACCTTCGCCACGGTCATGGCCGGGGCCTCGCGCATGGACTTCCGGCGCTACTTGCTGTTCTCGGTCATCGGTGGCGTGGCCTGGACCGCGGGGGTGACGCTGATGGGGTTCTGGCTGGGCCAGATCGCCTTCGTCCGCGACCACGTCGAGCTGTTCGTCCTCGGCGTCGTGGCGCTGTCGCTGGTGCCCGTGGCGCTCGAGGCTGTCCGCGGCCGTCGGCGCAGCTCCCGGGCCTGAGCACACCAGTCGCCATCGAGCAGGCGACCGGCCCGGAGGACCGCGAGGCACGCCAGCACCAGGCACACCACGGCGAGCAGCAGCTGGTGCACGATCGCCTCCCCGGCAGCAGAACCGCGGATCCTGTGCCGCAGCTGTTCGTGCACCACCTTCCTGGTGCTGGCCTGCAGATGCCCTGTACGGCACAGGCCACCTGTGGAGCCGCTCAGGAGCGGTCCGGCGTTCAGATCATCTGCAGGTCGGCGTTCCTAGCGTCGACCCGTGATCGGCAACCAGGTCCCATCGGCCCCCCGGCTGGGTGCACGACAGGCGGGGGTGGTCCTCGCCGGCGAGCTCGTGCTCGCCGCGCTGCTGTACACCGTCGGAGCCGGCCGCTCCGGTTGGGGCACCGCCTACTACGCGGCCGCGACGCAAGCCGGCTCGCTGTCCTGGAAGGCGTTCCTGTTCGGCTCCCTGGACCCGGCCGGCGGCATCACCATCGACAAGCCCCCCGCATCGATCTGGCTCAGCGCCCTGTCGGTCCGTCTCCTCGGGCTCAGCCCGGAGGCCGTGCTGTGGCCCCAGGCCGCCTGCGGGGTGGCCACGGTGGCGCTGCTGTACGCGGTCGTCGCACGGCAGGCCGGCCGGCCCGCCGGGCTGCTGGCCGCCGGTCTGCTGGCCGTCACACCGGTCTTCACGCTCATGGCGCGGTACAACAACCCCGACGAACTGATGGTCCTGCTGCTGGTGGCCGCCGCCTGGGCCACCGTCCGGTCGCTGGACGGCGGTCGGGCCGCCCTGCTGTGGACGGCCCTGGCCGGTGCGTTCATCGGTGCGGCGTTCCTCACCAAGCTGGGTCAGGCCCTCCTGGTCCTGCCCTGCCTCGCTCTCGTGGTCGTGGTCTTCGGGCCCGGCTCCTGGTGGCGGCGGGCAGGCCACCTCGTGGTCGGCGGTGCCGCCGCCGTCGCCGCGGCGGGCTGGTGGGTCCTGCTCGTACAGCTCACACCCCCGGCCGACCGCCCCTACGTCGGCGGGTCGACCGACAACAGCGTGCTGGGACTGGCCCTCGGTTACGACGGGTTCGACCGGCTCACCGGGTCCAGCCCCACCGGCCACTCCCCCGACTGGACCCGCCTGCTGGTCAGCGGGGGCCAGCAGGCGGGTTGGCTGCTCCCCGCAGCAGCCTTCCTCGCGGTGCTCGGGTTCCTGTGCGTCCGCCGCCGGCCACGGACCGACCCCCAGCTCGCATTCATCCTGCTGTGGGGCGGCTGGCTGGTCGGGGTCGGCGTCGTGCTGTCGTCGCTCAAGGGCACCTTGCACAGCTACTACAGCGTCCAGCTGACCCCCGCGGCCGCCGCGCTGGTGGCCATCGGGGTGACGCTGCTCTGGGACCGGTCCCGCTCACCTGCACGGCAGGTCGCCGTACCGGCCCGGTGGGCACTCGCCGGCACGGTGGTGGGGTCGGCGATGTGGATGGCCGGGTTGGTCTCCTCCGCCACCCCGTGGGGCCTGGCGGTGGCCGGCGCCGTCGTCCTCACCGGCCTCGCGGCAGCGGGGGTGCTCCTGGTCGGACCTGGCGCCAGTCGCTCCCTCCGCGGTCTGGCCGCCTCGCTCGCGGTGCTCAGCGCCTGGCAGCTCCAGCCGCCCTGTCGGTGGCGACCGCGCAGGCCGTGCACCACGGCTCCGGGCCGCGCGCCGGGGTGGGGAACTCGGCGATCGCCGCGACCGAGATCCCGGCCGAGGTCGTCGCCGTGGTCAGGGAGGGCGCCGCGGGCCACCGCTGGGCCGCCGGTGTGCCCGGCCGGGTCGCCGCCGACGTCCAACTGGCCACGGGCGTCCCGGTTCTCGAACTCGGGGGCTACAAGACCGCCGATCCCTTCCCCACCCTGCCGCAGTTGCAGCAGTGGGTGCGCGACGGGGCGATGCACTACCTGCTCCTGCGCGACGGGTCCGCCGGCGGGGCGGTGTCGTCGGTGACCCGCTGGGCGACATCGACCTTCCCGGCCGTCGACGTGGCGGGGTGGACGGTCGTCGACCTGACCGCTCCACCGGCCGACGGCGGAACCCCGTCGTGAAGGCGGGTACCCGCTGGGTGGCGACGCGGCCGGGGGCGCGCGGTGTGCTCCGGCGTCTGGCATCCGTGTGGTCGGTGCGCCCGGCTCCGTTGCGGCGGACCGTCGACCGCGTCGAGGCCGCGGTGCGGTGGGTTGGCCTGCTGGCGGTGTCGGCGTCGATCGCGCTCGCCGTCGTCCTCGGGGTGCACGTCGACCGGCAGGCAGCGGCCCGTGCCGACAGGCTGGCCGCCACCGAGGTGCAGGTCGACGCCGTGGTCACCGCGCCCAGCCAGGACCTCCTCACCGGCCCGGGTTCCCGCGCCGGCCGTGCACCCGTGAGGTGGACGGCTCCCGACGGCTCGACGCACCGGGACGACGTCACGACCCAGGTCTCGGCCCGTCCCGGCGACGTGGTCACCGTGTGGGTGTTGCGGGACACCGGCGTACTCGCCCCTGCCCCGCCCGCAACCCCACCGATGGCCCTGGGCGTCATCGCGGCAGGCACCGCCGCCGTCGCGGCCGCCGGGGTGGTGGGCTTGGCGTGGTCCTGCTCGAGCGCCCACCTGAGCAGGCGACGCGACCACGACTGGCAGCAGGGATGGGCCACCGTCGAACCGCTGTGGCGAGCCCGCGGCGACTGAGCGGTTGATCGGCTTCCGCACGACGGAGGAGTTGGCCGTCCGCTCACCCCGGGTTGACCCTCCGCTGACGCCACCGACCGCAGCCTGGACACCAGCGAGCAGGCGAGGTGGCCGCGAACACGGGAAGGTCCGGGATCGGGATGCAGGGGCACTGGGTGGTCACCGGAGGCGCCGGGTACGTCGGCGGACACGTCGTGCGCGCCCTGCACCGGGCCGGCGTCGACGTGGTGGTCGTGGACGACCTGTCCACCGGGTTGGCCGGCCGGCTGCCCGCCGGCGTACCCCTGCTGCTCGGACAGGTCGGCGACCGGCGGGTCCTGGACGCATGCCTGCCCGGGGCCGGTGGAGTCGTGCACCTGGCCGCGCAGACCTCCGCGCCCGGTTCGGTGCGGGATCCGTTGGCGCACTACCGGGCCAACGTCGGCGACGTCGTCACGATGACCTCGGCCATGGCGGAGCACGGCATCGGCAGGCTGGTGACGAGCTCCTCGGCCGCGGTCTACGGCGACGTGCCGGGGTCGGACCGTCGGGCCGAGACCGACCCGCTGCATCCGCAGAGCCCCTACGGGACGACGAAGATGGTGGGCGAGCGCATCCTGGCCGACCTCGTCGTCTGCGGTCTGTCCTCGGTCGCGCTCCGGTACTTCAACGTGGCCGGCGCCGGAACCCAGGTGCTGGCCGACAACAAGGTCGGCGGGCTGCCCCTGGCCGTCCTGCAGGCCCGTCGCACCGGGGAACCGGTGCCGGTCCACGGCCTGGACCACCCGACCCCCGACGGGTCGGCGGTCCGGGACTACGTGCACGCCGTCGATGTCGCCTCGGCCCACGTCGCCGCGGTCGAGCTGCTGCTCGCCGGGTCGCAGGGGGCGGCGGTGTACAACGTGGGCACCGGGATCGGCTCGTCGGTGCTGGACGTGCTGCGGGTGGCCGCCGAGGTCACCGGCGGTCCGGTGCCGCACCGGGTGCACGGACGCCGCCCGGGCGATCCGTCGCACGCCGTCGCCGATGTCTCGGCCATCGCCCGGGACCTGGGGTGGCGCGCCCGCCACGACCTCCGGGACTGCCAGCACTCGGCGTGGGAGGCCTCGGGCGGGCCCCTCCCCAGCCACGCCGGTGGGCGCCTCGTCGCCACCGGCTGAACCGGCGAGAGGGCCCGATCGCCGGACCGGGCCGGCCGCACCCGTGAGCCGGGCAGCGCGACGGCCGGCTACCGGAGCGGGGTGGCGGGGAGCAGCAGACTGAACACCGGAGGGCAGGGACTGGACACCCGCAGTCGGCCGCCCTCGGCCTCGGCCAGGGTGCGGGCCAGCGCGAGGCCGATGCCGTGGCCGTCGTCGCGGTGGGTGCCGCGGATAAACATCCGGTCCGGTTCCACCGGGTTGCTGCCCTCGTCGGCGACGTCGATGGCCAGCGCACCGCCGGCGTCGCGGACGGTCACCGTCACGGTGCCGGCGCCGTGCACGGTGGCGTTGTCCACGAGCACCCCGACGACCTGCCGAGCGGCCGCGGCCGACACCGTGGTCTGCGGCAGGTCCCCCTCCAGGTGCAGCTGCAGGCCCCGCTGCTGGCGGGCCAGCAGCGGGCCCCAGGTGTCCTCGACGTCGGCGACGAGCCGAGCCGGGTCCACCGGCGCGCCGTGGGCGCCGGTGTCCCGGGCCAGCGCGAGCAGGTCGGTGATGGTCGCCTCCAACCGGTCGGCCGAGGTCAACGCGTTCTCGATGGCCGACCGGTGCGCCGCGGCGGGCAGCTCCAGCGCGGTCTCCAGCGACAGCCGCAGGCCGGTCAGCGGGGTGCGCAGTTGGTGCGAGGCATCGGCGGAGAACGCCCGCTCCCGGTCCAGCAGGGCACCCAGGCGACCGGCGGTGGTGTCCAGCGCCGAACCGGCGGCGTCGATCTCGGCGATGCCGCTGCGCGCGGTCCGGGTGCCGAAGTCGCCCTCGCCCAGGTGCTGCGCCGCGACCGCCAGGGACTCCATCGGCTGGGCCAGGCGAGCGGCCTGCCGTCGGGCGAGCAGCCAGGTGATCCCGATCGCCGCCGCAGCGAGGGCCAGCATGCCCGCCCACGTGGCCACGATGCGCCACCGCACAGCGCTGTAGTCGGTGGCCGCGCGCACGACACCTCGGGTGGTGTCTCCGTCGACCACCGGGACGGCGACGACGAGCTGGCCGTCGACGTCGTTGGCCGTGGACACCCGCCCGTCGCCGAGCGCGTCGGCCGATGCGGGGTCCAGTTCCTGCGGCCCGTCGCCGGCGACCAGGCCCGCGTCGGTGCCGTAGAACGCCACGGCGACGTCGGCGTCACGGCCCTGTCCGGCGCCCAGGCCGGTGGGGGTGCGGCCGGCGGCGACGTCGAAGGCGACCGACACGGCGTCGACGTCGGCGATCCGCTCGAGCTCGCTCTGCTCGTCGCCGAGGTAGGACTGCGCGACCCCGTAGCCCAACGGGATGCCGAACAGGGTGGTCGCCACGACGGCGGCCAGCACCGCCTGGGCGACGATGCGACCACGCATGCTCGCCCAGCGCCGCCGGCGCACCGGCTGCGGGTCGCTCACGGCTGGTCCAGCCGGTACCCGTGCCCGCGCAGCGTGCTGATCTGGGGCTGGGGCACCCCCCGATCGTCGGCCACGACGGCGAGCTTGCGGCGGAGCGCGGCCACGTGGACGTCGAGGGTCTTGGTGGAGCCGAACCAGTGGGCGTCCCAGACGTCCTCCATCAGGGTCTCGCGGCTGACGGCGGCACCCGGCTGGGCGACGAGCCGGGCGAGGAGGTCGAACTCCTTGGTCCGCAGCGCCACCTCTGCGCCGCCGACGGTGACCCTGCGTGCGGCGAGGTCGACGACCAGGTCACCGACCTCGACCGAGGCCGCAGCAGCCGGGATCGCCGAGCTGCGCCTCAGGTGCGCCCGCACCCGGGCCAGCAGTTCACCGAACCGGAAGGGCTTGGTCAGGTAGTCATCGGCGCCGGCCTCCAGACCCACCACGATGTCCATCTCCTCCGCACGAGCGGTCAGCACCACGATCACGCAGCTCGGTTGCACAGCGCGGATGCGGCGGCACACCTCGATGCCGTCCAGGTCGGGCAGGCCCAGGTCCAGCAGCACGAGGTCGAAGGACCGGCCGGCGACGGCGTCCAGGGCGCTGCGGGCGGTGCGCTGCCAGGACACCGAGTGCCCGTGGGCCCGCAGCCCGGAGCCGAGGGCGCCCCCGATCGTCTCGTCGTCCTCCACCACCAGCAGATCCGCCATGACGGTGACGGTAGGGCCCGTCCGCGGGTCGGACGTGGCCTCCGGTGGTGCCGGGACAGGGATTTGCCTGGCGCTCACCCTGTGCCGACTGACCGCTGGCCGAGCCCTCAGCAGCATCGGCGGTGTTCCCGACCGATGGAGGAGAGCCTCGTGGCCACCGCAGCATCCCGCACCGTCCTGGACCGTCCCGCGACCCCGACCGACGGTGTCCTGCCCGGCTCGGGTACCCGGGTGCTGGTGGTGACCGGCAGCGTGGGCGCCGGTCACGACGGCGCCGCCCACGAATTGGCCGCCCGGCTGACCGCGGCCGGCGCCCAGGTCGAGGTCCGTGACTTCCTGGACGCACTGCGGCCGCGGCTGGCCCGCGCGTTGCGCAACGGGTACACCGGCGGGGTCGGGCGGACGCCGGTACTGGTGGAGCTGCTCTACCGGCGCCTCGAGCACCGCGGTCTGCTGTGGGCCATCGAGCGCCGCGTCTGCCGCGCAGCCGAGGCCGCCGTGCTGGACTGGGTGAGCGCGATCGACCCCGACGTCGTGGTCACCACCTACCCGCTGGCCGCCCAGACCCTGGGTGACCTGCGCGCCAGCGGCGGCATCACCGTCCCGGTGCTGACCTACCTGACCGACCCGGCCGTGCACGTCAGCTGGCTGCACGCGGCCGTCGACGCCCACCTCACCGTCACCGCGGCCACCGCCGTGCAGGGACGTCGCGACTACGCCTGCGACTTCACCGTCGCCGGGCCGCTGGTGCCCGCCCGGTTCGGTCAGCCGATGCAGCTGCCCGAGTTGGTGGCGCTGCGCGCCGAGGTGGGCGTCCGCACCGACCGACCGGTCGCGCTGCTGGTGGCCGGGTCCCTCGGCCTCGGCGACGTCGCCGGCGCCGCGGTCGACGTGACCGCAGCCGGGTTCACCCCGGTCGTGCTGTGCGGCCGCAACGCGGCGCTGCGGGACCGACTGGACCGGCTGCCCGGCGTCGTCGCCCTGGGCTGGCGCAGCGACATGCACCGGCTCATGCAGGTCGCCGACGTCCTGGTGCACAACGCCGGTGGCCTGACCTGCACCGAGGCCCTGGTCGCCGGGCTGCCCACCGTGACCTACAAGCCCATCCCCGGGCACGGTCGGGCCAACGCCACCGTGCTGCACGAGTCCGGGCTGGGGCCGTGGGCCACCGACCCGGTCGACCTGCGCGCCGCCATGCTCGCGCAGCTGGGCCGGGACCGGACCCCGCCGGCCGTGCCGGACCCCACCGACATCGTGCTCTCCTGGCTGCCCGCCGCCCGCCGGACTGTCCGGACCACCGGGCGGGCGGTGGCGGCGTGAGCGCCCCGACCGTGACCACCGCGGTGGCCGGTGCCGCAGCCGGCTTGTGGCACGCCGCCCCGGCGCTGACCTCGATCGGCCCGCTGCGCCGTCCGCTGGCCCGGTTGTCCGGTCAGGGACGGCCCGGCGGCATCGGTCTGACCTTCGACGACGGTCCCGACCCGCTGGGCACCCCGGCCGTGCTCGCCGAGCTGGACCGGCTCGGGTGGACGGCGACGTTCTTCATGCTGGGCAGCCAGGTCCGCGCCCACCCCGACGTGGCCCGCACGGTCGTCGCCGCCGGCCACGAGGTCGCCGTGCACGGAGACCTGCACCGGATCCACTTGGTCCGCACCCCAGCGCAGGTCCGCGCCGACCTCGCCCGCGTCCTGGGCGACGTCCGCGCGGTCACCGGCACCGATCCGCGCTGGTTCCGCCCGCCCTACGGCGTGCTCACCAGTGGCTCGCTCACCGCGGCCCGCAGCCTCGGGCTGACCCCGGTGCTGTGGACCGCGTGGGGCCGGGACTGGCAGAAGGCCAACCCGGGCTGGGTGCTCGACCAGGTCATGGGCGGCCTGGCCGACGGCGGCACCCTGCTGCTGCACGACTCCGACTGCACCAGCGCACCGCGCTCGTGGCGGACGACCGCTCGGACCCTGCCGCTGCTGGCCGAGCGCCTCGACGAGCTGGGGCTGCAGGTCCGGCCGCTGCGCGTCCACCTGACCGCGGCATGACCGCGGCCCTGCTGGCGCTCGGGTCGGCGATGGCGTACGCGGTGTCCACGGTCATCGGCCACCGGGCCGCCACGTCCGCGCTTACCGGCGACGGTCCGGGATGGGCCCGGGCCGGCCGGCTGCTGCGCCGTCCCGGATTCGTGCTGGGCCAGACCCTGGGTGCCCTCGGACTCGTCCTCCACGCCGCCGCGTTGGCAGCGGGCCTGGTCGTGGTGGTGCAGCCAATCCTCTGTGTCGGGCTCGTGCTCGCCCTGGCACTCGGCGCGCTCGCCGACCGACGCCACCGTGACCGCCCGCTGCCAGGGCGCGGCCAATGGTGGGCAGCGGGGATGGTGGTCGCCGGACTGGTGGTCTTCCTGACCAGCGCCGCACCGACCGCCGGAACCGGGTCCGCCGTCGGCTGGGCACTGCCCGTGACCGTCGGGGCCTTCGCTGCCGGGTCGGCCGCCGTCGGCTCCGCGGTGCACCGCGGCCGCCTGCGCCGCCCCGCGGCAGCGCTGGCGGCGTGCTCGGGACTGGCATTCGGGTTGACCGGGGTGCTGCTCAAAGCCGTGCTGTCGCTGCCGGTGACCGCGTGGCCGCTCGCGTGGCCGGTCTACGCCCTGGCCGGGGTCGGGCTGGCGGGCACGGCCCTCGCGCAGTGGTCCTACGCCGCCGGTCCACTGGTGCAGTCGCAGCCGATGGCCTCGGCGCTGGAGCCGGTGGTCGCGGTCGCCCTCGCCGGACCGGTGTTCGCCGAAGGCGTGGCCGGTGGGCCGGTCGCCCACCTGGCTCAGCTGACCGGGCTGGTCCTGCTCGTCGTCGGGGTCATCGGGGTAGGTCGGTTCGCGGGTGACCGCGACGTCCCCGCGGGGGGCGGGGACCCGCCCGAGGACGACGACCCGGCCGACGGCGACCCGGTCCTCCCCGTCCGCGCACCTCTTCTCGCCGCGCACGGATGAGGCGTTCAGGTCCTCGTCAGGATTCCCCGTCCACCATGACCGCGGCCGCTACGGCTTACGCACCACCCACCGGGCTCGACGCCGAGCTCCCACCTCGTCGACGTCGCCCCCTGGAGCAGCCCGTGCCGCAGCACGCCCCGTCCACCCGCCACCGCGCCCCGGCCGTCAAGGTCCCCGCCGTCACCGCGGTGTTCTGGCTGATCAAGGTCCTGACCACCGGGACCGGTGAGGCCGCCGCCGACGGGTTCGCCGCGACGAACCTGCCCCTCGCGGTGGCGGTGTCCGGCCTCGGCCTGGTCGCCGCCCTCTGGTGGCAGCTGCGCGCCGACCGGTTCCACCCGGGCCGCTACTGGACGGCGGTCACGATGGTCGCGGTGTTCGGCACGATGGTGGCCGACGGCCCGCACGTCGTGCTCGGCCTGCCCTACCCGGTCACCGCGGGGCTGGCCGCCCTGGGCCTGGCGGTCGTGTTCGCGGTGTGGCACCGGCTCGAGGGCACCCTCGACGTGCACAGCATCACCACCCGCCGGCGCGAGCTCCTGTACTGGGCGGCGGTGCTGACCACCTTCGCCCTGGGCACCGCGCTCGGTGACCTGGCCGCCGTCGTCTGGCACCTGGGCTTCGCCGGGTCGATCGTGCTGTTCGCCGCGGCGATCGTGGTCCCGTGGGTCGGCTGGGCCCGGTTCGGGCTCTCGCCGGTGGTCGCCTTCTGGGCCGCCTACGTGCTGACCCGCCCGCTGGGGGCCTCGGTCGCCGACTGGCTCGGCAAGCCCGCGCACCTGGCCGGCGGCCTCGGCCTGGGTGACGTCCCCGTCGCGGTGACCGGGCTGGTGCTCATCGCGGTCCTCGTGTCCGGCACGGCCCGGCGGGCGACCCGGTGAGCTGGTTCGAGGCCCTGGTCCTGGGGGTCGTGCAGGGGCTGACCGAGTTCCTACCGGTCTCCTCCAGCGCGCACCTGCGCATCGTCGGCGCCCTCGCCGGCTGGCCCGACCCGGGTGCGGCGTTCACCGCCATCATCCAGATCGGCACCGAGCTCGCCGTGCTCGTCTACTTCGCCCGCGACATCGCCCGGATCGTCACCGCGTGGGTGGCCTCCCTCGTGCACCGGGACCGCCGCGGCGACCCCGACGCCCGGATGGGCTGGCTGATCATCGTCGGCAGCGTCCCGATCGTGGTGCTGGGCCTGCTGCTGCAGAGCACGATCGAGACCACCTTCCGCGACCTGCGCATCGTCGCCAGCGCGCTGATCGTGTTCTCCGTGGTCCTGCTGGTGGCCGACCGGGTCGGCCGCAAGCAGCGCACGCTGGAGGAGCTCACCGTCGGGCACGGCGTCGCCTTCGGCCTGGCCCAGGCCCTCGCGCTGGTCCCCGGCGTCTCGCGGTCCGGCGGCACCATCACCGCCGGCCTCCTGCTGGGCTACACGCGGGAGGCGGCGGCGCGCTACTCCTTCCTGCTCGCCGTCCCGGCGGTGCTCGGGTCGGGCGCCTACCAGGCCTACGACGCGCTGCACGGCGACACCGCGGGCGCCCCGGTGGCCTGGGGCCCGACCGCGCTGGCCACCGTGGTGTCCTTCGGCGTCGGGCTGGCCGTCATCGCCTGGCTGCTGCGCTACCTGCAGCGGGGGAGCTTCGTGCCCTTCGTCGTCTACCGCGTCGTCCTGGGGGCTGTGGTGCTCGGGCTGGTAAGCGGCGGCGTGCTCGCCGCCCGCTGACGGCCGCCGACCAGGATGAGCGGCATGGGGTCCTCCGTCGTCGCGCTGGGCCCCGGCCTGGGCATCGCCCTCGCCGCGCTGCTGGCGCTCGGCGTGCTGGTGGGCCGGGTGTCCGGGCTGGGGCAGCAGCGGCCGGTGCTCTGGGCCTGCCTGCGGGCCGCCGTCCAGCTGGCCGCGGTCTCGTCGGTGATCGTGGCCGTCGTCGGGTCGCTGTGGGCATCGGCGGCCTTCGCGGTGCTGATGCTGGTGGTGGCCGCGGCCACCTCGGCCGGCCGGGTCACCGGCGGCGCGACCTGGGGACGGGGGGCGCCCCGCCGGGCCCTGCTGATGGCTGCGCCCATCGCCGCCGGCGTGCTCCCCGTGCTCGGCCTCGTGCTGGCCAGCGGCTCGGTCCCCCTGCGCGGGGAGGCCGTCGTCCCGATCGCCGGCATCGTCATCGGCGGCGCGATGTCGGCCACCTCGCTGGCCGGCCGCCGCGTGCTCGACGAACTCGAGCAGCGGCACGGCGAGGTGGAGGCGGCCCTGGCCCTCGGGTTCCTGCCGCGGGACGCCGCGGTGCTCGTCGCCCAGCCCGTCGCCGCCACCGCGCTGGTCCCGGCCCTGGACCAGACCCGGACCGTCGGGCTGGTCACCCTGCCCGGTGCCTACGTCGGCGTCCTGCTCGGGGGCGGTAGCGCCCTGCAGGCCGGCGCCGCACAACTGCTGGTGCTGGTAGGTCTGCTGGCCGCCGAGGTGATCGCCGTGTGGGTCACCACCGAACTGATCACGAGAGGCACCGTCGTCCGCGCAGAACCGACGACGGCGAGGCGAGCGCGGTCGAGCAGCACCACCTGAGGTGCACCGACCAGAATCACGGTGCCCCATGTCTTGGCGGGTCGGGCTGACCCCAGGACGGGGTGGGCGAATGGTGGCGGCGGCAAACGCTGAGAACGCGCACAGCGGTTGTCAGGCGGTGTTCAGTCCTGATGACGAAGGTCGACCCCATGAGCCGCCCGGTCATCGCCTCCGCCCCAGCCCCTGTAGACCGGGCTGATCACCGCACCGCCCCGGTGCTGGACGTCGTCGTCCCCGTGCACGGCGAGAAGGCCGACCTCGAGCAGTGCGTGCGCCGCCTGGACGCCCACCTGGCCACGCTGCCCTTCAGCTACCGGATCACCATCGCGGAGAACGCCAGCACCGACGGCACCCTGGCCCTCGCCCAGCGACTGGCCGCCCAGCTGCCCGGCGTCGTGGTGCGGGTGGAGACCGAACCCGGCCGCGGGCGGGCGCTGAACCGGGCCTGGCAGGCCAGCGACGCCGCCGTGCTGGTCTACATGGACGTCGACCTGTCCACCGACCTCAACGCCCTGCTGCCACTGGTCGCCCCGCTGATCAGCGGGCACTCCGACCTGGCCATCGGCACCCGGCTGGCCGGCTCCTCGCGCGTCGTGCGCGGGGCCAAGCGGGAGTTCATCTCCCGCAGCTACAACCTGCTGCTGCGCGGCACCCTGGCCACCCACGTCTCCGACGCCCAGTGCGGCTTCAAGGCCATCAGCGCCGACGTCGCCGCCCGCCTGCTGCCGCTGGTCGAGGACACCGGCTGGTTCTTCGACACCGAGCTGCTCGTCCTCGCCGAACGCGCCGGCCTGCGCATCGCCGAGGTGCCCGTGGACTGGGTCGACGACCCCGACAGCCGCGTGCACATCGTCTCCACGGCCAAGGCAGACCTCGCCGGCATCGTGCGCATGTGGCGCGCCTTCACCACCGGCCGCCTCCCCCTGGCCGACCTGCGCGCCCAGATCGGCCGCGGCCCCCTCGTCGAACCCACGCTGGACGGCGTCCCCAGCGGCCTGGTCGGCCAGCTGGTCCGCTTCGCCGCCATCGGCGCGGTCTCCACGCTGGCCTACCTCGCGATCTTCCTCGGCCTGCGGCACACGATGGACCCGCAGCCGGCCAACCTCATCGCCCTCGCCGTCACGGCGGTGGCCAACACGACGGCCAACCGGCGGCTGACCTTCGGCATCCGCGGCCGCGGCGGGCGGCGACCGCCCAGTTCCAGGGCCTGCTGGTCTTCGCCCTCGGCCTGGCGCTGACCAGCGGCACGCTGGCGGCGCTGAACGTGTGGGACCCGCACGCCCACCGCCTCGTGGAGCTGACGTTCCTGGTCGCGGCGAACCTCGCCGCCACCCTGCTGCGGCTAGTGCTGTTCCGCGCCTGGGTCTTCCGCAGCCGGGTTGCCGAACGGAGCGCTCCTGCATCGCACCTGTGAACCGCACGCCGAGATCGTCTCGCCCCTCACCTCGATCGTTCGCTCAAAGACTGCAGCGACACACCTCTTGCTCTCCGGGTGACAGCGCGTTGCGCCCGAAGTTGCCTGCCCCCGTGTGATGACGGTGCACAAGTTGACCGCAGGGGACGGCTACACCTACCTAAGCCGTCAGGTGGCCGCGCAGGACACCACCGCGCCCACGCCCGGTGGGCTGTCGGCCTACTACACGGCGCGCGGCGAGTCGCCTGGCCGGTGGATGGGTCGCGGTCTAGACGGATTGACCGGGGATGCTGTGGGGCCCGAGGTCGCCGAGGCTCAGATGCTGGCGTTGTTCGGGCAGGGACGTCACCCCAACCGCGCCCAGGTCGAGCAGGTTGCCATCGCCGCCGGCGCCACCCCGACGGCGGCGGAGCGGGCCTCTCGGCTGGGCGCGCCGTACCCGGTGTTCGCTGCGGCCGGTGAGTTCCGCCGCCGCTGTGCGGTCGCCTACCGGGAGTTCAACGCCGCCCGAGGCGAGGCCGGAACGCCCGCGGTGCCGGCTGAGGACCGCGCTCGCATCCGGACAGAGATCGCGGTGGCCATGTTCCGCGACCAGTTCGGCCGCGACCCACTCGACCCCCGCGAGTTGTCCGGGCACCTCGCGCGAATCTCCCGGCAGCAGACCACCGCCGTCGCCGGCTACGACCTCACCTTCAGCCCCGTCAAGAGCGTGTCGACGCTGTGGGCCATCGCGCCTCACGAGGTCGCGGAGGTGATCGAGCAGGCCCACGCCGACGCCGTTACCGACGTCCTGGCCTGGATCGAGGACCACGCCACCTACAGCCGCACCGGCCGCCATGGCGTCGCCCAGACCGACACCCGCGGCCTGCTTGCCGCGTCGTTCACCCACCGTGACTCCCGGGCAGGCGACCCCGACCTGCACACCCACGTCGCAATCAGCAACAAGGTCCAGACCACCGACGGCAGGTGGTTGGCCCTCGACGGCCACCCGCTGTACGCCAACGCAGTCGCCGCCTCCGAGCGGTACAACACCCGCATCGAGGCCTTCCTCATCGAACGCCTCGGCGTCCGGTTCGCCGAACGACCCAGCACAGAGCCTGGGAAGCGGTCCGTGCGGGAGATCGTCGGCATCGACGGGCCGCTCCCTCGGTTGTGGTCCTCCCGCCGCGCTGCCATCGACACCCGACGCGCCGCCCTGGCCGCCACCTTCCAGACCGACCACGGACGCCCCCCCACCACACGGGAGGCGATCCAGCTGGCGCAGCAGGCCAACCTGGAGACCCGCCCGGCCAAGCACGAACCCCGCACACACGCCGAACAACGCGAATCCTGGCGCGCCGAAGCCCTGACCGTCCTCGGCGACGAACAGCAACTCGACCGCTACGTCGCCCGCGCCCTGCTCCCAACCGGCCGACCTGCCGGCCCCGACGTCACCCCCGCCTGGACCAACACCATGGTGGCCGCGACGGTCACCCGCGTCGCGCTCACCCGGGCCACCTGGCAGGAGACCCACCTGCGCGCCGAGGCTGAGCGCCGCGCCCGTTACGCTGGCGTGCGCGCATGCGACCTCGACCGAGTGGTCGACGACATCGTCATCCGCGCCACGTCACCCCCGGCCTCTCACCGCCTTACTGCCACGGTCGAGGACGGCGAACCCGCCGCGCTGCGGCGGGTCGATGGCACCTCGGTGTACGAGACCGCCGGTTCCTCCCAGTACAGCTCCGACGAGGTCCTGACCGCAGAACGCACCGTCCTGGACGCGGCGCAGCGGTTCGACGGGCACGTCACCCCGAGCGCTGCAGTGGAAGAGGCCATGCGGAACGCCGGGGTGACAGGCCCGGCGCTGAACACCGGCCAGGCCCAGTTCGTGCGCACGCTGGCCGCATCCGGTGCGCGGGTGCAGGTCGCCGTTGCACCGGCCGGCACTGGCAAGACCACCGCGCTGCGCACCCTGGCCGCCGCCTGGCGTACCGGTGGGGGCAGCGTCATCGGCCTCGCCCCCTCCGCAGCAGCGAGTTCGGTGCTGCGGGAGCAGCTCACCGACAGCACCGACACCGTCGCCAAGTTCGTCCACGCCACCCAGACCGGGCTCGACATCCCCGACTGGCTCACCACCCTGGGCCCCGGCTCCCTGGTCGTGGTCGACGAAGCCGGCGCAGCCACCACCCAGGACCTTGCTGTCGTCGTCACCACCGTCCTGGCTGCCGGCGGGTCCGTCCGGCTGGTCGGCGACGACCAGCAGCTAGGCCCCGTCGGCGCCGGCGGCCTTCTCACCGACCTCGCCCGCGCCCACGGGGCGGCCCACCTCGATGAGGTCGTGCGGTTCACCCACCCCGACACCGGCGCACCCAACCTCGTGGAAGGCGCAGCATCCCTCGCCCTTCGCGACGGAGACCCGGCCGCCCTGGGCTACTACGCCGACCACGGTCGCGTGCACGTCGGCGACCTGTCCTCCTGCGTCGACCAGGTCTACGCCGCATGGTCAGTCGACCGCGCCGCCGGACGTGACCCCCTCATGCTTGCCCCCTCCCGCGACCTGGTCCGGGCGCTCAACACCCGTGCCCGCACCGACCGCCTCGCCGGCGAAGGTTCAGCCCGCCGCGAGGTCACCCTCGCCGACGGGACGAAGGCCTCGGCCGGAGACGTCGTCATCAGCCGTCGCAACGACCGCACCCTGCCCAACGGGAGCGCCGGATGGGTCACCAACGGCGACCGATGGACCATCGCCGCTGTCCGCCCATCCGGAGCCCTCGACGTCGTCCACACCGCCACCGCCGCCCTGACCACGCTCCCGCCCGACTACGTCGCCTCCCACCTCACCCTCGGCTACGCCACCACCGTGCACAGCGCCCAGGGCGTCACCGCCGACGCCAGCTACACCGTCGTCGCCGGCACCGAATCGCGGCAGCTGCTCTACGTCGCCCTCACCCGCGGTCGACACACCAATCACGCCTTCGTCGCGGTCTCCGCAGACGGCGACGCCCACAGCGCCATCACCCGCGACGGCGTCCTCCCCCCGACCGCCCTCGACATCCTCCAGCGCGTCCTCTCCCGGGACACGGCGCCCCGATCGGCCACCACCACCGTCGCCGAGGCCACTGACCCGCAGCTGCAACTAGCTGGTGAGGTCGACCGCTACGTCCACGCCCTGGCAACGGCCGCCGAGGGCCTGGTCGGGGCCGAGACCATGACCGCCATCGACGACGCCGCCGAATCCGCCCTACCCGGACTGACCGACCAGCCCGCCTACCCCACGCTCCGCGCCACCCTCGCGCTCCGCGTAGCAGCCGGGCACGATGCGGTGGCCGAACTGCAGCACGTCACCCCCGACGACCGGCCCCTTGACGACGCACGGGATCCCGCAGCTGTCCTGGACTGGCGCATCACGACCCACCTCAGCGACGCAGAGCCGGGCCCACTCCGCTGGCTCCCCGCAGTCCCCGCTGCGCTGGAAGGCGACGAGCGGTGGGGCGACTACCTGATCCGTCGAGCATCTCGCATCCGCGACCTGGCGTCGCAGACCGCGGACTCCACCGCAGGGTGGACAGCTGCCAGCGCGCCGCCATGGGCACGCCCCTACCTGGAGGACGCCGACCTCGTACGCGAGCTGGCGGTCTGGCGAGCCGCCGCCGGGGTCGAACCGTCCGACCGGCGCCCCACCGGGAACCCCGCCGGCACGGCCAGCGAAGCTGCAGCCCAGCGGAAGCTCGACGGGCGGGTACGCACACACCTCGCCGAGACCACGGCGACCGCTGCCCGGTGGGCGGAACGCTTGTGCGGCGCCGCGCCGCGCGTGACCGAGGATCCCTATTGGCCCGTCCTGCTGGACCGCCTCACCAGCCAGCGGCTTGACGACCCGGCCGGTGACCGCCTGGTCGACGCAACCACGAGTGCGCCGCTACCCGACGAACTGCCCGCCGCGGCCCTGTGGTGGAGGCTGCTGGAACACCTCCCCACCCGTGCCGAACTCCCCCGTCCTGCATCACTGCCGGTGGCACCCGGTGCAGCCGTGGACCGGGCTGCCGGCGCGCACGGAGACCCGCCCCCTCACACCCATCCCGCCGACGGGCCGACCGGGTCGACCTCGGCGGAAACTGTGGGCTCCGAAGTGCCCCACAGCCCGGGCGTGGCAGAGCCCGTAGAGCTGTCGAGACACCGCGCTCTCCAGCTGAACCAGCTGGCGGCCGGCTTCTACAGCCAGAGCTACGACGGCTCGTGGGCACAGACCTACCTCACGGACCGCCTTGGCACCGACCCGGCACAGACCACCGTCCATCTCGTCGGTTACGCCCCGAAGGGCTGGACCACCCTCGTCGACCACCTCCGCAGCCACGACGCCACTGACGACGAGTTGATCGGAGCGGGGTTGGCCGCACGCGCGTCCACCGGTCGACTCATCGACCGCTTCCGCGACCGGGTCGTGTTCGCCATCCGTGACGAGGACGGAATCGTTGGCTGGATCGGCCGACGCCACCCCGACGCCGATTCCCGCCCCCACCCGTCAGTCCCCAAGTACCTGAACACCGCCGAGACCGCGGCGTTCATCAAGGGCAGGCACCTGTTCGGCCTCACCGACAATAATTCGTCGATCACCAACGGGGCGACCCCGGTTCTGGTGGAAGGCCCCATCGACGCGCTCGCGGTCAGCATCGCCGGCGACGGTCGATTCGTCGGTGTCGCCCCGCTCGGAACCGCCTTCACAGACCACCAGGCAGACCGCCTGCGCAGCGCCGTGCCCCACGACCGCCCCGAGATCGTCGTGGCCATGGACGCCGACCCAGCTGGCCGCCGATCCGCGGCAGGGATCTTCTGGCGCCTCACCGAGCAGTACCGGACCAGCTCGCTCGAGCTACCCGACGGCCAGGACCCGGCCGGACTGCTGCATGACGCCGGGCGGGGCGCACTGCTGAACGCACTGGACTCCTCACGGTGTCTCGCCGATGTGCTCATCCGCGACGTGCTCGACGACTGCAACGCGCAGTTGGGCACCGTCGAAGGCCAGGTGACGGCGACTCGGCGTGCAGCTCGCATCATCGCCGCGGTGCCCGTCGACCGATGGCCGGCCCTGCTCACCCACGTGGTCGCCGGCACTGGCATCGCCCCGGACATCGCGTTGGCCGAAGTACTGGATGCAGCAGAGAACCGGCGGCCCGCCGGTGGCGCGACGCAGGACGCCATGCCCCACACGAGCAAGGCAGCTGCTCCCTCGCCTCTCGACAACTTGACGTGCTCGCGGCCCGCTCACGCGTGGCAGCCAGCCCCGAACCGGCGGGTACCTGCTCCAAGCAGAGGTCGGTGATGGCTCGCTCCGCCTCGGTCGTCGCCGTCTCCTGGGCCGTGTTCTCGACGTGCGCACCACGCTGCACTGGCCGGGGCGTCACCGCCTCCTCTCCCACGTCACCTGTCTGGTGGACGCGTGCGAGCAACGCGCATCCAGACGGGTGGCCGAGGGAGGCCACGTGGTGCCGATCCAAGGAGCACACATGGCGGCCAAGGTCACCGCATCCAGCGGCGGGTTGCTCGACGTCGATGGTGCTGCAGCGCATCTGCGTTGTGGTCGACGACTGATCTACCGGCTCGTCGCTGAGCGACGGGTTCGATTCACCTACGCCGGCCGGTCCCTGAGGTTCTGGCAGGCCGACCTGGATGCCTACCTCGACGAGCGCACCGTCGAGCCAGTCAGCACCCGTCGCTGACCGACCGACCTCCGTGACCACCAGTGCCCACCAGTCGTAGGCAGTTCGGCAGCGTCCGCAAGCTGCCCTCCGGTCGGTGGCAGGCGCGGTACCCCGGACCTGACGGTCACTTGCGGCCGGCTCCGATCACGTTCGCGACGAAGGCCGATGCCGGTCGCTACCTGTCCTCGGTCGACACCGACATGGCCCGCGGTTCATGGCTGGACCCCGTCCGGAGCGGCGTCCGACTGCGCGAGTACAGCCAGTCCTGGCTGGCCGAACGGACCGTGCGAGGCCGTCCGCTCGCGGTCCGGACCAGAGAGCTGTACCAGCGGTCGCTCGACCGCTGGGTCCTGCCGCAGCTCGGCGACCTCATGCTCGATCGGATCACCCCCGCCGTGGTCCGCACGTGGCACGCCCAGATCAGCGCGGCCACCGGTCCCACCGCCGTCCGCCAGGCCTACGCCGTCCTGCGGGCCATCATGTCCACCGCCGTGGCCGACGACGCCATCGCCCGCAACCCGTGCCGGATCGTCGGCGCCGGGCAAGCCAGGAGTCCCGAGCGTCCACTCCTCGCCCTGGACGAGGTGGAGGCGCTGAGCGCCGAGATGCCGGTGCATCTCCGCGGGCTGGTCCAGCTGGCCTTCTGGGGTCATCTCCGGCTGGGCGAGGTGGTCGCCCTCCGGGCAGCCGACCTCGACCTCCGGGTGGGCACCGTCTCCGTCGTCCGGCAGATCGTCGAGACCAACGACGGCCCCAGGGAGGGCCCGCCCAAGGCCGGCAGCCAGCGCACTATCCACCTGCCCCCGCAGGGCCTGGATGCGTTGAAGGCGCACCTCGACGTCCGGGGTCCGGTGAAGCCGCTGGACCACCTCTTCGTCCGGCAAGACGGCTCGGCGCTGCGCGCCCACCACGTCCACACGGCATGGAAGACCGCCCGGAATCGCGTCGGGCTGCCCGGTGCACACCTGCACGACCTCCGCCACGCCGGCCTCACGATGGCGGCCCAGAGCGGGGCCACGATCGCGGAGGTCATGCGGCGCGCCGGCCATTCCTCCACCCGGGCAGCGATGACCTACCAGCACGCGGCGGAGCACCGCGATGCCGAGGTCGCCGCCCGGCTGGGCCGCCTGGCGAGGACCACTCCCGCGAGCCGTAGTGGCACGCGAATGGCACGCCGACCCCTCTGAGGGGCCTCCGAGGCGAGCGAACCTGTCTCGAATCGGACAAACCTCCTGGTCAGAGCGGAGGGCGAGGGATTCGAACCCTCGAGAGGTGTAACCCTCTAGCAGTTTTCAAGACTGCCGCCATCGGCCACTAGGCGAGCCCTCCTGGCCGGTCGAGCCTAGCCCGCCGCCTGACCTGCACCCGACCGTCGTCGCGGTGTCGATCTCCCGTCACCCGGGCCCGATGTGCTGGCACCGTGCGCGTCGCCCTGGTCTCCGAGACCTTCACGCCCGCGGTCAACGGCGTCGTCACCTCGGTGCTGCGGGCGGCCGACCACCTCGCCCTGCGCGGCCACGAGCCGGTGGTCATCGCGCCGAGCGGAGCCGACTACGAGAGCCGGTGCGGCGCGGTGGTGCCGGTGCACGCCGTCCGGTCGGTGCGGCTGCCGCGGTACCGGGAGCTGCCGCTGGCCGCGCCCACGGGCGAGGTCGGTAACCTGCTCGACGAGCTGCGCCCGGACGTCGTCCACCTCGCCTCCCCCGCCGTCCTCGGCGCGACGGCGGCGCGCGCGGCGCAGCAGCGCGGCATCCCCGCGGTCGCGGTCTTCCAGACCGACTTGGCCGCCTACGCCGGCCGGTACCGGCTACCCGGCGGGTCGGCCACGACGTGGCGCTGGCTGCGCACCCTGCACGAGCGGACGGCACTGACCCTCGTACCCTCCACCGCCACGATGGCCCAGCTGCGCCGGCACGGCATCGGCCCGCTGGCGCTGTGGGCGCGCGGCGTGGACCTGGAGCAGTTCTCCCCCGCGCGCAGGTCGGATGCCGTCCGTGCCGCCCTGGCCCCCAGCGGGGAGCTGTTGGCCGGCACGGTCGCCCGGCTGGCCGTGGAGAAGCGGTTGCACCTGCTGGGTCCGGTGTCCGAGCTGCCGGGGGTGCGGCTGGTGGTGGTCGGCGACGGCCCGCAGCGACGGACGCTGCAGCGCCTGCTGCCCCGGGCCGTGTTCACCGGCCGGGTGGTCGGCGACGAGCTGGGCGGCCTGGTGTCGTCGCTGGACCTCCTGGTGCACCCGGGCGCCGACGAGACGTTCTGCCAGGCGGTGCAGGAGGCCCTCGCCGCCGGGGTCCCGGCGCTGGTCGCGGCGTCGGGCGGGCCGCTGGACCTGGTCCGGCACGGGGAGAACGGCTGGCTGTGGGCCGGCGACGACCCGTGGGTGCTGGCCGCCCAGGTCGAGGGCCTGCGCGGTGACCGGCTGGCGCTGCGTGCGGCCGCGAGCCGGGCCCGGGCCTCGGTGGCGCACCGCACCTGGGGCCGGCTCGGCGACGAGCTGATCGGGCACTACGAGCGGGTGCTCGGCGGGGCGTCGGTGCACCGCCTCGCTTCGTGACCTTGCAGAACGGCAACGCCGCCACGCCGGTGCTCGGCGTGGCGGCGTTGCGGACCTGCAAGGTCAACGGCCCCGCCCCCGGGATGGGGGACGGGGCCGTCGATCAGAGCTGGGTCAGGCGTTGCTGCGGCGACGCGCGCCGACCAGCAGGCCGGCACCGGTCAGCAGCACCAGGCCACCGCCGACGGCGACCGGGACGGCGGTGAAACCGGTGGTGGCCAGCGAGGCATCGGTCACGACACCACCGGACACGGTCACCTGGACGACGAGGTTGCGAGTGTTGCCGTCGGCGTCGACGCCGGTGGCGACCAGGTGGTGCGTCCCGTTGGCGAGGCCGGCGGGGATGGTGACCTCGACGGAGAAGCGGCCGCTGCCGTCAGTGACCACGGTGCCGAGGCTGACCGGCGACGAGTAAACGAGGAGCTGAACGGTCGACAGCGGAGCGAACCCGTCGCCCTGCAGCGTCAACTTCTGGCCAGCGGTCAGCTTGGAGATGGGACCGGCCGGCCCGGTGATGTCGCCGTTGTCCTGGGACGGCACGGCCGACGGGGTTGCCGGACCGGCGATGACGGCGGTCATGCCTCCGCTGGCGACGCTGTCCTCGCCGGGGTAACCGGTCTCGTTGAGGCTGGCGACACCCACGTAGTAGGCGTGTCCGGCCTCGACCCCGATGACGCAGGTGAGGGCCTGACCGGTGGGCGAGCAGACATTGTCGGTTCCGGAGGACTGGGCACCCTCGACGATGGCGTAGGCCTGGTAGCCGGTGATGTCACTGGTGTCGGCCGGCGCCGACCAGGAGACACGGATGGAGGAGACACCCGGCACGACAACAACGCCGGTCGGGGCAGCTGGGTTGCTGAAGATGTAGACGTCGTCGGTCGAGACCGATGCACCCGGGCCGACCGCGCTGGTCGCGCGGACCGAGACGGTGTGGGGGTCTCGGCTGTTGGCGATCGCAATCGTGCCCGAGGTCTTGTCCGTTGCCTGGTCGTAGGCGGTCGTTATCGCCGTCCAAGCGCCGTTGTCGACCTTGACCTGATATCCGGTGATCGTGGCGTACCCGTCGTCGGTCGGCGGCGCCCAGAAGGAGACAACAGCCGAACCGTCGCTGCCGCTGACCTGCAGGTTGCCGGGGGCCTTCGGGGCGGCACAGGCAACCCCGGTCGCACTGACCGAGCCGGTGTACTGCTCGCCCACGCCGTCCGCGTCCTCGTTGTCGGTGTAGGAGAAGGTGTAACCACCGCCGTAACCCGAAAGCGTCTCCTCGGCGGCCCCGCCGTCGCCACCAGCTGCACCGATGAACAACCCTTGGTCGTCGAGAACCACGGAGCCGCCGCCGCCACCGCCGCTGTAGAAGAGCGGAGCGTTCGGGTCATCCGCATCGCCGGCCTCGCCCGACACGTCGAAGTCGTTGTCGGAGTCCGTCGGGTCGGTGTAGGCGTACCCCTGGCCCGCGGAGCCCCCACTGGTCCCGTCAGAATCGCCACCTGCCGTGCCGGCGTGGATCTCGTAGACGTCACCCACCGAGGTCTCGTCCCGCGTGATGACTACGCCACCGGGCTTGCCTGCCGTGTTGTCGCTGGCCGTACCGCCTCCAGCGCCGTACACCTTCCAGTCGATTGCGCAGACGCCGTCGCCGACGGTGAAGGAGTTGACGCTGGCCGAGGTGAGCGTCTGACCAGCCACCAGGACATCGGCGGCCGAGGCGATGCCGGTGACGCCCAGGAGGGCGGTGGACATCCCGATCGTGCTGGCGGCGACGACGCCGAGCGCACGACGGGACGGGGACGTGAAGCGCATGTGCGGGGCTCCCCCGTGACTGCCCGGAGCGCCGGGCACGTGCACGGTTGTCCCGCGCACCACCCCCATCGGCTGCCTGTCAGCACCCTGTGAACGTCATGCGGAGGAAATAAGGAACTTTCTTGTCCCGCAGTCCGCGCCGGCCTCCTCCTGCACCGAAGTCCGTCCTCCTGCAGCAGCTCTGGTGCAGGAGGACGGAGTTCGATCAACTCCCCTGATCAACGCTGACCAGGGGGTCACAGAGGGCGGACGGTGGCCAGCACGTGGTCGGCGCCCGCCTTCGCGCTGCGGACGGCGAGGTCCCAGCCGTCGTCCCGCCGGCCCGTGGAGAGGGTGACCGTCGAGGGCAGGAACAGCGGCTTGCGGAATGTCACGTCCACGGAGAACGCCGAGGGCAGCCGGCCGGACAGCGCCGCCAGCGCCCGGGCCTTGACCCACATGCCGTGCGCGATGGCCCGCTCGAAGCCGAACGCCTTGGCGGTCAGGCCCGACAGGTGGATCGGGTTCACGTCGCCGGAGACCTTCGCGTAGCGCCGCCCCGCGTCGTCGGGCACCCGCCACACCGCGGCCTGCGCGACGTCCCCGATCGCCAGGTCCGGCACGTCGGGCGCCGACGCGACCGGCGCCGCGGCGCCGCGGGCCAGGTAGGTCGACCGCCCCCGCCACACCTCGTCGCCGCGCGAGCGCACCGACGCAACCAGGTCCACGGTCGCGCCGCTGCGGTGCGGGGTGAACCGGTCGGCCCAGACCTCCAGGTCCAGCTTCTCGGTCACCGACACCGGCCGGACGACGTCCACCCGGTTGCGCACGTGCACCAGACCCGGCAGGGCCAGCGGGAAGGACCGGTCGGCCATCAGCGCGACCTGCAGCGGGAAGGTCAGCACGTGCGGGAAGGTCGGCGGGAGGGTGTCGCCGAACCGGAACCGGCAGACCTCCGCGTAGTCGGCCACCTGCGCCGGGTCGACCGCCACGGCCACCCGGGTCAGGTGCGTGTCCGGCAGCGGCCCGCCCCGGCCGCGCGCGGTCAGCGCCGCCTTGGCGAACAGCGGCCCCATCGCCGGGGCCGAGGGCAGGACGACGGGCGTGCCCATCAGGCCCCCAGCAGGTTCTGGCCGCAGACCCTCAGCACCTGGCCGTTCACCCCGGCACTCGCGGGCTGGGCCAGCCAGGCGATGGCCTCGGCGACGTCCACCGGCAGCCCACCCTGGTTCAGGGAGTTCAACCGGGCGCCGACCTCGCGGGTGCCGAAGGGCATCTTGGCGGTCATCTCAGTGACGATGAACCCGGGCGCGACGGCGTTGATGGTCGCCCCGCGCGAGGCGAACTCCGGCGCCCACGAGCGCACCATGCCGATGACGCCGGCCTTGGACGCGGAGTAGTTGGTCTGCCCGCGGTTGCCGGCGATGCCCGACTGCGAGCTGACCGCGATGACCCGGGCACCGGGCTTCAGCGCGCCGTCGGCGTCCAGCAGGGCCTGGGTCATGTCGAGCTGGGCCTGCAGGTTCACCGCCAGCACCGAGTTCCAGCGGGCGGCGTCCATGTTGACCAGCAGCTTGTCCCGGGTGATGCCGGCGTTGTGCACCACCACGTCCACACCGCCGTGCCGCTCGGTCACGTGCTGCACCAACCGCTGCGCGGCGTCGGGCGCGGTGATGTCCAGCTGCAGCGCCGTCCCGCCGACGCGGTTGGCCACGTCGGCCAGCGCCTGGCCGGCGGCCGGGACGTCGACGGCGACCACGTGGGCGCCGTCGCGGCCGAGGACCTCGGCGATCGAGGCGCCGATGCCCCGGGCCGCGCCGGTGACGACGGCGACCTTCCCGGCCAGCGGGGTGGTCCCGCCGTCCGCGCTGGGGACGTCGGCCGCGGTCAGGGTGACGGTCTGGCCGTCGACGTAGGCCGACCGGCCGGACAGGAAGAACCGCAGCGGCCCGGGCACCGAAGCCTCGGCGCCGTTCGGCACGTACACCAGGTTGGCGGTCGCCCCGGCGCGCAGCTCCTTGGCCAGCGACCGCACCAGGCCGTCGAGGGCCTGCCGGGCCGCGGCGAGCGCCGGGGACGGCGCCTCGCCGGGGACCTCGCCCAGGACGACGACCCGGCCGTTGGTGCCCAGCCGCTTCACCGCGGGCGCGAGGAAGTCGTGCGCGGAGGCCAGGTCGGCCGGGGTCGTGACCCCGGTGGCGTCGAGGACGACGGCGGCCACCTTCGGCCCCCGCTCCCCGTCGGCGCCCACCGGGGACAGCACGGTGACGCCCTCCTCCTTCAGCACCGACTCGACCTCGGCGCGCAGCCGGCCGTCGCCGGCGGAGCCGACCAGGGCCGGCCCGTCGAGCAGCGGCTGCCCGGGGGCGTAGCGGCGCAGCCGGACCGGCCGGGGCAGACCCAGCTGCCGGGTGATGGTGGACCCGATGCCGGAGTTGGCGAAGTCGCGGTACCAGTCGCTCACGGGGTGTCCCTTCTCAGCTCTCGAGGATGGCGACGACGCCCTGGCCGCCGGCCGCGCAGATGGAGATCAGCCCGCGCTTGCCGGGCCCGGCCTCGTGCAGCGCCTTGGCCAGCGAGGCGACGATGCGGCCGCCGGTGGCGGCGAAGGGGTGCCCGGCGGCCAGCGACGAGCCGTTGACGTTGAGCTTGGACCGGTCGATGGACCCCAGCGGGGCGTCCAGGCCCAGCTTCTCCTTGCAGAAACCCGGGTCCTCCCAGGCCGTCATGGTCGACAGGACCGTCGAGGCGAAGGCCTCGTGGATCTCGTAGAGGTCGAAGTCCTGCAGGGTGAGGCCGTTGCGGGCCAGCATCACCGGCATCGCGTAGGCCGGCGCCATGAGCAGGCCCTCCCCGCCGTGCACGTAGTCGACCGCGGCGGTCTGCGCGTCGACCAGGTGCGCCCACACCGGCAGGTTCTTCTCGGCGGCCCACTCGTCGCTGGCCAGCAGGACCGCCGAGGCCCCGTCGGTGAGCGGGGTGGAGTTCGCCGCGGTCATCGTGGCCCCCTCCCCCCTGCCGAACACCGGCTTCAGGGTCGAGAGCTTCTCCACCGTGGAGTCCGGGCGCAGGTTGTCGTCGCGGGTCAGGCCCAGGAACGGGGTGACCAGGTCGTCGAAGAAGCCGCGGTCGTAGGCGGCGGCGAGGTTGCGGTGGCTGGCCACGGCCAGCTCGTCCTGCGCCTCCCGGCCGATCTCCCACTCCTTCGCGGTGATCGCGGCGTGCTCGCCCATCGACAGGCCGGTGCGCGGCTCGACGTTGCGCGGCTGGTCGGGCACCAGCTGGCCGGGGCGGATGCGGGCGAGCAGCTTGAGCCGGTCGGGCAGGGTCTTCGCGGCGTTGGCGGCGATGAGCACGCGGCGCAGGTCGTCGTTGACCGCGAGCGGGGCGTCGGAGGTGGTGTCGGTTCCGCCGGCGATGCCGGACTCGATCTGGCCCAGCGCGATCTTGTTGGCCACCAGGACGGCGGCCTCCAGGCCGGTGCCGCAGGCCTGCTGCACGTCGTAGGCCGGGGTGGCCGGGGACAGCTGCGAGCCGAGCACGGCCTCGCGGGTGAGGTTGAAGTCGCGGGCGTGCTTGAGGACGGCACCGGCGACGACCTCGCCGACCTGCTCGCCGGCCAGGCCGTGCCGGGCGACGAGGCCGTCGATGGTCGCGGTGAGCATGTCCTGGTTGCTCGCGCGGGCGTACTTCTTGTTCGACCGGGCGAACGGGATGCGGTTCCCGCCGACGATCGCAGCCTGGCGGGCGGTGGGGCGGGGCATGAGGCCCTCCGAGGTGTGACGAGGTCGCGTTGTCGGTACCGACGGTATCAGGTACCGTCGGTCACATGAAATCGACGGCGGTGACCCCGGCCGGCACCGTCCCGCGGCGCCGCGACCGGCGCGACTCGAGGTGGGACGAGCACCGGCGAGCCCGCCGCGAGCAGCTCGTCGCCGCCACGGTCGCCGCCGTGGGCCGGCACGGGCCCGGCGTCGGCATCTCCGAGATCGCCGCCGCGGCCGGCACCAGCAAGACCGTCGTCTACCGGCACTTCGCCGACCGCGGCGAGCTGCACCTGGCGGTCTGCGCGCAGGTGGCCGAGCACCTGCTCGGGGCCCTGCGGCAGGCGATGACCAGCACCGACCGGCCGCGGCAGATGGTCGCCGCCGCCATCGACACCTACCTGGCCTTCATCGAGGCCGACCCCGAGCTCTACCGGTTCGTGGTGCACCCGCCGGTCGACCGCGACCCGTCCGCCGACCCCATCGCCGGGCTGTCCGAGCTGGTCGGCGAGCAGGCGACCGCACTGGTGGCCCTGGCGCTGCAGCAGGCCGGCCGGCCCACTGCGGCCGCCGAGCCCTGGGGTCACGGCCTGGTCGGCCTGGTCCGCTCGGCCGCCGACCGGTGGCTGGGCTCCCCCGACCCGATGCCCCGCGCCGAGCTCACCGCACACCTGACCGACCTCGCCTGGGCAGGCCTGTCCGGCGTCGTCGCGCCCCGCACCCCGCAGACCCAGCACGCCACCACGGAGGGAACCCGATGACCAGCACGCAGCAGCACCTGACCCCGGTCGACCCGGCCCGCCTCACCGAGGTGCTCGACGGCCGCTGGGCGCACGTCCGCCGGGATGCCCGCGACCAGCTCGGCGAGCAGAAGTACGCCCCGGTGTACGGGGAGACCAACGCCGAGGCGCGGGAGCGGATCACCGGCCTGCTCAAGGACCTGGCGGCCACCGGGCGCACCCGGCTGGGCTTCCCGAAGGCCTACGGCGGGGAGGACGACGCCGGCGCCTCGGTCACCTCGATCGAGATGCTCGCGTTCGGCGACCTGTCGCTGATGGTCAAGGCCGGGGTGCAGTGGGGCCTGTTCGGCGGCGCCGTGCAGCTGCTGGGCACCGAGCGGCACCACGCGGCCCACCTGCGGAAGATCATCGACGCCGACCTGCTCGGCTGCTTCGCGATGACCGAGACCGGCCACGGCTCGGACGTGCAGCAGCTGCGCACCACCTGCACCTACGACCCGGACACGCAGACCTTCGACCTGCACACCCCGCACGAGTCCGCCCGCAAGGACTACATCGGCAACGCGGCGAAGGACGGCCGGATGGCCGTCGTCTTCGCCCAGCTGATCACCCAGGGGAAGCGGCACGGCGTGCACGCCTGGCTGGTGCCCATCCGGGACGAGGCCGGCAACCCGGTGCCCGGCGTCACCATCGGCGACGACGGCCCGAAGGCCGGGCTGAACGGCGTGGACAACGGCCGGCTGTCCTTCGACCACGTCTCCGTGCCCCGCGACATGCTGCTGGACCGCTACGGCCAGGTCGCCGAGGACGGTACCTACACCTCCTCCATCGAGAACGAGACCCGGCGCTTCTTCACCATGCTCGGCACCCTGGTGCGCGGGCGGGTCAGCGTCGGCGGGTCGGCGGGCTCGGCCACCAAGCTGGCCCTGCAGATCGCCATCCGCTACGGAGAGAAGCGGCGCCAGTTCGCCGCCCCGGGCGAGGACCGCGAGATCGTGGTCAACGACTACCTGGTGCACCAGCGCAAGCTGCTGCCCGCGCTGGCCACGAGCTACGCGCTGCACTTCGCGCAGGAGGAGCTCACCTCCACCATGCACGACGTGCAGGGTGCAGAGACGGTCGACGAGGCCGCGCAGCGCGAGCTGGAGTCCCGCGCCGCCGGGCTGAAGGCCGCCAACACCTGGCACGCCACCCGGACCATCCAGATGTGCCGCGAGGCGTGCGGCGGCCAGGGCTACCTGGCGGAGAACCGGCTCCCGGCGCTCAAGGCCGACACCGACGTCTTCACCACCTTCGAGGGCGACAACACGGTCCTGCTGCAGCTGGTCGCCAAGGGCCTGCTCACCGGCTACCAGGACTCCTTCGGGTCGCTGGACAGCTGGGGCAAGGCGCAGTTCGTCGCCGACCTGGTCAAGGAGACGGTGCTGGAGCGCACCGCCGCCCGCGGGCTGATCGCCCGGCTGGTGGACGCCGTCCCCGGCCGCGACGAGGAGGTCTCCCTGCTGGACCGCGGCTGGCAGCTGAAGATGTTCGAGGACCGCGAGAAGCACACCCTCGAGGGCGCGGCGAACCGGCTGCGCAAGGGCGCCGCGAACAAGTCGAACCGGCTGTTCGACGTCTTCAACGACGTGCAGGACCACGTGCTGCGGACGGCGACCACGCACATCGACCGGGTGGTGCTGGAGGCGTTCGTGGCCGCGGTCGACCGCACCGCCGACCCGGCCGCCCGGGCGCTGCTGGCCAAGCTCTGCGACCTCTACGCGCTCACCACCATCGAGGCCGACCGCGGGTGGTTCCTGGAGCACGGCCGGCTCACCCCGGCCCGGTCCAAGGCGGTGACCAGCACGGTCAACGCACTGCTCAAGGAGCTGCGGCCGTTCATGACCACGCTGGTCGACGGGTTCGCCATCCCCGACGCGTGGGTGCAGGCCCGCATCGTCACCGAGGAGGGCCCCCGCCAGGAGGTCATGGCCGCCGAGGACGCACGGGTGCGGGCGGCCGCGGCACCCGGCGACTCCGCCGTCGACACCCCCGACGCCACGGCGGTGGACCTGGAGATGGCACCGGCCCAGTAGGGAGACCTGGTCGGCCCCCGCGACCAGGCCGTACGGGCGTCGTCGGGGTGACCCGTCATCCTGGGGCGGTGAGCGCCACCGCCGACGTCCTGCGCATCCCGGTGGCGGTGGACCTCGCCGCCGTCGTCGTCGGAGCCCTCACCGGTGGCCTGCTGGCCGCCCGTGAGGGCTTCGCGCTGTCCGGGGTGCTGCTGCTGGCGGTCACCGGCGGGCTCGGCGGCGGCCTCATCCGCGACGCGCTGATGGGCGTGCCGGCCGTGGCCGTCACCAACCCGGCCTACCTGCCGACGGTCGGCGTCGCCGCGATGGTCACGTTCTTCTTCGCCGGCTGGCTCAACCGCACCACCGGCCTGCTCACCGGCCTCGACGCGCTCACCCTGGGCTTCTTCACCGTCATCGGCGCCCAGAAGGCGCAGAACGCCGGGCTGCCGGTGGCCAGCGTGGTCTTCCTCGGCGTCGCGACGGCGGTCGGCGGAGCCGTCATCCGCGACGTGCTGCTGGCCCAGCGCGCCGACATCGTGCAGCCCGGCCCCTACAACGCCGTCGCCGCGCTCATCGGCGCCTCGCTGCTGGCGGTGCTGTCCGGTCCGCTGGACCTGCCGCTGCTCCCGGTCGCCGCCGCCACGATCGCGCTGGTGGCCGGGTTGCGGCTGCTGTCGGTGCGGCGGGGCTGGTCGGCACCGGTGGCGATCGACCTGCCACTGCGCGCGCGGACACGCTGGTCAGGACGTCGACGTCGCCCGGAGGGGTGAGCAAGGGGTCAAGTCCGGTGCACGGCTGCCGAAGGATGGGGCACAACCTGTCCCGGAAGGAGTGCCGTGCCGTACCCGCGCGTCCCGGCACGCCCCCGCAGCGGCCCCCCGGTGCCGGCGGTCGCCGCCGTCCTCGTGGTGGTCGTGGGCTTCCAGCTGGCCTCCTCCCTCGGGGACGCCGTCCTCGTCGACGTCTACGTCTCCAACCTGCTCCAGCTCGCCGCCGGGCTGACCGCGGCGGCGGCCTGCGCCTGGCGGTCGCGCACCGTCGCCGGTCGGGCCCGCTGGTCCTGGACCTGCCTGGCCGTCGGCACGGCGGCCTGGGCCGCGGGCCAGGCCTGGTGGTGCTGGGTGCAGATCGTCCAGCGCGGTGAGGCGCCCTTCCCGTCGGTGGCCGACGTCGGGTTCGTCGCCTTCCCGCTGCTGGCCGGCGCCGCGCTCCTGCTGACCCCCACCGGCGACGGCTCGACCGCCCGCTGGCGCCGGGCCCTGGACGCCGCCATGACCTCGGCCGCGGTCGGCCTGGTCAGCTGGGAGACCACGCTGGGCACGGTCGTGGCGATGAATGCCGGCAACGACCCGCTGGTCGCCGGGCTGCTCGTCGGCTACCCGGTGCTCGACGTGCTGCTCATCGTGCTGGGCACCCTCACCGTCGCCCGGGCGACCACCGCCCGGACGCCGCAGGTGCTGGTCACCCTGGGCCTGGTCGCCTTCGCCGTCTCCGACAGCGCGTTCGCCTACGTCGCCGCCGAGGGCGACTACGAGGGCAACCTGCTCGACCTGGGCTGGATCGCCGGTTTCCTCTTGGTCGCCCTGGCCGCCCTCTGCCCGCCCGGCGGCGCCGCGCCCGCCCGGGCCCGCCGCCGGGGGGACCGCGGCGGGGCGGACCTGCTGCTCTACGTCCCGGTCGCCGTCGCGTTCGCCGTCACCACGGTGCTGGCCTTCGGCGGCCGCCGGCTGGACGGGTGGGAGCTGCTCACCGCCGGCGTCGTCGTCGCCCTGCTGCTGGCCCGCCAGTGGCTGGCCCTGCGCGACAACGGCCGGCTGGCCACCGAGCTCGCCGCCCGCGAGGCGGAGCTGCGCCACCAGGCCTTCCACGACGCGCTGACCGGGCTGGCCAACCGCGCACTCTTCCTCGACCGGCTCGACCACGCCCTGCAGCTGCACGCCCGGGACCTGCGCCCGGTGGCGGTGGTCTTCCTCGACCTCGACGACTTCAAGGTCGTCAACGACACACTCGGCCACGCGGTCGGCGACGAGCTGCTGGTGCGGGTGGCCGAGCGGCTGCGCGGCGCCGTCCGGGCCGGGGACACCGTCGCCCGCCTCGGCGGCGACGAGTTCGCCGTCCTGCTGGAGGACGGCGGTGACCCCGTGCTGACCGCGGCCAAGGTCGCCGGGGCACTGGGCACGCCGTTCACCCTGCGCGGCGACGTGGTCGACGTGCGGGCCAGCGTCGGCCTGTGCGAGCTGACCCCCGACGACCCGCCCCTGGCCGCCGACGAGCTGCTGGCCCGCTCCGACACCGCCATGTACGCCGCCAAGCGGTCGGGCAAGGACACCATCGTCTCCTGGAGCGCCGGCATGAGCCTGGCCGAGCTGCAGGACGAGGAGCTGCGGACGGCGCTGCGGGCCGCGGTGGCCGACCGCCGGGTGCGGCTGGCCTTCCAGCCGATCGTGGAGCTGGCGACCGGCCGCCTCTCGGGCCTGGAGGCCCTGGCCCGGTGGCGGCACGAGGACCGCGACGTGCCCCCGGACGTCTTCATCCCCCTCGCCGAGCGCGCGGGGCTGATGGGCCCGCTCACCGCCGACCTGCTCGAGGCCGCCTGCACCCGGCTGGCCGGGTGGAGCCGGGGCCGGGAGGAGCTGCTGGTCGTGCACGTCAACGTCGCCCCCAGCCAGCTGGTCGCCCCCGGTTTCGTCACGACGGTGGCCGACCTGGTCCGCCGGCACGACCTGCGCCCGGGCGCCCTGGTCCTGGAGATCACCGAGTCGGGCATCTTCGCCGACCTGGGCGCCGCCCGGACCACCGTCACCCAGCTGCGCCGCCTGGGCGTGGGCGTCTCCCTGGACGACTTCGGGGTCGGCTACTCCTCGCTGGCCCAGCTCAACGCCATGCCGCTGGACTCGGTCAAGATCGACCGCTCCTTCCTGGCCGGGGTGGACAACGACCCGCGGCAGGCCCGCTTCCTGCACGCCGTGCTGCGGCTGGCCGAGGAGATCGGGCTGCCGGTGGTGGCCGAGGGGGTGGAGCGCCCCGCCCAGCTGCACCTGCTGCGGGCGCTGGGCTGCCAGCACGCCCAGGGTTACCTGCTCGGCCGTCCGGTCGAGGCCGACGCCGTCCCGCCGCTGCTGGACGGGGTCGTCGTCCCGGCGTGACCTCCCCCGGTGGGGGGAGGTCACGGTCCAGGACCGTGCGGTGCCGGTCGATCAGACCTGCGTGACCGACCTGTACGAACCGACCGCCCGGACCGGCTGCCGTCCGCTGCTGGCCGACCCCGACGACCTCACCGTCGTGCACTCCCCCGTCGTCGACCTCGCCGACGGCTCGGTGACCGGCTGGACGGCGGCCGCCCGCTTCCCCGGCACCGCCACCCCCGACGTCTGGTTCGCCGCCGCGCACGACGCCGGCCTGGCCGCCCCCCTGCAGGCCCTGCTGCTGCAGACCGCGCTGGCCCGCCGACCCGCCACCGGCCGGCTCCACGTCGCCGTCGACCCGTGGCTGCTGGGCGCCCCGGTCGTGCACACCGCCCTGCGCGTCCCGCTGGTCGGCGTCGTCCTGGAGCTCACCGACGCCAACGTCGACGACGAGGCCGCCCTGCTCCGCCGCTGCACGGTGCTGCGCGAGCGCGGCGCCGCCCTCGCGGTCCCCGCCGCGCTGCTGCACCGGCTGCCGCAGCTGCCGGCCGACGTCGTCCTGCTGCCCGCGCCCCTCGTCGCCGGGCTCGCCGGCGACGAGCGCCGGACGGCGATCGCCGTCGGCGTGGTGGCCTACGCGGCCGCGGCCGGGGCCACCGTGCTCGCCGACGGCGTGGAGACCGACGCCGAGCTGCAGGGCCTGCTCGAGGCCGGCGTGCACGCCGCGCGGGGATGGCTGGTCGGCCCGACCGCCGACGGCTACGGGCCGGCCGCCCCCCGGGTGGTGCGCACCCTGCGGGACCGTGCCCTGCGCAGCGGCACCGACGCCACCGTGGCCGGGCTGCTCCGCCCGGTGCGCACCTGGTCCCCCGGCCGGGACGACCGCCAGCTCACCCCGCCGGTGCTCGTCCTCGACGAGGCCGGCCACCCGGCCACCCTCTCGCTGGTCGACGCCCGCACCGGCGCCTGGTTCGAGGCACCGGTCCCGCTCGTGCTGCCCGTGGACACCCCCGTCGCCGAGGCGCTGCACCGGGCCCTGGCCCGCCGTCCGGCCCTGCGGTTCGACCCGGTGCCGTGCGCCGACGCCACCGGCGCGGTCGTCGGCCTGGTCCGGGTGGAGGACCTGGCCGGCGCCGCGGCGGCCCGCTGACCGCTACGCCGAGGCGTCGTCCAGGGCGGCGCGCTCGTCCTCGGACAGCCGCAGGTCCAGCATCGGCAGCAGGTCGGCCAGCTGCTCCACCGACCGGCCGCTGGCGATCGGCGCGACCACGGTCGGCCGGTCGGCCAGCCAGCGCAGGGCGACCGCGGACCCGGTGGTGCCGTGCGCGTCGGCGACCTGCGCCAGCGCGGCGAGCACCCGGTCGCCCTTCTCCCCCACGTAGGCCGACGCGCCCTTGGCCCGGGGCGAGTCGATGGTCTCCCCGGCCCGGTACTTCCCGGTCAGGAAGCCCTTGGCCAGCGAGAAGTAGGGCAGGGTGCCCAGCCCGCGGTCGGCGACGACGTCGCGCAGCTCGTCCTCGTAGACCGCCCGCTCCATGAGGTTGTAGTGCGGCTGCAGCGCCACGTAGGGCGACAGGCCCTGCTGCTGCTGGACGTCCAGGGCCTCGGTGAGCCGCTGCGCCGAGTAGTTCGACGCCGCCACGTGGCGGACCTTGCCGGCCTGAACCAGCTCGTCGAAGGCGGTGAGCGTCTCCTCCAGCGGCGTGGTCGGGTCGTCGTAGTGGGCGTAGTAGAGGTCGATGTGGTCGGTCTGCAGGTTGCGCAGCGACCGCTCGGCCGCGGCCCGGATCTCCGGCGCCGACAGCGGGTGCTCCTTGTCCCCGGGCGAGGCCTTGGTGGCCACGGTGACGCGGTCCCGCATGCCGCGCTCGGCCATCCAGCGCCCCAGGATCTGCTCGGACAGGCCGTTGCCGTACATCTCGGCGCTGTCGACGAAGGGCGACTCGGTGCTGGGGACGGCGTCGGCGAAGCGGTCCAGCAGGGCCCAGGAGGTGGACTCGTCGGCCGTCCAGCCGAACACGTTGCCGCCGAAGCAGAGGTCGCTGACGGTCAGGTCGGTCCCGGGAAGTCGTGGCATGGAGCAACCATAAGGAGACCGCACGGGTGCCGCAGCGGGTCGCCTGGGTCGGTTGGGACGGAAAAAGCCCGAGAACACAGGCATCTGACTGGCCATCCGGCCTCCTGGCATGGCAACGTGCCTGCCGTCCCCGGCCGTCGACCCCGTCGGCCGGCCTGCCCGCACCGGGGTGGACACCCCGACCGGGCCGACCCCAGCACCGAGAGGAACCACCGTGAACAAGGCCGAACTCGTCTCCGCCATCTCCAAGCGCGCCGACGTGCCCGCCGCCACCGTCGACTCCGTCATCGCCGCCATGGGCGAGGAGTTCGTGGACGCCCTCACCCGCGGCGACAAGATCGCCATCTCCGGCCTGCTGACCCTGGAGCGCTCCTCGCGCTCGGCGCGCACCGGCCGCAACCCGCAGACCGGCGAGACCATCGAGATCGCCGCCTCGAACACCGCCAAGCTGACCGCCGGCTCCAACCTGAAGAAGGCCGCCGCCGCCGTCCCGGTGAAGTGACCCCCTCCGCTGCCCCCGCGCAGCGTTGACCAGGTCCCCTGGTCGAAGTCCGTCCCCCTGCACCAGCTCTGGTGCAGGGGGACGGACTTCCGCGGGGCAGGATGAACCACTGTCGGACCCGCGGGGCAGGATGCGGGTGTGCTCACCGTCGAGACCGACCCCGCATCCGTAGGACTGGACGCCGCCCGGCTGGCCCGGCTGGACGCCCGGCTGGCCCGCTGGGTCGACGAGGGGCAGCTGCCCGGCTTCCTCGTCACCGTGGCCCGGCACGGGGCGCTGGCCCACGTCGGCACCTACGGGCACCGCGACGTCGGGGCCGGGCTGCCGGTCACCCCCGACACGATCTGGCGCATCTACTCGATGACCAAGCCGATCACCTCCGTCGCGGCGATGAGCCTGTACGAGGAGGGCGCCTTCGAGCTCACCGACCCGATCAGCCGCTGGCTGCCGGAGTTCGCCGAGCCGCGGGTCTACGTCGCCGGCCCCGCCGCCAAGCCCGTCACGGTCCCGGCCACCGAGCCCATCCGGGTCTGGCACCTGCTCACCCACACCTCGGGCCTGACCTACGGCTTCCACCACGTGCACCCCGTCGACGCCGCCTACCGGGCCGCCGGGCACGAGTGGGGCACCCCGCCGGGGGCCGACTCCGCGGAGGTCAGCCGGCAGTGGGCCGCGCTGCCGCTGGTCTTCCAGCCCGGCAGCGAGTGGAACTACGGCGTGTCCACCGACGTCCTGGGCCGCCTCGTCGAGGTCATCGCGGGCAAACCGCTGGACGAGGTGTTCGCCGAGCGGGTGTTCGGGCCGCTCGGGATGACCGAGACCTCCTTCGGCCTGCGCCCCGACGACGACCCCGCCCGGCTGGCCCGCCTGTACGCCCCGGGCCTGGTCCCCCTGGAGGCCTTCGAGCCCGCGGCGAAGCAGAAGCCGGCGTTCCTGTCCGGCGGCGGCGGGCTGGTCTCCACCGCCGGGGACTACCTGCGCTTCGTGGAGATGCTGCGGGCCGGCGGCACCGCGCCCGACGGCACCCGGGTGCTGGGCTCGCGCACCATCGCGCACATGGTCCGCAACCACATCCCGGGCGGCGCCGACCTGGAGGCCTACGGCCGGCCGCTGTTCGCCGAGACGCCGCTGCGCGGGGTCGGCTTCGGCCTCGGGTTCTCGATGGTGCTCGACCCGGCCCGCTACGGCACGGTCTCCTCGGTCGGTGACTACTCCTGGGGCGGCGCGGCGTCCACGGCGTTCTACGTCGACCCGGTCGAGGGCCTGTCGGTGACCTTCTACACCCAGCTGCTGCCCTCGAGCACGCTGCCGATCCGCGGGTACCTGCGCTCGCTGGTGCACCAGGCGATCGAGTGAGGCTCGACCCCGGGGCGGGCACCCTGCACGGCTGGTTCGACCCCGACCTGGCCCCGGCGGTCACCGTCGACCCAGGCACCGTGCTGACCGTCGGCTGCCTGGACTCCGGGTGGTCCACCGGCCCGTTCGACGGCGGCGACCTCGCCGCGAGGCCGCGGCACCCGCAGTGGGAGCCGGGCACCGGCCACGCGCTGACCGGTCCGGTCGCCGTGCGGGGCGCCCGGCCGGGGCAGGTCCTCGCCGTCGGCGTGGCCGACGTCGTCCCCGGGGCCTTCGGGACGACGTACTGCGGCCTGCGGGACACCCCGCTGAACCGGCGGCTGGGCGTGCTGGACGACCCGGTCGTGCTGCGCTGGACGATCGCCGACGGCGTGGCCACCACCCAGCACGGCCACCGGGTCGCCACCGCGCCGTTCCTCGGGGTCATGGGGGTGCCGCCGGCCGAGCCGGGCCGGCACTCCACGGTGCCGCCCCGCTGGCACGGCGGGAACCTGGACTGCCGGGAGCTGGTCGCGGGCTCGGTGCTGTACCTGCCGGTCACCGTGCCCGGCGGGCTGCTGTCGGTGGGCGACGGGCACGCCGCGCAGGGCGACGGCGAGGTCAGCGGGACGGCGATCGAGTGCCCGGTCGAGGCCACCCTCACCGTCGACCTGCTCGACGACCTGCACGGCCTGGCGCTGCGCACCCCCGTCGCCCGCACCCCGGCCGGGTGGGTGGCGATGGGCGTGGCGCACGACCTGGACACCGCCACCGGCCACGCGCTGGACGCCGTGCTGGACCTGGTGGGCGTGCTGCACGGCGTCGGCCGGTCGGAGGCGCTGGCCCTGGCCTCGGTGCTGGTCGACCTGCGGGTGACCCAGGTGGTCAACGAGGTCGTCGGCGTGCACGCCCTGCTGCCCGCGGGACGGTTGCTGCCCTGAGCCCGCGGGACGGTTGCTGCCCTGAGCCCGCGGGCCCGTCCCGCGTCCCCGTCCCGTGTGCCCCTCCGGCGTGGATCAGGTTCGACGAGCAGCGTGCATCCTCCTGGGCCGACGTCGGTGGCGGAGGATGCACGTTCGTCGTCCCACCTGATCCACGCCGGGGTGGCCCGTTACCGTCCGCGGCATGGCCGCCACCGGGTTCCACACCGCCGACGAGCTCAACGCCCTGCTGCCGGGCACGCTGCCGGGGCTGGTGGGCGTCGTCGTCGACACCCACGAGCCCGGCCGGCTGACCAGCCACCTCGACGTCCGGCCCGAGGTGCTGGCGCCCAACGGCTACCTGCACGCCGCCACCGTGGTCGCCCTGGCCGACACCTCGTGCGGGCTGGCCACCCGCGCGCTGCTGCCCGAGGACGCGACCGGGTTCACCACGATCGAGCTGAAGACCAACTTCCTCGGCACCGCCCGCGAGGGCCGGATCGACTGCGTGGCGACCAACGTGCACGCCGGGCGCACCACCCAGGTCTGGGACGCCGTCGTCACCGACGCGACCACCGGCCGGACGACGGCGCTGTTCCGCTGCACCCAGCAGGTGCTCCGGCCCCGGTGACCGCCGCCGCCGGGCAGGTGTGAGACTGGCGTCACCCCCACCCCAGGAGGAACCACCGTGGTGCTCGCCAGCCGCTTCCCCGACGTCGAGATCCCCGACGTGCCCGTGCCGAGCTACGTGCTCGCCGCCTCGCGCGACCTCGGGGACGCCCCGGCCCTGGTCGACGGCCTGTCCGGCGAGACCATCACCCACGGCCAGCTGGTCGGGTACGTGGACCGGTTCGCCGCCGCGCTGCACGCCCGCGGCCTGGGCAAGGGCGACGTGGTCGCGGTCTTCTCCCCGAACACCATCTGGTTCCCGGTGGTCTTCCACGGCATCGCCGCCGCCGGCTGCGTGATGAGCCCGGTCAACTCGCTCTACACGCCCGACGAGATCGCCTTCCAGCTCAAGGACGCCGGCGCGAAGCTGCTGGTCACCGTCTCGCCGTTCCTGGACCGGGCCCGCTCGGCGATGGAGGCCGCCGGCATCACCGACCTCGTGGTGCTCGACGGCGCCGAGGGGGCCGACAGCCTGCGCGACCTGCTCACCACCCAGGCGCCGTCGGTCTCCCCGGACATCGACCCGGCCACCGACCTGGTCACGCTGCCCTACTCCAGCGGCACCACCGGGCTGCCCAAGGGCGTCATGCTCACCCACCGCAACCTCGTGGCCAACGTCGCGCAGACCCGCCCGCTCATCGACCTCGCGCCCGGGGGCGAGCGGATCATCGCCGTCCTGCCGTTCTTCCACATCTACGGCCTCACCGTGCTCATGAACCAGGGCCTGCAGTGGGGCGGCGCGGTCATCACCCTGCCGCGGTTCGACCTCGAGCAGTTCCTGCGGGCCATCCAGGACCACCGCGTCACCCGGGCGTTCGTGGCCCCGCCGATCCTGCTGGCGCTGGCCAAGCACCCGATGGTGGAGCAGTTCGACCTGTCCAGCCTGCGGTCGGTCACCTCCGGCGCCGCCCCGCTGGACGAGTCGCTGGCGCTGGCCGTCGAGCAGCGGCTGCGCGGCCTGGCCGGCAGCGGTGAGGACGGCGTCACCGTCGCGCAGGGGTACGGCATGACCGAGCTGTCCCCGGTCAGCCACACCACGCCCGACCGCGGCCTGCAGCCCGAGGGCGCCGGGGACACCCCCAAGGGCACCGTCGGCTACGCCATCCCGGGCACCGAGTGCCGGCTGGTCGACCCGGCCACCGGTGCGGACGCCGCGCCCGGCGAGCGCGGGGAGCTGTGGGTGCGCGGGCCGCAGGTGATGGCCGGCTACCTGAACAACGAGCAGGCCACCCGCGACACCCTGGACGACGAGGGCTGGCTGCACACCGGTGACGTGGCGGTCGTGGACGACCTGGGCCGCTACACCGTCGTCGACCGTGTCAAGGAGCTGATCAAGTACAAGGGCTACCAGGTCGCCCCGGCCGAGCTCGAGGCCGTGCTCATCGCGCACCCGGGCATCGCCGACGCCGCGGTCATCGGGGTGAAGGACGCCGAGTCCGGCGAGGAGCTGCCCAAGGCCTTCCTCGTGCGGGCACCGGGGTCGGAGATCTCCGAGGACGAGGTGATGGCCTACATGGCCGAGAAGGTCGCCCCGCACAAGAAGATCCGGATCGTCGAGTTCATCGACCAGGTGCCCAAGTCCGCCGCGGGCAAGATCCTCCGCAAGGAGCTCCGCACCCGCTGACCCTCTCGCCGCCGATCACCTTCGGGTGAGGTGCCTCCAGGGGTCCACCAGCTCGACCCCGGTCCCCTCGAAGTCCTTCGTGTTCCTCGTCGCCAGGACGGCGGACCGCGCGCGGCAGACCGCGGCGATCTGCCCGTCGAGCACCGCGATGGGGGTACCGGCTCGCTCCCGGGCGGCGACGAGCTCCCCGAAGTGGTCCGCCGCCGCACGGTCGAACGGCAGGACGCGTGCGGCGAACGCGTCCAGCGCCTCGTCCGCGGCGGCCAGCAACGAGTCCCGGCGCCGTCCCCGCGGCAACCGGGCCAACCCGTAGCGGACCTCGGCCGTGGTGAACGCGGTGGTGTGGATGTCGGCCGGCGCCTGGTCGCGCACCCACCCGACGACGGCCTCGTCAGGACGGGCGCGCATCAGCTCGGACACCACGTTCGTGTCCAGCACGACCACGGGCATCAGCCGAAGGAGACGGGCCGCTGGCGCTCGGACCGGTCGGGGACGTCCAGGTCCACCCCACCGGCCGCGCCGAAGCGGTCGAGCAGCGCCTGCCCGAGCCCGACGTCGCGGGCACCGTCCTGCACGGCCTCCGTGAGGATGGCCCTCACCTCGGACTCCATGGACCGGCCGTGCTGTGCCGCCCGCACCTGCAGACGCGCCTTCACGTCGTCGTCCAGGTCCCTGATGCTCAACGCGGCCACGACCACTCCCCTCCGAAGTGCTGGCAATGCTAGCGGCGGGGCTGGGCCTTGCGCCAGGCGCTGAAGCTGCTCACCGGGCCCGCACCCGGGCGGCGCAGCCACGGCCAGGGGTGCACCTCCACCGGCTGCACGTCCTGCGCACGGCGGCGGAAGCCGGGCACCGGGGCGTGGGTGACCGCGAGCGCCCGGCCGGCCAGCTCCAGCACCGGGTCGCCGAGGTGCAGCTGCACCTCCCGGTCCTCGCCCAGCTCGGCGAGGGTCTCGACCAGGAAGACCAGCCGCTGGGAGGCCAGCCGCAGCCGGGCCAGCAGCGGTTCGTCCAGCACGAACACCACCGGCAGGTCGGGGTGGGCCGCCAGCGCCGGGTCCGCCGTCCCCAACGACTCCGCGGTCAGCCAGACCGCCTCGGGCTCCCCGGTGGACACGACGTCGGCCGGGCCGGCGGTGACGTCGGGCGACGGGTCGGCGGCCAGCAGGGGCTCGCGCTCCAGCCACCGGGTCGGCTGGTCCTCCGGCCAGTCCTCGACCGGGCAGTCGGCGGCCAGCGGGCACCGCTCGCACAGGCCGGGCGCGCGCTTGCGCACCTGCCAGCGGGAGAAGCCGTAGGCCTTGCCGTTGCCGGCGCCGACGGTCCACTGCCAGCCGACCCGGTTGGCCGCCCGCGAGCCGTCGATGAGCCGGGCGAACAGCTCGTCCTCGCCCTGCGCCCAGTCGTGCCCGGCGCGCACCGTCCACTGCGAGGCCACCCACATCCGGGTCTGGTTGACCAGCCAGCCGTCGCGGTCGAGCTCGCCGAGCACGGTGTCCAGGCAGGCCATGTCCCGCGGCCACGGCTCCTGCCATCGGGTGCGCGCCCGCGCGGGCTCGGCCCGCAGCGCCGACCGGGTGCGGGTGCCCAGCCGGGCGTAGAGGTGCCGGCTGTACTCCTGCCACATCAGCTCGTCGCGGTACTTGGTGCGGTCCCGCGGCGGCGCGTCGGCGACGGCGTCCCACACCTCGGGCAGCTGCAGCAGGCCGTGCCGGATGTAGGGGCTCAGGGCCGAGGCACCCCGCCGGGACTCGGGCAGCACCTGGTTGCGCCGGCCGGCGTACCCGGTGACGTCCAGGGTGGCCAGCGCCGCGTCGGCGGCCGCCTGCCCGCCACGGAAGCGCCCCGAGGGCGCGACGGCGTCGTCCCGGTGCAGGTGGCCCAGGTGCTCCCCCACCCAGGCGGGGACGGCGTCGACGGCGGGCACGGGCAGCGGGGGCACGCCCCACCCTGCCGGTTCCCGGCCGGGCGCGCGCGCCGGGCGGCCCCTACGGTCGGGACGTGCACGCGATCACCCAGCAGTCCCCCGGTGGCCCCGAGACCCTGGTGTGGGCCGAGGTCCCCGACCCGGTCGCCGGCGACGGCGAGGTCGTCCTGGACGTCGTCGCCTCCGCGGTGAACCGCGCCGACCTGCTCCAGCGCGAGGGCAACTACCCGGTGCCGCCGGGTGCCAGCGAGGTGCTGGGCCTGGAGTGCAGCGGCGTCGTCCGCGAGGTCGGCCCCGGCGTCGAGGGCTGGCGGGTCGGGGACGAGGTGTGCGCGCTGCTGGCCGGGGGCGGGTACGCCGAGCGGGTCGCCGTCCCCGCGGCGCAGCTGCTGCCCCGCCCGGCCGGGGTCGAGCTGGCCGCCGCGGCGGCCCTGCCCGAGGTGGCCTGCACGGTGTGGTCGAACGTGTTCATGCAGGCCGGGTTGCGGTCCGGGGAGCTGCTGCTGGTGCACGGCGGCGGGAGCGGCATCGGCACCATGGCCATCCAGCTGGCCGTGCGGGCCGGCGCCCGGGTGGCCACCACGGCGGGCAGCGCCGAGAAGCTCGCCTTCTGCCGCGAGCTGGGTGCGGAGATCACCATCAACTACCGGGACGAGGACTTCGTCGAGGTGGTGCGGGCCGCCGGCGGCGCCGACGTCGTGCTGGACAACATGGGCGCGGCCTACCTGGCCCGCAACGTCGCCGCGCTGGCCCCCGACGGCCGGATCACCGTCATCGGCATGCAGGGCGGACGGAAGGGGGAGCTGGACCTCGGAGCGCTGCTGGCCAAGCGGGGCAGCGTCTACGCCGCCGGGCTGCGCGGCCGGCCGGCCCAGGGCCCCCACGGCAAGGCCGCGGTCGTCACCGCCGTCCGGGAGCACGTGTGGCCCGACGTCGAGGCCGGTCGGGTGCGGCCGGTGGTGCACACCCGGCTGCCGATGGCCCGGGCCGCCGACGGGCACCGGATCCTGGAGGAGAGCTCGCACACCGGCAAGGTGCTGCTCGTCGTCGAGTAGGTCCCGCCCTCAGGCGAGGGCGGCCACGCTGTCGACGACGTGGTCGACCTCCTCGACCGTGTTGTAGTGCAGGATGCCCAACCGCACCGCGCCGCCCTGCTCGTTCACGCCGAGCGCGTCGAACAGCTCGCGGGCCCAGTGGTCGCCGTCCCAGGCGCAGATGGTGCGCCGGGACAGCTCCCGGGCGACCGCCCGCGGGGTCATCCGGGAGACGGTGAAGCTCACCGTGGGCGTGCGGTACTGCGGGGACCCCAGGACCTGGACGTGCCGCATCGAGCGCAGCGCCCGGTCCAGCCGGTCGAACAGCGCACCCTCGTAGCGCACCACCGCGGCCATCGAGGTCTGCAGCCGCTCGCGGCGGGTGCCGGTGGCGTCCGGGCTCAGCGCGGCGAGGTGGTCGACGGCGGCGGCCACCCCGGCGTAGAGCTCGAAGGGCGGGGTGCCCGTCTCGAACCGGTCGGGCACCCGGTCGGGCGCCGGGGCCAGCTTGTCCGGCGCCAGGGTCTCCAGCAGGTCGGGGTCGGCCACCACGGCCCCGACGTGCGGGCCGCACCACTTGTAGGCCGACAGGGCCAGCAGGTCCGCGCCGGTGGCGGTGAGGTCGATCAGCCCGTGCGGGGCGGCGTGCACGCCGTCGACGTAGACCAGCGCGCCGACCGCGTGCGCCCGGTCGGCGATCGCGCGGACGTCGGGCCGGGTGCCGATGGCGTTGCTGGCCATGGTCACCGCGACCAGCCGGGTGCGGTCGGTGAGCAGCTGGTCGTACTGCCACTCGGGCAGCTCGCCGGACTCGATGTCCACCTCGGCCCACTTGACCAGCAGACCCAGCTCCTGCGCCAGCTGGACCCAGGGCCGGATGTTCGCGTCGTGGTCCAGCCGGCTGACCACCAGCTCGTCCCCGGGCCGCCAGGTCTTGGCCAGGGTGCGGGCCATCGCGTAGGTCAGCGACGTCATGTTCGGCCCGAGGACGACCCCGCGCGGCGTGCCGCCGACCAGGTCGGCCACCGCCGAGCGGGCCCCGGCGACGAGCTGCTCGGCGCGGGCGGAGGAGGGGAACACCCCGCCCCGGTTGGCGATCGGCACCCGCATCGCCTGGGACACCGCGCGCAGCACGCTCTCGGGGACCAGGGACCCGCCGGGGCCGTCGGCGTGCACCATGCCGTCGGAGAGCCCCGGGAACAGGCCCCGGACGCGGGCGACGTCCAGCGCAGCGCCCCCGGGTCCCATGCCTGCGACCCTAGACCGGCCCCCGGTGACCGTGAGGGGCCGCTCCGTCACAGGCACGCACCCGGCGGGCTGGCGGCCGGGCGCGCAGGCAGGATGGGGCCATGACTGCACCCGGGAACCACGACGAGTCCGCCCGCGGCCGCCAGGTCGTGGTGGTGGGACCCGACGGCCAGCCCATCGGCGCGCTGCCCGCGCCCGACGGCGGCGGCGAGGACGTCGGCGACCTGGTCGAGCAGCCGGCCAAGGTCATGCGGATCGGCACCATGATCAAGCAGCTGCTCGAGGAGGTGCGGGCCGCTCCCCTCGACGAGGCCAGCCGCAACCGGCTGCGCGACATCCACGCGGCCTCGATCCGGGAGCTCGAGGGCGGTCTGTCGGAGGAGCTGCGGGACGAGCTGGAGCGCATCACGCTCCCCTTCACCGCCGAGGAGACCCCCAGCGACGCCGAGCTGCGCATCGCCCAGGCCCAGCTCGTGGGCTGGCTCGAGGGCGTGTTCCACGGCATCCAGACCGCGCTGTTCGCCCAGCAGATGGCCGCCCGCGCCCAGCTGGAGGAGATGCGCCGCAAGGCCCTCCCCGGCGGCCAGCCGGGCATGCCGGCCCAGCCGCAGCCCGGCGGCGGCCAGTACCTCTGACCGGGCGGCTACCGCAGACCGGCCAGGAAGCGGGCCACCCCGTCCTCGTCGTTGGTGGCGGTCACGTCGGTGGCCGCGGCCAGGACGTCGGGGTGGGCGTTGGCCATCGCGACCGCCCGTCCGCCACCGGCGCGCACCCACTCGAAGGCGGCGACGTCGTTGGGCATGTCGCCGAAGAAGACGACGTCGGCGGGGCCGAGGCCGAGGTCGGTGCAGACGTCGGCCAGGCCGGTGGCCTTGCTGACCCCCTTCGCGGAGATCTCGGCGAGGGCGTCGGAGGAGGAGTTGGTGACCGTGGCCCGGTCGCCGACGGCCCGGGCCACCAGGTCCAGGAACTCCTCCCGGGGCAGGTCCTCGTGCCGGGCCAGCAGCTTGGCCGCCGGCGCGGACACCATCTCGCCCAGGGTCGCCACCGCCACGCCGGGGGCGTCGACGTCCCAGCGCGGCTGGTAGACCGGCTCGTGCCGGAACTCCAGGCCGTGCTCGACGGCGAACCAGGTGCCCGGCTGCTCGCGGCGCAGCTCGGCGGTCACGTGCCGCAGCACCTCGGTGTCCATGGTGTGCTCGTGCAGCACCTCGAACGCACCGAGGTCGAGCTGGACGGCGCCGTTGCAGCACACCGCGGTGCCCGCACCGATCACCTCGCGGATGGACAGCATCCAGCGCGGCGGGCGGCCGGTGGCCAGCACGAACGGCACACCGTCGTCCCCCCAGGCGCGGATCTGCTCCAGGGTGGCCGGGGCGACGGTCTCGTCGCTGCGCAGCAGCGTGCCGTCCATGTCGCTGGCGATGAGCTTCGGGGTCCAACCGGTCACTGCTGCAGGGCCTCCAGGTAGCGGGCGACGCCGTCGGCGTCGTGGCCGCCGGTGCGGCCGGTGGCCGCGGCGAGCACGGCCGGGTGGGCGTTGGCGACGGCGACCGAGCGGCCGCCGGCCTCGTTCACCGCCGCGATCATGGGCAGGTCGTTGGGCATGTCGCCGAAGACCAGGACGTCGGACAGGGCGACGCCGAACCGCTCCAGCGCCACCGCCAGCCCGCTGGCCTTGGTGATGCTCGGCGGCAGCACCTCGATGAAGCCGAGCCCGGCGTGGGTGACCTCGGCGACCGAGGGGTCGGTGACCGAGCGGGCCAGCGCCAGGAGCTCGTCCTGGCCGAGGGTCTCCGAGCGCAGGAAGACCTTGAGCACCGGGCCGGGGGGCAGCACCTCGTGCCGGGGCAGCAGGTCCGCGGGCTCCGGGTAGGGCCAGTCGAAGCCGTGCTGCACCCGCAGCGGGGAGAGCGCCGCGCCCTGGGTGTCGGCGTCCTCGACGGCCAGCACCAGCTCGCCGGTGACGGCCTCGATCGCGTCCACGACGGCCTGCGCCTGCTCCCGCGGCAGACCGACGGTGCGCAGCACCTCGTCGCGGTCGAGGTCGACGACGAAGCCGCCCTGCGCCAGGACGGCGACCCCGCGCCCGCCCAGCGTCGTCCGCACGCTGTCCAGCAGCCGCGGGCCACGGCCGGTGACGCCCACGACCGGCACCCCGGCCGCCCAGCTGGCGTCCATCGCGGCCCGGGTGCGGTCGCTGACCGTGCCCTTGCTGGTCAGCAGGGTGCCGTCGAGGTCGGTGGCGACCAGCCGCGGCCGCCACGGCCCGAGGTCCCCGAGCTCCAGGACGACGTCGCTGCCCGCGCCGCCGCTGTGCGCCGGCAGCGTGTTCGCCGCCCGCGCCGGGATGTGCGACGTCACGGGGTGGGCGCCAGGGACATCCCCGGCGAGAGCACGGCGTGCCCGCCCAGCCAGGGCCGCAGGGCCGCGGGGACGTGCACCGAGCCGTCGGCGCGCTGGTGCACCTCGAGCAGGCAGGCGATCGTGCGGGCGATCGCGCACAGCGTGCCGTTCAGGGTGGCCGCGGTCTGCGGCCTGCCGTCGGCGTCGCGGTAGCGGATGCCCAGCCGCCGGGCCTGGAAGGTGGTGCAGTCCGAGGTCGAGGTGAGCTCGCGGTAGGTGCCCTGGGTGGGGAACCAGGCCTCGATGTCGTACTTGCGCGCGGCGCTGGTGCCCAGGTCACCGGCGGCGATGTCGACCACCCGGTAGGGCAGCTCCAGCGCGGTGAGGAACTCCTCCTCCCACTGCAGCAGCCTCAGGTGCTCGGCCTGGGCGTCCTCGGGGGCGCAGAAGCTGAACATCTCGACCTTGTCGAACCAGTGCACCCGGATGATGCCCTTGGTGTCCTTGCCGTAGGACCCGGCCTCGCGCCGGAAGCAGGAGCTCCAGCCGGCGTAGCGGCGCGGCCCGGCCGAGAGGTCCAGCACCTCGTCGGCGTGCATGCCGGCCAGCGCGACCTCCGACGTCCCCACCAGGTACAGGTCGTCGCGCTCGACGCGGTAGACCTCCTCGAGGTGCTCGCCGAGGAACCCGGTGCCCTCCATCGCCTGCGCACCGACCAGCGCCGGGGCCACGACCGGGGTGAACCCGGCCGCGACCGCGCGGGTGATGGCCAGCTGGGCGAGCGCGAACTCCAGCAGCGCGCCCGGGCCGGTGAGGAAGTAGAAACGGGAGCCGGAGACCTTGGCGCCGCGCTCCATGTCGATGGCGCCCAGCGCCGTGCCGATGTCCAGGTGGTCGCGCGGCTCGAAGTCGTAGGTGGGCACCTCCCCGACGGTGCGCAGGGTGACCGCGTCGTCCTCACCGCCCGGCGGCACCTCGGGGGCGACCACGTTGGCGATGGCCAGGTGCGCGGCGCGCAGCGCCTCGTCGGCGGCCCGGGTGGCCTCCTCGGCGGCCTTGACCTCGGCGGACAGGGCCCGGGCGCGCTCCAGCACCGCCGGTCGCTCCTCCGGGGTGGCCTTCTTCACCGACTGCGAGACGGCCTTCTGCTGCGCCCGCAGGTCGTCGGCGCGGTGCACGGCGGCTCGGCGCTCGGCGTCGGCGGCGAGCAGGCTGTCGACCCGGGACTCGTCGTCCCCGCGGGCGCGCTGGCTGGCACGGACGGCGTCGGGGTCATCACGGAGCAGGCGCAGGTCGATCACGCGCCGATGGTAGGGGGCGGCTCCGGGGCGGCTGCGTTTCCGCGGGCCGCACGCCGGGCAGAGTCGAGGCTCCGGCCGAGACCGTCGCCGTCCTGGAGGTCCCCCGCATGCCGTCCCACGGGCCGCGCCGTGGCTGAGCCCACCGCCGTCTGGACCGAACGCCGACCGCCGGCCGCCCAGCCGGTCTGGCACTGGTCGCCGTCCAGCCTGACCGACCTGCCGCGCATCCGGCGCGAGCTGCGCGGGCGCATCGCCGAGCACGAGGCCTCGGACGGCCCGGCGGTGGCCGACCCGGACATGTTCGTGCTCGCGCTGGACGAGCTGATGAGCAACGCCCTGCGGCACGGCCGCACCCCGGTGCTGGTCGACGTCGGCCGCACCGACGACGCCTGGCTGCTCACCGTCTGCGACCGGGCGGCCGAGGCCCCGCCCCGCCCGGCGCTGGACCGGGACCCGGTCGACGGCGGGATGGGCCTGGGCCTGGTGGCGCACGACGCGGTCGAGGAGGGCTGGTACGCCTCCGAGCAGGGCAAGCACGTCTGGGTCGTCCTCCGGTAGCACCACACGCAGCAGCGCCCCCCACCTCCGCGGAGGTGGGGGGCGCTGGTGCTACCGGATCAGGAACCGGTCGGGATGGTGAGGGTGGCGATGCCGACCAGGAAGTTGTCCGGGACGGCGCCGGGGGCACCCAGGGTGGTGTTGAGGAACTCGGCGGCAGCCGGGCTGACCTCGACCTGGGTACCGGTCAGGATCGCGTTGCCGGAGCTGTCGACGGTGATCGGCTCCAGCGTGGTGCCGTTCAGGTTGAACAGCGGGAAGGACGGCGCGGCGAGCTGGCCGTTGACCGACACGTCGGCGAACAGGATGGCCGGCTTGCTCGGGACGACGACGAAGTTCTCCAGCTGGATGACGTTCTCGCCGGCGGTCAGCGAGATGCCCGAGCCCTGGTGGAAGATCGCACCCTGGACGAAGGGCCGGTAGCCGGAGTCCTTCGGGTAGACGGTCGCGGTGCCGCCGGTGATCGGGAAGTCCAGCGTGGTGCCCTCGAGGGTGGCCCCGCCGATGACGCCCGGGGTCACGCCCAGGCTGGTGAGCGCGTCCAGGAAGCCGGAGTCCAGGGCCACGGCGGTGTCCCCGCCCATGATCTGGGCGATCGTGGCGACGGGCTCGGGGTTGGTCACGGTCGACGAGGTCGCCGCGGCGGCCGAGGTGCTCGAGCTGGCGCTGCTGCCCGAGTCGGAGCTGCAGGCAGCCATGGTCAGGGCGGCGCTCAGCGCGACGGCGGCGACCCCGGTGCGCTTCAGGGCGATCTTGGTGATGGTCACGGGTTGCTCCTCGTTGCTGCGGTGGGGCGGTCACGAGGTCTTCGGGTCGGCGTCAAGATCTGGATGTAACGCTTCCGTAACGGTCAACCCGATCTCGGGCGACGGAGCAGGTAGGTGTCCATCACCCAGCCCTTGCGCGCCCGCGCCTGCGCCCGCACCCGGGCGATCTCGTCCACGACGTCGGCGAGCTTCCCGGACACCAGCAGCTCGTCCTCGGTGCCGAGGTAGGCGCCCCAGTGGATGGTCAGGTCGAGGTCGGTGTACCGACGGCAGACCAGGTCGCTGTCCAGCATCACCACCACGTCGTCGGCGTTGGGCGGGAAGCCCTGCGCCAGCCGGCGCCCGGTGGTCAGGTGCACCGCCCCGCCGACCCGGTTGAGCAGCACCCGGTGCCGGGCGGTGAGCGCCTGCACGGCGGTGATGCCGGGGACGACGTCCCACGTGATGTCCAGCTCGCCGGCGGCGGCGATCTCCTCCAGCACCCGGATGGTGCCGTCGTAGAGCGACGGGTCGCCCCACACCAGGAACCCGCCGGTGCCGCCGTCGGGGACCTCGGCCTCGATGGCGCGCTGCAGCAGCACGGCACGGTCGGTGCGCCAGTCGTCGACCGCGCGGGTGTAGCGGTCCTCGGCCGCGACCGAGGCCGGGTCCCGGTCGCGCTCGGGGTCGGCGAGCTCGACGAAGCGGTACTCCCCCTCCACGAAGCGCTCGCAGACCGCCCGGCGGGCCGCCGTCAGGTCCGCCGTCGCCGGGCCCTTGTCCAGGACGAGGAACACGTCGACCTCGTTGAGGGCGCGCACCGCGCCGACGGTGACGTAGTCCGGGTCGCCCGCGCCGATGCCGATGACCCGCAGACGCCGCATGGGCCCGAGCCAACCAGACCCGGTGTGCGGGACCATGGGGCCATGCGGTTCCTCAGCGACCAGCGCCCGACCACCGACCTGACGTACTCGGACGTCTTCATGGTGCCCAACCCCTCGACCATCGGGTCGCGGCTGGAGGTGGACCTGACCACGCCGGACGGGGTCGGGACGACGATCCCGCTGGTCGTGGCCAACATGACCGCCATCTCCGGCCGGCGGATGGCCGAGACCGTCGCCCGGCGCGGTGGGTTGGCGGTCATCCCGCAGGACATCCCGGTCGACGTGGTGGGCGAGGTGGTCGGGTGGCTGAAGACCCGGCACACCGTCTACGACACCCCGATCACGCTGGCCCCCACCGCGACGGTGGCCGAGGCGCTGCAGCTGCTGCCCAAGCGCGCGCACGGCGTCGTCGTCGTGGTCGAGGGCGGCCGCCCGGTCGGCGTGGTCACCGACGGCGCCTGCCGGGGCGTGGACCGGTTCACCCAGCTGTCGGAGGTCATGGCCCCCGACCCGCTCACCGTCCCGGCCGGGACCGACCTGCCCAAGGTCTTCGACGTGCTGTCCGACGCCCGGGTCAACGCCGCGCCCGTGGTGGACGGCGACCAGCTGGTCGGCATCGTCACCCGCACCGGTGCGCTGCGCTCGGCGCTCTACACCCCTGCGGTCAACGCGGCCGGCCAGCTGCTCACCTCCGCCGCCGTCGGCATCAACGGCGACGTCGCCGGCAAGGCCGAGGCGCTGCTCGCGCACGGCGTCGACGTGCTGGTGGTCGACACCGCGCACGGCCACCAGGCCAAGGCCGTGGACGCGGTGCGCGCGGCCCGCTCGGTGGCGCCCGGCGTCCCGATCGTGGCCGGCAACGTGGTCACCGCGGCCGGCACCCGTGACCTGCTCGAGGCCGGCGCCGACGTCGTCAAGGTCGGCGTGGGTCCCGGCGCCATGTGCACCACCCGGATGATGACCGGCGTCGGCCGGCCCCAGTTCTCCGCGGTCGAGGAGTGCGCGGCCGCCGCGCGCGAGGGCGGCAAGCACGTCTGGGCCGACGGCGGCGTCCGGCACCCGCGCGACATCGCCCTGGCGCTGGCCGCCGGTGCGGCCAGCGTGATGGTCGGGTCCTGGTTCGCCGGCACCTACGAGAGCGCCGGCGACGCGCAGACCGACGGCAACGGCCGGATGTACAAGGAGAGCTTCGGGATGGCCTCGGCGCGCGCGGTCAAGGCGCGCACGGCCGGGCAGTCCGGGTTCGAGCGGGCCCGCGCCGGACTGTTCGAGGAGGGCATCAGCTCCTCGCGGATGTACCTGGACCCGGCCCGGCCGGGCGTGGAGGACCTCGTCGACCAGATCGTCGCCGGCGTCCGGTCGGCCTGCACCTACGCCGGCGCCCGCACCGTCGACGAGCTGCACGAGCGCGCCGTGGTGGGGGTGCAGTCGGCGGCCGGCTACGAGGAGGGCCGGCCCCAGCCGACCAGCTGGTGAGGCCGCTCCCCCTCGAGGAGTTCGAGGACCTCGTCGCCGACGCGCTGGACCAGGTGCCGGCCGAGCTGATGGCGCTGGTCGACAACGTGGTGGTGCTGGTCGAGGACCGCAACCCCGACGAGCCCGACCTGCTCGGGCTCTACGAGGGGTACGCGCTCACCGAGCGGTCGTGGGACCTGTCGGGCCAGCTGCCGGACCGGATCATGGTCTACCGCGAGGCGATCTGCGACGTCTGCGACAGCGCCGCCGAGGTCGCGCACGAGGTCACCGTCACGGTGGTGCACGAGATCGCCCACCACTTCGGCATCGACGAGGCGACGCTGCACGAACTGGGCTGGGGATAGTGGACACCGTGACCGACGACGCGCGACTGCCGATCAAGATGCTGCACGACCGGCTGCTGGTGTCGCTGCGCGCCGACGAGGGCGACCGGCGCAGCTCGGGCGGCATCCTCATCCCGGCCACCGCGCAGATCGCCAAGCGGCTGGTCTGGGGCGAGGCCCGGGCGGTCGGGGGCAACGTGCGGCAGGTCAAGGTGGGTGACCAGGTGCTGTTCTCCCCCGACGACCAGCACGAGGTCGAGGTGCACGGCGAGGACCTGCTGATCCTGCGCGAGCGCGACGTGCACGCCGTCGCCGCCGAGCGGATCGAGGAGGCCGGTGGGCTCTACCTGTAGGCGCGCCCGGTGACCCTGTGGCGGGCGTCCGCGCTGGTCGCGGTGGCGCTGTTCGCCGGTGTCCTGGCCCTGGGCTTCCTGCCCTGGTTGGCCGGCCAGTACCGGCGGTACGGCCGGCTGCGCGGCTGGCCGGCCGCGGTCTCCGCGGCGGTCGGCCTCTACGCCTGCGGTCTGGTGGCCCTCACCCTCTTCCCGCTGCCGGAGGAGACGCCGGGTGCCTGCTCCCGGGTCGCGACCTGGCAGCTGGTGCCCCTGGACTCGGTGCAGCAGGCCTGGGCGGCCGGCCGCGGGGACGGGCTCCTCGGCCTGCTGAGCACGCCCTCCGTCCTGCAGGTGCTGCTCAACGTGGCGCTGTTCGTGCCGCTGGGCCTGCTCGCGCGGTGGCGGTTCGGCGTCCGGCCGGTGCGGGCCGTTCTGCTCGGCCTGGCGGTGTCGGTCGGGGTGGAGGTCGTGCAGGGCACCGCGGTGTTCGGGGCCTACGCCTGCCCGTACCGGGTGGCCGACGTCGACGACGTGCTCACCAACACCCTCGGCGCCGCCCTGGGTGCTGCCCTCGCCGGCCCGGCGGCACGGCTGCTGCCGCACCCCTCGCCGGCGCCGGCCGCCGACCTCGACCCGCCGGGTCTGCCCCGCCGGGCGTGGGCGGTCGCCCTGGACGGGTTGCTGCTGGTCGTGCTCACCGGGGTGGTGGTCCTCGCGGTCCTGCTCGGCACGGCGGCCACCGGCGGCGGGGTGTCGGCGCTGGACGACGTGGACGTCGACCGGCTGGTGGTGCTGGTCGGCGGGGCGGTGACCACCCTGCTGGTGGGGGTCGTCCCCCTGGTGCACCCGGCCCGGGCGACGCCGGGGCAGGCCGCCGTCGGGCTCGGCACGGCGCGACCGGACGGGTGGGCGCCGGCGCCCCGGGTGCGCGTGCTGCTGCGCTCGGCGGTGCTGTGGGGACCGGTCGTGGGACTGGCCGGTGGCGCCGTACCGGCCGGCCCCGGGTGGACCACCGCTGTGCTGGCCGTCGGCTGGCCGGCCGTCCTGGGCGCGGCGTCGCTGGTCACCCCGTCGCGGCGGAGCCCGGCCGGCTGGCTCAGCGGGACGGTGGTCAGCACACGCGCGCGGCTGGCCGGCGGTCCCCCCGGGGATGCACCCACCGTCGCCGTCCAGGCACACGATGTGGTCGACGGGGGTTGCGCGGACCCCCAGCGGTAGCAGGATGGGGAGCCGTGACTGCCGCGCCGGGAGCTCCGGGATCAGCCCGCCGCGCCCCGGCGCAGCCGCGCCAGCCAGTCCTCCGCCCCCGCGAAGGCGCTGTCGGTGACGCGCTCGGGGACCGCGGCCGCGGCCCGGCCGTCGGCGCGCGGGTAGGAGCCGTGGAAGCGCACCTCGTCGCACAGCCGGTGCAGCGCGACCAGCGCGTCGCCCACCCGGCGGTCGGCGACGTGGCCCTCGCAGTCCACGGAGAACGAGTAGCTGCCCAACCGCTCGCGGGTCGGCCGGGACTCCAGCCGGGTCAGGCTGATGCCGCGCGAGGCGAACTCGGTGAGCAGGTCCAGCAGCACCCCGGTCCGGTCGGTGACGAAGCAGGTCAGGGTGGTCTTGTCCGCGCCGGTCGGGGCAGGCAGCCGGCCCGGCCGCTCCACCTGCACGAAGCGGGTGACCGCCCCGGGGGTGTCGGCCAGCCGGGCGGCGGCCACCGCCAGCCCGTAGCGGTGCGCGGCGAACTCCGGGCAGACCGCGGCGTCCAGCTCGCCGTCGGCGACCAGGCGGGCGGCGTCGGCGGTCGACGCCGCGGGCAGCACCTGCGCCGTGGGCAGGTGCTCGGCGACCCAGGCGCGGGTCTGCGCCAGGGCGTGCGGGTGGCTGCCCACCCGGGCCACGTCGGCGATGCCGGTGCCGGGCCGGACGCCCAGCACGAAGTCCACCTCCAGGAACGCCTCGCGGGTGATCACCAGGGGCGCACCGCCGGCCAGGCCGTCGATCGTCGGGGACACCGAGCCCTCGACGGAGTTCTCCATCGGCACGAAGGCGGCCTCGACCTCGCCGGACCGGGCCATCGCCAGCGCCGCCGGGACGCTCGGGGCGGGCACGGCGCCCCCCTCGGAGGGGGGTCCGAGACTGCGCAGGGCAGCTTCGGTGAAGGTACCTTCGGGCCCCAGGAAGGCGAACCTCGTCGGAGTCGGTCCCGTGGGCTGAGCAGGCATCCGGCGAGGGTAGTGCGGCCGGGGCGCCCTGCGCGGGCGACCCGGGGGGAGCTGCCTCGCCACCGTCGTGCCGGCGCCCGCCGTCGCCCAGGTGAGGAGAGGTCCGCGTGAGCACCGCCGACACCTCCGTCGTGGACGAGGCCGCCCTCTCCCGGCTGCGGTGGGACCTGCTCGCGGTCAGCGACGGCGAGGACCCGCGTGCCTTCACCGACCTGCTGGCCGACCACGAGGCCGAGCTGACCGCGGCGACGACCGCGCCGCGCTGGCAGGCCTGGTCGCACGCCTTCACCGCCCGCCGACTGCTGGCCGAGCACGACGCCGACGCCGCCGGCAGCCAGGTGGTGGCCGCCCGCGCCGCCGCCGAGGACTGCCCGGCCGACGCCGAGCGCGCGCTGGTGCTGGCCTACCTGGCCCACCTGGAGGTCGCCGGCGACCGGTTCGAGGCCGCCCTGCACCTCGCCGTGGACGCCAGCCTGCTCACCGACCAGGTGCCCGCCGACGAACCCAGCCGCCCGCTGCACCAGGCACACCTCTGGCTGTCGCTGGCCCTGACCCGCCTGGACCTGGAGGAGCTGGCGGTCGCGCAGGCGCTGCGCGGCCACCGGGTGGCCGCCGAGCTCGACGACGTCGCCGCCCGCTGGCAGCTGCTCGCGCTGTGCGCCCAGCAGCACGCCGAGCTGGCCCAGACCGTGCACCGGCGCGGCGACGAGGTGCGCGCCGCCCGGCTGGCCGCGGTGGCGCTGCGCTGCTCGTTCACCGCCACCGAGCTGCCGCACGAGCCGGCCGACGGGGAGTCCGACCTGCTCTCGGTCGTGCACGGCTGGGCGCTGACGCTGGCCGGTGACCTCGAGGACACCCTGCCGGCGCTGCGCCGGGTCCGCGACCGGGTCGCCGCCGAGGGTGGGCCCTGGCTGCGCGGCTACGCCGACCTGGCCCTGGCCCGGCTGCTGTGCCGGCTGGCCGGCCCGCCCGACTCGCTGGGCCCGCCCGCCGAGGAGGCCGCGGACCTGCTGGCCGGGGCCGCGACCGCGTTCGCCGCCGTCGGTGACCGGCGCCGGTACCGGCAGGCGCTGCTGGAGCTGGGCCGCACCACCGCGGCACTGGGCCGGGCGGCGGAGGCCCTGCACTGGCTGGAGGCCTACCGCGGCGAGACGGTGCGGATGCACCAGCGCAGCCGGGAGCTGTGGGCCGACCTGTTCGTCCGCCGCTCCCGGCTGCGCGAGGCCGAGCGGCAGAACGCGCTGATGCGCCGGCACGCCCTGGAGGACCCGCTCACCGGGCTCGGCAACCGCCGCAGCGCCGAGCGCCGGCTGGCCGAGCTGGACCCCGCCACCGCCCCCCTGGCGCTGGCGGTCGTCGACGTCGACCGGTTCAAGTCGGTCAACGACAGCCACTCCCACCTCCACGGGGACGCCGTGCTCCGCCGGCTGGCCGACCTGCTGCGCCTGCACTGCCGCACCGGCGACGAGGTCTACCGCTGGGCCGGCGACGAGTTCCTCGTCGTGCTGCCCGGGGCCGGCGAGGCCCAGGCGGTGGTGGCCATGGAGCGGCTGCGGCACGCCGTCGTCCGCTGCGCCTGGGACGAGCTGGGGGTGCGCGACGAGGTGACCGTCAGCATCGGCATCGCCACGTCCCACCCCACGGCCCCGCGCACCTGGCGGGAGCTGTTCGACGACGCCGACCTGCACCTGTTCGCCGCCAAGCGGGCCGGTCGCGACCGGGTGCGCACCTCCCCGCGCGAGGGCGGCCCCGGGGACGAGGACGCCCCACCGCCGCCGGCCCCGCACACCTCCGTCGACGCCCTGGTCGTCGAGCTGCTCGGTGCGCGCACCCCGCGCTCGCCCGGCTGGGCCTTCGAGCCCGACCCGGACGCGGCCGACCCGGAGCCCGCACCGTGACGCCCCGGGCCCCGGTTCCGGTGGTGCGCCTGGGACGGCCGGGGCACCTGGGACAGCCGTGACCGGCCGCGCGCGCCGGGCCCGGCGTGGCCCCGACGGAATGCGTGACAGAACGCAGCCCGCCGGGCACAGTGCGCTCGTGCCACCGGGGATCCTGCACGAGCAGGTCAGCGCTGCGCTGGCCAACTGGCAGCTCGACGTGGCCGAGGCCCTGCTGTCCGACGCCGACGCGGGTGCCGACCCCGCGCCGGCGTCCGCGGCGCCCCTGACGTCGCTGTCGCGGGCCTGGGCGGACACCCTGCGCGCCGAGCTGCTGGTGCGCCGGCTGCGGATGGCCGGCCTCACGCTGCTGGGCGACCCCATCGACGAGCCGGTGGCCGCGGCGGAGCCGCCGCTGGACCTGCACGACGGCCTACCGGCCGACGACACCGGCCGCCTGCAGGCCCGTTCCGGCACCCGCACCGAGTCCGCCGGGCACGCCGCGGCCGCGATCGCGCTGGTCCGCTCGGCCCGCGCGGCCTTCGACGCCACCGACGACGACCTGCAGCGTGCCGCGGGCCTGGTCCGGCACGCCCGCATCGAGCTGCTGTCCCGCCGGGTGGACGCCGCGATGGACGAGGCGGTGGAGGCCGCCAGCCTGCTGGACCCCGCACTCACGCCGACCCCGCTGCTGGTGCACACCCTCGGCGCGCTGTCGGCGGTGCTGGCCGACCTCGAGCTCATGCCGCTGGCCCTGGACTACCAGCGCCGGGCGCACCACACCGCGCTCCGGCTGGCCGAGGACGAGCCCGGGCCGGACGCGGCCGGGCTGGTCGGCGACAGCGCCGCCCGGCTGGCCGCGCTGTGCGCCGAGGTGGGCGAGGGCCTGCTCGACGACGACAGCCCCGACGCCGCCGACCCGCACTTCACCGAGGCCCGGGCGCTGGCACAGGAGAGCCTGGCCGGGCTGCCCGAGGGCGACCCGCACCGGCCGGGCGCCGAGGTCGTGCTCGGCTCGGCCCTCGTCGGCCTCGGCGAGCACGACGCCGCCGTCGCCACCCTGGAGCGGGTGGTCGCCGCGGTCCCGGCCGCGCAGGACCGCGCCCTGCTGGCCGCCGCCGAGCTGGCGCTGGGCCGGGCACTGCGCCGGCAGGACCGGGGCGCCGACGCCGACGACCACCTCGCGCACGCCCTCGCCCTGGCCACCGAGCACGGGCTGCCCCGGCTGCGCCGCTCCGCGCTGCGCGAGCTGTGCACGCTGCACGCCGACCTCGACGACGCCGCCCGGGCGCTGCCCTACCTGCAGGCCTACCTGGCCGACGAGCTCGACCGGGTCGACGAGCGGCGCACCCGCTGGGTGGAGCTGTTCGGTCGCCGCAAGAGCCTGCTGGAGACCGAGCGGGCCGCCGGCCAGCTGCGCCGGCAGGCCTACGAGGACCCGCTGACCCACCTGCCCAACCGCCGCTACGCCGAGGGCCGGCTCGACGGCCTGCTGGCCGCCGGTGCCGCCCCGGCGCTGGCCGTGGTGGACATCGACCACTTCAAGGCCATCAACGACCAGGCCGGGCACCCCGGCGGCGACGCCGTGCTGCGCGCGGTCGCCCAGCTGCTGGTCGACGGCGTGCGCGACACCGACGAGGTGTGCCGCTGGGCCGGCGACGAGTTCGTCATCCTGCTGCCCGACACGACCGCCGAGCAGGGCGAGCGGGCGATGGAGCGGATCCGGGCGTCCATCGCGACCAACGACTGGTCCGCCCTCGGCGTCGACGTGCCGGTGACCATCAGCGCCGGCATCGCCTCGGCGGCCCGCGGCGACGACCGGCGCACGCTGTTCGCCGCCGCCGACGGCGTGCTCTACGACGCCAAGCGCAGCGGCCGCGACCGCGTCGTCCGGCTGTCCGGGGTCACCCAGACCCGGGCCGACGAGGGCACCCCCGCCGAGCCGCCGCGGCCCGCCGCGCCGGTGTTCGAGGGCGAGCTGCTGGACCTCGACACGGGTTCCGCTGGTGACGCCGCGTCAGCGGGCGCTGCGGATAGTGTCACCGGCGTGCAGCCGCAGCCGACCGACATCCTCTTCGGCGGCCCCCGCGACGTGCCCACCCCGCGCACCGAGACCTCCGCACGGTCCTCGCCCCAGTCGTCGCCGCAGTCCTCGTCGCGGACCCCGGCGGGCGCCGACGAGGACGGCGCCGGCGGCTTCGGCCGGCTGCTGGTCGAGCCCGCCCCGGCTGATCCGTTCCCCACCCGCCCGGGACCCCGCCCCCGAGGGGGTGGCCGGGTCGTGGGCGACGGCGGCCGGGTGGGCGACCACACCGCGCGCGGGCGCGTCCTGCCCGCCGCACCGCTGAGCGTCTGAGAGGGGGCCCGTG
>NZ_JAMXRZ010000030.1 GCF_024124375.1 Klenkia sp. PcliD-1-E
GCGGGGCGAGCTCGAGCTGGGCGGGCGAGAGCACCCGGACCGCGCCCATCAGTCGTGCACCCGCACGAGCGACCAGCGGTCGGCCGCCGGCTCCCAGCTCAGGTCGAACACCCCGGCGAAGCTGCTGCGCGACCGGCCGGTGCGCACCGCCTCGACCCGCCACACCTGCCGGCCCGGGCCCGCCGCCCCGACGTCCCGCCCGGCACCGATCCCGACCTGGTGGTCGACCTCGTCCTCGACCCGGTGCTCGACCCGGTGCTCGACCACCTGCCCGACGTCGTACCGGCCCCGACCGAGGCCCTCGCCCCGCCAGAACCGCAGCGGGCCCGCGGGCCCGCACTCCACCTGCACCCGCTCCCCCGCTCCCACCAGCACCTGGACCATCGCCGCCTCCCCCTCGCCCCGGGACCCCTCCCGTTTTTCGAACACACGTTCTAACACGTCCAGGACACCACGGACACCGGGACCCGTCAACCGGGACGTCGAACACGTGTTCGTCTGCATGCGCGGAGCACACCACGGACCACCGACAGTTCCGGACCACCCGGGTCCGGGGCCGCAGACCGTCGTCCGGCGGGCAGAGGCCCTACGGTGCCGCCGTGAGCATCGACGCCCTGCAGGTGCTGGACCGCGAGACCGCGGCCCTGGCGACCGCCCTCGTCGCGGCCCGCGACGGCGGCAGGCTCGACGCCCCCGTCCACGGTTGCCCCGACTGGTCGCTGGCCGACCTGGGCCGGCACACCGGCGGGGTGCACCGCTGGGCCGCCGCCGCCCTGGTCACCGACCGGCCACCGGCCGAGCCCACCGGCCCGGCGGAGGACGACCTCGTCCCCGGCTGGTACGCCGAGGGCGCGGCCGAGCTGCGCCGCGCCCTGGTGGCCACCCCGCCCGGCACGGCCTGCTGGACCTTCGACCGCGCCGACCGCACCGCGGGGTTCTGGCGCCGCCGCCAGGCCCACGAGGCTGCGCTGCACCGGTGGGACGCCGAGAGCGCACTGCACCCCCAGGGCACGGCCGGCCCCCGCATCGACAGCGCCACCGCGCTGGACGGCGTCGACGAGGTGCTCACCGTGTTCCTCCCCCGCCAGGTCCGGCTGGGCCGCTGCCCCGACGTCCCGGGGTGGGTCGGGGTGGTCCCCGACGAGGACGGCCGGTCCCGCGCGGTGAGCACCGCCGGACGGACCGGCGCACCGGTCGGGCAGGTCGCCGGGTCGGCCGAGGCGCTGCTCCTGCTGTTGTGGCGGCGGATCGCGCTCGACGACCACCGCCTGGTCGTCACCGGCGACGTCGGCGCCGTCCGCGCGCTGCTGGACCGGCCGCTGACTCCCTGACCGGGTCGGCGGGTGCGCTGGCCCTCGACCCCGGGACCAGCTGTCCTCCGGCAGGTCGGGGTCGGGCTCGACCGGGCCGGGCCCGGTGTCCTCGGGCTCCCGGGGCCACGGCTCGACCGCCCGCCGGGCGGCGGCGGCGAGGGGGTCGCGTCGAGCTCGGTGCGGGTCTCGGGGATCCCGAGCCCGGGCGCCAGGACGACGACCAGCAGGCCGGCCGCCGGAGACGTGCTCGGGCAGGTCCTCGGCCGCCGACCGCGTGGTGACGACCAGGTCGAGGGAGACGCCCGTCGAGCACACCTGCACCCCGGTCAGGGCGACCGCGACGCCGTCGGTGCGTGCGAGCAGCGCAGCGACCGGCACCCCGACGGGACCGCGTCGTCCGGGGCCCGCCACACCGGGCGCTGCCCGTCCGCGTCGGCACCGCCGACGCTCCGGGACCACGTGCGGCGCACCCTGCCCGTGGGCGCCGGGGGCGCCCACCCCGACCCGGGCCGCTCACCGGCGTCGACCCGCCCGGACGGCGAAGGCGTCGAGCGCGGCGAGGACATCCCCCGCCTGCCACATCCGGTTGCGGCGCCTGCCGGTGAACTCGGTGACCACCCCGGCCGCCTCCAGCGGCGCCAGGGCGCGCGGCACGTTCTGGGCGGGGACGCCCAGTTCGCGGACGACGACGCCGGCGTCGACCACGGGCTGGCGGACGAGCAGGTCGGCCAGCCGCCACGCCGCCGCGTCGGCCCGGGCCCGGACGGTGTCGGCCCACCCGGCCCGGATGTCCCGGAGCTCCTGCACGAGCTGTGCCGCGTGGGTGATCGCGGCCAGCGTGCCGCCGGTGAACGCCTCGACGACGGGCTCGAGCTCGCCGCGGCGGTAGGCGGTCAGCGCGTCGAAGTACCCCTCGACGTCGACCAGCAGCCCGGCCGACACCGGCACGGTGACCGCCCGGGTGACCCCGTGGTGGCGCAGGAGCGAGTGCACCAGCGCCCGACCCGTGCGGCCGTTGCCGTCCGGGAAGGGGTGGATGGTCTCGAACTGCGCATGCGTGACCGCCGCCAGCACCAGGGGCGCCACGTCCGTGCGGACGGCGAAGCGGACGAGGTCGGCCACCAGCCCCGGCACGTCGTCCGCGACCGGGGCCACGTACTCGGCCTCGTGGGGACCGTAGGACGTGCCCCCCACCCACACCTGCTCGTCCCGCCAGCGTCCGGCGATGGCCGGCTCGGTGTCCCCCAGCAGGGCCTCGTGCATCGCGAGCACGGCGCCGGGCGTCGGCTCGTCGGAGAGGTCGAGGGCCGCCTGCATCGCGGCGACGTTGCCCACCACCGCCTCGGCGTTGCGCGTGGACGGTGACCCGATCGCGGCGACGGCGATCGCCCGTGCCCCGGAGGTCAGCTGCTCGATGCGCGAGGAGGACGCCGACTCGGTGCGGAGCAGGACCGCGGCGAACGGGGCGACCTCCGCCCCCATCCGGGTGTCGAAGCGGGCGATCTCCGCGGCCGCGTCCTCCGCGGCGCGGAGCACGCCGGCCCCGACCACCGGGACCCGGTCGGCGATCGTCGGCACGACCGCTGCCCGGTACGGCCCGGCGTGCCGCAGCCGGACCGCGCGGGGTACGACGTCGTCGGGCAGCCCGGCACGCCACGGCAGCTCGCGGCTGCCGATGGCGGGCCAGCCCGCACCATCTGCGAACATGCGCTGATCTCATTCGCACTTGTGCCACACGTGCGAACAACGGCCGGCCGGGTTCGCACCCGGGTGCGACGATCGGGCGCGTGACGTCGACCGGGCACCCGATGGTGGCCCACGTGCAGCAGGTCCTGCGGGACGCCGGGGTGACCGGCGAGGTGGTGCACCTGGCCGGCAGCGCCCGCACCGCGCAGGAGGCCGCCGACGCCCTCGGCGTCGAGGTGGGCGCCATCGCCAGCAGCCTGGTGTTCGAGGTCGACGGCAACCCGGTGCTGGTGCTCACCAGCGGAGCGCACCGCGTGGACACCGCGAAGGTCGCGGGCCTGCTCGGCGTCCCCGAGCTGACCAAGGCGTCGGCGGCCTTCGTCCGCGAGCACACCGGGCAGGCCATCGGCGGGGTCGCCCCGGTCGGGCACCCCGAGCCGATCGGCACGCTGGTCGACATCACCCTCGCCCGCTTCCCGCAGGTGTGGGCCGCGGCCGGGCACCCGCACGCGGTCTTCCCCACCAGCTACGACGAGCTGCTGCGGATCACCGCCGGCACCGCGGCCGAGGTCGACGGCGACTGACCGCGCCGGGCACCCCGGCGCAGTGGGAGGATCGATCCCATGCCGGAGCCCGCAGCATGACCGCCCCGACCACCCGGGTGACCGAGCTGCCCACCACCTGGATGCGCGAGCACCTGCACGAGGCGCTGGCCATCTACGGGCGGGCGATGGGCTACGGCGACTCCGTCGTCGCCGGCCGGTACGGCTACGCGGTGCAGCACACCGAGCGGCAGGGGTTCCGCGCCGTCGGCGCCTTCGCCTCCGGGCCGGACGGCGAGCACCTGGTCGGGTTCGGCTACGGCTACCTCGTCGCGCCGGGCCAGTGGTGGCACGACCAGGTCCGGCACGCGCTGGACCGGCGGACCGCCAAGCGCTGGCTCCCCGGCGGCTTCGAGGTCTGCGAGCTGCACGTGGACCCCGACCACCAGAGCCAGGGCCTGGGCCGCCAGCTGCTGCACGCCCTGGTCCGCGACCTGCCCTACCCGGCGGCGCTGCTGTCCACCCCGGACGCGGACACCAAGGCCTTCCGGCTCTACCGCGCCGACGGCTTCGTCGACCTGGCCCGCAACCACCACTTCCCAGGGGACGCCCGGCCCTTCGCCATCCTCGGTGCCCGTCTCCCGCTCGGGACGCAGGCCTAGTGGCCGACGTCGTCGTCGTCGGCTCCGGGCACAACGGCCTGGTCGCCGCCTGCCACCTGGCCGTCGCGGGTCTGGACGTCGAGGTCGTGGAGGCCGACGACGTGCTGGGCGGCGCCGTCTCCACCGTCGAGCGCTGGCCCGGGGTGCGGGTCGACCGCGGTTCCAGCGCGCACGTCATCGTCCGGCACTCCGGTGTCGTCGAGGAGCTGGACCTCGCCGCGCACGGCCTGCGCTACGTCGACTGCGACCCGTGGGGTTTCGCCCCCGCCCCCGACCCGGGCAGCGACGGCCCGGACGGGCGGCCGCTGGTCTTCTCCGTCGACCTCGACGCCACCTGCGCCTCGATCGAGGCCGCCTGCGGGCCGGCCGACGCGGCCGCCTACCGCCGGTTCGTCGAGGTGTGGGGCCCGCGCAGCGAGCGGGTCGTGCGGGCCTTCGGCGACCGCCCCAGTCCCGGCCGGCTGGCCCGGCACCTGTGGCCGCTGGGGGCGCCGGCGAAGGGCCGGCCCCGGGTGTCCGGCGGCGACCTGGCCACCGAGTTCCTCGGCTCGGGCGACGCGCTGCTGGACCGCTGGTTCACCAGCGAGCGGCTCAAGGCGGCGCTGGCGTGGTTCGGCGCGCAGTCCGGACCCCCGATGTCCGAGCCCGGGACGGCGGCGATGGTCGGCTGGGCGGCGCTGCTGCACACCACCCCGCCCGGCCACCCGGTCGGTGGCTCGGGCGGGCTGACCGCGGCGCTGCGGCGCAAGCTCGAGGCGCACGGCGGCCGGGTCACCCTCGGCGACGGCGCCGCCTCCCTGCTGGTCGAGGACGGCCGGGTGGCCGGCGTCGTCACCGGGTCCGGGCGGCGGATCCCGGCGACCACGGTGGTGGCCGCCTGCCACGTGGGCGCCACCCGGGCCATCGCCGGCGAGCACGCCCCGCCCGCGCTGCGCGATGCCGACCCGCCGCTGGGCAACGGCTTCGGCCTGGTGCTGCGCTGCCTCACCGAGGCCCTGCCGACCTACCCCGGTGTCGACCCGGCCGACTCGTTGCAGGGACTGCAACTGCTCTGCACCGACCGCGCCGTGCTCGCCCGGGCGCACGGCGACTGGCTGGCCGGCGACCTGCCGCGCGAGCCGGTGCCGCTGGCGATGAGCTTCTCGGCCAGCGACGACACCCTGGCCCCGCCCGGCCAGCACGTGGTGACGATCTGGGGCCAGTGGTACCCCTACGAGCTGCGTGACGGCCGGCGGTGGGAGGACCTCGCCGAGGCCGAGGCGGCCCGGCTGGTCGCCGCCGTCGACCGGTTCGCCCCCGGTTTCGCCGACTCGGTGCAGCGGCTGTACGTCCAGACCCCCCTGCTGCTGGAGCAGGAGCTCCGGCTGCCACGGGGCAACGTCATGCACGTGGAGATGTCCCTGTCCTCGATGTTCGCCTTCCGGCCCACCCCGGCGCTGTCCGGCCACCGGGTGCCCGGCCTGCCCGGCCTCTACCTGGCCGGTGCCTCCACCCACCCCGGCGGCGGGGTCAGCGGCAACAGCGGCCGGACGGCGGCCCGGGTGGTGCTGGCCGACCGGGGTGGCCGGACGGCGGCGCTGCGCCGCCTGCTCCGGCGGTGACCAGGCTGCCGTGGGTGGTCACCGCGGCGCTGCTGGCCACCGCGATCGCCTACCCGCTCACCGCCGGCGACGGCCGGGACGCCGTCAGCTGGGCGATCGTGCTGCTGGGCTCCGCGCTGACCCTGGTGCACGCCGGGCTCTCCCGGGGGTGGCGCACCGGGCTGTCGGTCGCCGCGCTCGCCGTCGTCGTCTCCGTGCTCTTCGAGGCGGTGGGGCTGGCCACCGGGTTCCCCTACGGCAGCTACACCTACAGCGACGCGCTGGGCCCGACGCTGCTCGGCGTCCCGTTCCTGGTGCCGCTGGCCTGGCTGATGATGGTCTGGCCCAGCTGGCTGCTGGCCCGCCGGCTGGTCCCCGCGCACCGGGTCGGCCGGGTCGCCGTCGCGGCCTACGTCTTCGCCGCCTGGGACGTCGTGCTGGACCCGCAACTGGTCCAGGCCGGCTACTGGACCTGGGCGCACCCCACCCCGGGGCTGCCCGGCATCGACACCGTGCCGCTGACCAACCTGGGCGGCTGGCTGCTCGCCGGGCTGGTGCTGATGACGCTGCTGGACCTGCTGGTCGCCCACCGGCCCGCCGCGCTGCCCGACCACGCCCCGCTGGTGGCGCTGGCCTGGATGGTGCTGGGCGGCGCCCTGGCCCACGCCGGGTGGCTGGGCCTGCCCGGCTCTGCGGTGTGGGGCGTGCTGCTGAGCGTGCCGGTGCTGGCCGCCCTCGGTCTCCGCGGCCGACGCCGCCCGGCCGCGGCCCTCGGGTGACCCCCGGCCGGCGGGCGGTGCGGGCGCTCAGCGGCGTCTCCGTCGTCCTCGCCGCGCACGCCGCGCTCAACACCCGGCTGCTGCGCACGCCCCCCGCCGACCCGCCGGCCACCACCGCGCGGGTGCGGGTCGTCGTCCCCGCCCGCGACGAGGCGCACCAGCTCGGCGGCTGCCTGGACGCCCTCGCCGCGCAGACCGGCGTCCCGCGCCTGGAGGTGGTGGTGGTCGACGACGGCTCCACCGACGGCACCGCCGACGTCGCCGCCGCGCACGGCGCCCGGGTGCTCACCGCCACCCCGCCCGGCCGGGGATGGCTGGGCAAGCCGAACGCGTGCGCGCAGGGCGCCGCCGACGCGCGCGAGGTCGACGTGCTGGTGTTCCTCGACGCCGACGTCCGGTTGGCCCCCCGCGCGGTCGCCGCCGCGGTGGCGCTGCTGGAGGCGCACGACCTCGACCTGGTCTCGCCCTGGCCCCGGCAGCTCGCGCTGACCCCCGCCGAGCGGCTGGTGCAGCCGCTGCAGCAGTGGCTGTGGGCGACGACGCTGCCGCTGCGGCTGGCCGAGGGCCCCGGCCGGCCGTCGATGGCGGCGGCCAACGGGCAGTTCCTGGCGCTGCGCCGGGCGGGCTACGAGCGGGCCGGCGGGCACGGTGCGGTCCGGGGCGAGGTGCTGGAGGACATCGCGCTGCTGCGGGCGGTCAAGCGGACCGGGGGACGCGGCGTGGTCGCCGACGGGTCGCGCCTGGCGGCCACCCGGATGTACGCCGGCTGGGCCGAGCTGGCGGCCGGGTACGAGAAGTCGCTGTGGTCCGCGCTGGGCGGCTCGCCCGCCGGCAGCCTGGCCGCGGGCGCGCTGCTCTCCGCGGTGTGGGTGCTGCCCCCGCTGGCCGGCGGGCGGGCCGGGCTGGTGGGCTACGCGGCCGGGGTGGCCGGGCGGGCGGTCACCGCCGCGCGCACCGGCGGCCGGGTGTGGCCCGACGTCCTCACCCACCCCCTCGGCGTCCTGGCGCTGGACCTGCTGCTGGTGCGCTCGGTGCTCGGCCGCTCCCGCGGGACGCTGCGCTGGCGGGGCCGCACACTGACCGGGTGACCGCACACGAGCGCACCTCCTTCGACCCCGCCGAGATGGACCCCAAGGCCTTCTACCGGGTGCTCAACTCCGTCGTCGTCCCGCGGCCGATCGCCTGGGTCTGCACCCGCTCGGCCGACGGCGTGCACAACCTGGCCCCGCACTCGTTCTACACCGTGGCCTGCGTGGACCCGCCGGTCGTGCAGTTCACCAGCGTGGGCCGCAAGGACAGCCTGACCAACGTCGAGGCGACCGGCGAGTTCACCATCGGCGTGACGCCGGAGGAGCTGTTCGAGCAGGTCAACGCCACCAGCACCGACTTCCCGCCGGACCACGACGAGGCCGAGCACACCGGCGTCGTGCTGGAGGACAGCGACGTGGTCGGGGTCAAGCGGGTGGCCGACAGCCCGGTCACCCTGGAGTGCCGGCTGCACGGCACGCTGTCCCTGGGCGACTCCACCGTGGTGTTCGGCCGCGTGGTGCACGTCAGCGCGCACGCCGACGCGGTGCGCGACGGCCGGCCCCGCATCGACGCGCTGCGCCCGTTGGCCCGCCTGGGCGGCAACGAGTGGTCGACGATCGGCGAGCTGAAGGAGATCCGCCGCATCCCCTACCGCGAGTGGCAGGCCGACCCGTCGATCGGTCGGGCGCTGCGCGGCGAGTGAGTGCTACGGTGTGCTACATGCGCACCGTGACGCACCGCGAGATGCGGAACAACAGCGGGGAGATCCTGCGCGCCGTGGCTGCTGGCGAGACGATCCAGGTGACGAACAACGGCGTCGTCGCGGCTGTCATCTCCCCTCCCCCGGTCGACGTGCTGCGCGACCTCGAGGAGCGCGGCCAGCTCCGTCGGCCGACCGGTCGCATCACCGACCTCGAGTCGATCCCCCGACGCCGGTCCTCGCTCACCACCGCGGAGATCATCGCCGACACCCGCGGCCGATGGTGATCTCGTACCTGGACACCTCGGCGGCCATGAAGCTCCTGACCGAGGAGCCGGAGTCCTCCGCCCTCGCCGCCGAGGTCGTGCGACGCTCCTCCGACGGTCCGCTCGTCGCCTCCTGGCTCCTGCACACCGAGTTGCTCTGCGCGGCCCACCGCCGTCCCGACGACATCGGGCTCGATGACGTGCAGACGGTGCTCGCCAACGTGGCGCTCGCCGACCTCACCCGTGGCGACCTGCTGACCGCACCCACCCTGCCGGGGCGGCTGCGGTCCCAGGACGCCGTGCACCTCGCCGTCGCGCTGCGTCTGGGCACCACCCACCTGCTCACCTACGACCAGGAACTGGCTGCGGCCGCGGTCGCGGCCGGCCTGCAGGTCGTGAGCCCGGGCGCCTGAGGCGGGTCAGCCCGGCAGGTGCGGGGCCACCTCGTCGGCGGCGTCGGCACCGAAGGCCTGCGCGAACCGCTCGAGGAAGGAGTCCCGGGGCAGGTCGTACTCCTGGGTGCCGACCACCTCGACGGCGGCCGTGGCCACCGCCGAGCCGACCTGGGTGGCCCGCTCCAGGCCCAGCCCCCACTGTCGGGCGGCGACGAAGCCGGCGCGCAGCGCGTCGCCGCCGCCGGTGGGCTCGACCGGCTTGGTCTCGGGGACGGCGATGACCTCGATGGTCTCGGCGCCGGACTGCTCCACCCGGACGCCGTTGGCCGCGCGGGTGGTGACCCAGGTGCCGACCCGGTCCAGCACCTCCCCGTGCGCCCAGCCGGTCTTCTGCTTGAGCAGGGCGGCCTCGTACTCGTTGGTGAACAGCAGGTCCGCGCCGTCGACCAGGCTGCGGATCATCTCGCCGTCGGCCCAGGCCAGCTGCTGGGACGGGTCGGCCATGAACCGGTAGCCGCGGTCCCGGCACTCCTCGGTGTGCCGGACCATCGCGGTGGGGTCGTTCGGGCCGACGATGACCAGGTCCAGGGCGCCGACCCGGGCGGCGACGGGCGCCAGCTCGATCATCGAGGCCTCGGCCATCGCGCCGGAGTAGAACGAGGCGATCTGGTTGCCGCTGACGTCGGTGGTGCAGGTGAACCGGGCGGTGTGCTTGACCTCGGACCAGCGGACGCTCTTGGTGTCCACGCCGTGCCGCTGCAGCCAGGCGTCGTAGTCGTCGAAGTCGCTGCCCACCGAGCCGACCAGCACCGGGGACAGCCCCAGCAGGCCCATGCCGTAGGCCATGTTCGCCCCGGCCCCGCCGCGGTGCTGCACCAGGTCGTCGACGAGGAAGGACAGCGAGACGTTCTCCATCTGGCCCTCGACGAACTGCTCGCTGAACGAGCCGGGGAAGGTCATCAGGTGGTCGGTGGCGATCGAACCGGTCACGGCGACGGACACGGTGGCGCTCCAGGGGCTTGGCAGGCAGGACCCGGTGGGACGGGCACAGTGCGTTCGGCGTGCACGCCACCCGGGGTTCACCCGAGCGTAACGGCGCCGCTCAGCCCAGCGCCCGGCGGAGCTGCCGGGCCAGCTGGGCGCTGCCGACCAGCCCTAGGACGGCGCCGACCGCCGTCCCCACCACCACGACGGCCACCTCCAGGCCGAGGGAGGACACCACGCCGGCGCCCCCCAGGGTCATCCCGGTCATCGCCACCCGGGTGGGCCGCTCCCACACCGAGATGGCGCCGGTCTCGTCGACCCCGGCCTGCCCGGCCCGGGCCCGCAGGTAGTCCGGGAACCAGCACAGCGCCCCGTAGGACACCGCCAGCCACACCGGCGCCCCGGCCAGCCACAGCGCCAGCCCGTAGCCGACCTCGGTGAGCCGGTCGACGGCGGAGTCCAGCACGTAGCCGCGGCGGGTGGCCCGGCCGCCGGCGATGGCCAGCGCGCCGTCCAGGGAGTCCAGCAGCCCGGACAGCCCCACCAGCAGCCCGGCCGGGATCAGCCACCAGCCCCCGGCCGCGGCCGGCCCCACGGCGGCGACGGCGACCAGCAGGCCGATGGCGGTGACCACGCTGGGCGACAGCCCGGCCAGCGGGCGGGCGAGGGTGTGCGCGGCGGTCAGCCAGCCGCGCACGACGGGCGAGGCGCGGGGATCGGTGCCCCCGTGCCAGCGGGCCCAGGCGTCGAAGTACTCCTCCCGGGTCAGGTAGGGCGGCACACCCCCAGTCCACCAGGGACAGTGGAGACGTGCTCGCCGGCCTCTCCCCCGCCCGCCGCCGCCTGGTGCTCGGGCTGCTCGCCGCCCTGGTCGTGGGCGCGGTCGCGCTCACCGCGGCCCTGCTGGTGCCGCGGCTGACGACGGAGGCACCCGCGCCCGTCAGCCAGGCCGACCCCGGCCCGGTGCTGCTGGTCCCCGGGTACGGCGGGTCGACCACCGGGCTGCAGTCCCTCGCCGACGTGCTCACCGCGGCCGGGCGGGACGCCACCGTCGTCCCGGTGCCCGGCGACGGCACCGGCGACCTGGAGGCCTCGGCGCAGGTGCTGGGCCAGGCCGTGGACGCCGCGCTGGCCCGCACCGGCGCGTCGTCGGTGGACGTGGTGGGCTACTCCGCCGGCGGGGTCGTCGCGCGGCTGTGGGCCGCCGACGGCGGGGCCGGGCAGGCGCGCCGGGTGCTGACCCTGGGTTCCCCGCACCACGGCACGACGGTCGCCGACCTGGCCGGGTCGCTGGCCCCCGACCAGTGCCCCGTCGCCTGCCAGCAGCTGGAGACCGGCAGCGAGCTGCTGCGCCGGCTGAACGCCGGTGACGAGACGCCCACCGGGCCGACCTGGGTGTCGATCTGGACCGACGACGACACCACGGTCACCCCGCCGGACTCCGCCCGCCTGGACGGCGCGCTGAACCTGACGGTGCAGTCGGTGTGCGCCGACAGCACCGTGGGCCACGGCCAGCTGCCCACCGACCCGCTGGTCCAGGGCATGGTGCTGGCCGAGCTGGCGTCGGGGCAGCCGGTCGAGCTGGGCCCGGCCGACTGCGCCCGGCTGTCCCGCTAGGGCCGGCCCAGCGCCGTCCGGAGCCTCGCGATCGCGATCGGGCCGACGCCGTGCAGCGCCAGCAGGTCGGCCTCGGGGACGGCGGCGACCGCCTCCAGGGTGGTCAGCCCGGCGGCCCGCAGCGCCCGGGTGGCCGGTGCGCCCAGGCTGGGCAGCGGGGTCCCCGTCGGCGGCGGCACCCGCTGCGGCAGCGGCCGCCCTGCGGCCCGGTGCGCGGTGTCGACCACGGCCTCACCGCGCGGGGACAGGCGGTAGCCGATGTCCAGGGACTCGGTCAGCCCGAGCTCCTTGAGCTTGCGGACGTCGCGCTTGAACTCCGGCGTCGGCCGGCCCAGCTCCTCGGCCAGCTCCGGCGCCCGCCGCTCCGGGTGCGCGTCGACGATCGCCAGGGTGGCCGCCGTCCAGGGGCCGGTGGCCGAGGCGCGGTCCAGCCGGTCGAGGCGGGCCTGCAGCGCGGCGACCTCGTCGACGGTGGGCACGGTGCGGCGCAGCACCGCGCGGGGGTCCTCCCCGGCGAAGCGCAGCCCCACCCGGTGCACGGGGCGGTCGGCGTGGGCGATGAGCCCCCGCTGCAGGGCGGCCAGGTCGCGGGCGCCGGCGCGGCGGGCGTCGTCCTCGGTCAGGTCGGCGGGGTCCACGACGTCGACCGAGGTGACCTCCACCAGGCCGACCCGGGTGCGCATCCGGGTGCCGGGCAGCACCCGGGGCCGGTCCCAGCGCCGGAACGCCAGGTCCACCGTCCCGGCCACCACCGCCTCGAGCTCCGCCGGGCTGATCCGCATGCCAGGAGTTCACCATTCGAGCGGCAGTGCCGGCCACGTCCGGAGGCTCGCGGCGAGCCTGCGAGTCGTGAGGGGGACGTGGTCCTTCCCTCAGGACGTGACGTCCTTGGTGGTGAAGTTCGCCCACGCCGCACCCAGCAGGACGACGACGTACACCGCCTGCAGCCCCAGGCCGCGGCTGATGTTGCGCCACAGGATCGGGTCGCGGAAGAAGTCCACGAAGCTCAGCCAGTACCGGGTCGGCAGGTAGGGCGCGATGTCCGACGCCGCGTCCAGGGTGAACAGCAGCGAGGAGCCGATGAGCACCGCCAGCGCGCCGAGGGTGGCCAGCTGCGGGGAGTCGGTGAGGGTGGAGAAGAACAGCGCGAACGCCGCCACACCCAGCATCGAGACCGTGATGTAGCCGATCGACAGCAGCGTCCGGCCCGCCACCTGCTCGGGCGTCAGCGACGTCCCCGAGATGCCGGTCGTGGCGCCGAGGGACTGCACCTCGAACAGCGTCGTCCCCACCACGTAGCCGACCGCCGCCACGATCACGACGGTGACCAGCACGAACGCGATGATCGCGACCAGCTTGGCCACCAGCAGCCGGGTGCGCCCGGCCGGGCGGGCCAGCAGGTAGCGCAGCGTGCCGCCCTGCGCCTCGCCGGCCACGGCGTCCCCGGCGACGACCGCGACCGCGATCGGCAGGAACAGCGGCAGCACGATCGCCAGCGCGGCCAGCGGGAACAGCGTGCCGTTGGTGAGGACGGCGGACAGGAACGCCGGCCCCTCCCCCGGCCGCGGCGCCAGGTCGGTGACCTTGAGCAGCACGGCGACCAGGACCGGCAGCGCGTTCAGCAGCGCGATGGTGATCCAGGTGCGCGGCCGGCGGAACAGCTTGCGGAGCTCGACGCCGATCACGCGGCCACCCGGTCCCCGGAGCCGGCCGCCGCGGCGAGCACGACGTCCTCCAGCGTGGGCCGGTCCAGCGCCAGACCCGACACCGGCACCCCGGCCCCCACCAGGACCGCGTTGACCTCCGCAGGCTCGCCACCCCGCACCACCAGCCGGTCGCCGTCGGCCGAGAGCACCCGGTCGCCGAGCTCGCGGACCGCGTGGGCCGGGTCGGGGGTGCGCACCACGGTGGCGCCGGTGGGTGCGGTGAGGGTGGCCAGGTCGTCCTGCAGCACCATCCGGCCGCGGTCCAGCACGCCCACCCGGGTGGCCAGCTGCTCGATCTCGGCCAGCAGGTGGCTGGAGAGGAAGACCGTCGTCCCGGTGCGGTTGAGGTCGAGCAGCAGGGTGCGGATCTCGTGGATGCCCTGCGGGTCCAGGCCGTTGGTCGGCTCGTCCAGGACGAGCAGGTCGGGCCGGCGCAGCAGCGCCCCGGCCAGGCCCAGCCGCTGCCGCATCCCCAGGGAGAACCCGCGCACCTGCCGCTTGCCGACCCCGCCGAGGCCGACCTGGTCCAGCACGTCGGCGACCCGCTGCCTCCGGCCGCGACGGGCGCCACCGGGGCCGGCGGCGTCCATCAGCGACAGGTTGGCCGACGCCGACAGGTGCGGGTAGGCCGCCGGGCCCTCGATGAGCGCGCCGACCCGGGGCAGCACCTCGCGGCCGGCCTTGGGGATGGGCCGGCCGAGCACCTCCACGGTGCCGGCGGTGGGCAGCACCAGGCCCAGCAGCATCCGCACCGTGGTGGTCTTGCCCGACCCGTTCGCGCCGAGGAAGCCGTAGACGTCACCGGCCCGGACGTCGAGGTCGATGCCGTCGACCGCCCGCACCGCCCCGTAGGCCTTGCGCAACCCGTGGGTGGCGATGACGGTGGCGTTCAACGGGCTGCCTCCTGGATCTGGCGCGCGGCGGTGGCCAGCGCGTCGAGGGTGACCGTGCCGGCCAGCAGGTAGGTGCCCCTGCCGCCGTCCCGGGTGCTGGTGCCGGCGACCATCAGGGCGAGCGGACCGGCGGCGATGCGCACGCCGAGGTCGTCGACGACGGCCCCCGGCGTGGTGGCCAGCTGGTCGCGCAGCCCGGCGGCGGCGCGACCGGGCAGCGCGCTCACGGCGAGGACGGTGATGCCCGAGCCGTAGACGCCGATCTGCTCGGGCACGCCGTCGAAGCTGCGCCGGCCCAGGTCGGCCAGGGTGCCGGGCAGGTCGGCCCGCGCCTGCCGCCCCGGATCCAGGTCGGTGAGGTCCTGGTCGGAGCGGACGTCGGCACCGGGCGGCGGGCTGAAGTCCGTGGTCGCGGCGTCGGGGGTGGCCAGGGACAGGTCGAGGAACCGGGTGTCCAGGGCCGGGGTCGCGGTGTCCCCGCCCCGGACGACGACCCGCAGCGGCAGCCCGGTGCCGGGGTCCACCCACACGTCGACCGCGGACACGGACGCGGCGGCGTCGGACGGGGTGTACCGCAGCCCGAGCGCGTCGACGCCGGCCACCCGGGCGGGCGCGATCCGCGACAGCTCGTCGTCGGTGGCCTCGGAGAGCAGCCGGCGACCCAGCGCGCTGGGCAGCAGGTCGGGCGCCGTGGGCAGCGCCAGCGGGGGCAGCGTGCCGCGGCTGGCGGTCTGGTCGGCGTAGTCCCAGGTCCAGGTGCCGGTGGCGTCGCGGTGCGTGCCGGTCTCCCCGGTCGCGCTGACCACGTCGACCCGCCAGTCGTCTGCCCCGCGGTACCAGGCGCGCAGCGAGGTCTGGTCCGACAGCAGGTCGGCCACCCCGGTCAAGGCGTCGGACACCGGCAGGGTCAGGCCGCCGGTGGAGATGGCGTAGCCGGAGAACGCCACGTCACCGCTGGCGAGCACCTCGTCCCGCAGCTGCGCGGCGGACGCGTCGCCGTCCCGGGCCGGGAGCGCCTCGACCAGGGCGGGGAGGGCGACGAGGACGGCGAGGCCGAGGGCCACCACGGCCCAGCGCCAGCGTCGTCGGAGCACCGGCCCACCGTACGTGCGTGCAGGCCGGTGCTGCCGCTTTCAAGGAACCTTCACAGCTGGGCGAGGAACGCCTCCAGCGCCTCGACGGCCAGCGCGTGGTCCTCGGCCTGCGGCAGCCCGGACACGGTCAGGGTGCCGACGACGCCCACCCCGGCCACGGTGATCGGGAACGCGCCGCCGTGGCCGGCCATCCGGGTCGCGTCGATCCACGGCGCGTCCTCGAAGACCTCGCCGCGGGCCCGGGCCTGCAGCCCGGCGAGGAAGGACGAGCACCCCAGCTCCCGGACGGTGGCGACCTTGCGGGCGATCCACACGTCGTTGTGCGCGGCGGTGCCCTCGAGCGCGACGTGGAAGAGCTGCTGCTGGCCGCGGGTGATGTCGACCGTGACCGGGAGGCCGCGCCCGCGGGCCATCTCGACCAGCTGAGTGCCCAGCGCCCACGCGTCGTCGTGGGTGAAGGAGGGCAGCACCAGCCGCCGCTCCTGCTCCTGCACCCGGGCGATGAGGGCCTGCACGTCGTGGGTCACCCCCGGATGGTCGCAGAGCGGAGGCACAGGGGCGGCCCTACTGTCCCGGTGCATGGCGCCCCCCGTGTCCGACGCCGTCGTGGTCGACGTCCTCCGCCGGGTCGACCGGCTGTGGGCCCCCGTGGTCGCCCGGCTGGACCGCCCGCCCACGATGCCCGCGGCCCAGCGGGCGGACTGGTGGGCGGGGACGGTGGCCCGGGTGGTCGCCGTGGGGTCGGCCGCGCCACGGTTCGCCGGCAAGCTGGCCGACCTGCTCCCGCTGCAGAACGGCATCGGCGCGGGCATGCAGGTCCTGGTGGTGCTGGGCGTGGCCGCCGGGCACGACGTCGACGACCCGGCCGAGCGGGTCGCCCTGCTGGCCCGGGTGCTGCTGGACCGGCCGTTGACGCCCGAGCAGGTCACCCCGCTGCTCGACCGGCAGAAGGGCGCCTACGCCGACGAGGTGCTGGGCGAGAAGGACCGGCGCCGGGGTGCGGCCGGGGCCGCCCGCACGCTGTGGCGGGTGGCCCGCACGCTGGGCCGCGTCGACGACGCCCTGGACGCCCGGCCGAAGGGGAGGCTCGGGGCGCGGGCGCTGTCGAACCTGCCGGTGGTGGGCGTGCTGGGCGGCTACCGGGCCGAGCGGGTGGCGCTGCGCCGCGCCGCTCAGGAGGCCGACGCGGTGCTGACCGGGGCCAGCCGCTCGTAGACCTCGCGGGTCGCCGTGGAGCGGTTCATGGTGATGAAGTGGATGCCGGGCACGCCCTCGGCCAGCAGCTGCTCGCACATCCGGGTGGCCACGTCCACTCCCAGTGCCCGCTGCTCCTCGGCGGGGGCGTCGGCGGCGGCCTCGAACCGCTCGGCCAGCTCGGCCGGGAACGCCTGGCCGGACAGCGACACGATGCGAGCGATCTGCTTCGGGCTGGTCACCGGCATGACGCCGGCCAGCAGCGGGACGTCGCAGCCGCGCGCGGCCACCCGGTCGCGCAGCCGGAGGTAGTCCTCGACCCGGAAGAACATCTGGGTGATCGCGAAGTCGGCACCCGCCCGGCACTTGGCCACGAACATGTCGGCGTCGGTCTCGGGGTCCGGGGAGCGCGGGTGGGTCTCGGGGAAGGCGGCCACGCCCACGCAGAACTCGCCCATCCCACGGACCAGCTCGACCAGCTCGGCGGCGTAGGACAGCCCGTCGGGGTGCGCGGTCCAGTCGGCCTGCGGGTCGGCACCCGGGGGGTCGCCGCGCAGCGCCATGATGTTGGTGACCCCCGCGGCGGCCAACCGGGCGACCACGTTGCGCAGCTCGGCCACGGAGTGGTCGACCGCGGTCAGGTGGGCCAGCGGCAGCATCGTGGTGTCGGTGGCGATCCGCTCCGTGACGGCGAGGGTGCCCTCGCGGGTCGACCCACCGGCGCCGTAGGTCACCGACACGAAGGACGGCGCCAGCCGCTCCAGCTCGCGCAGCGCGGTCCACAGCTGGGCCTCGCCGGCCGAGCTCTTCGGCGGGAAGAACTCGAAGGACCAGGTCGGCAGGCCCTGGTCCAGCAGCTCGCGCACGGTGCCGGTCACGCCCGTAGACGGTACGGAACCTGCACGCCGTCCCGGGTGCGACGTGCACCACCCGGCGATCTTGCCGTGCCCGCGCGTCGGGGGGCGGTCATACTCGGGAGGTGACCGCCGGCACCCGATCGACCCACCCCATCAGCGCAAACAGCGCTGACCAGGCGGTTCTCCCCGATGTGGCCGATCTCGGGCGGCTCCGCGAGGCGGTCAGCAAGGCCCTGGACACCTTCCTGGCCGAGAAGCGCGGCGTGCTCGCCGGGATGGACGACGAGCTGGTCCCGGTCGTCGACGAGGTCGCCGCGGTGGCCGAGGGCGGCAAACGGCTGCGCCCGGCCTTCGCCTACTGGGGCTGGCGCGCGGTGGCCACCGCGCACGCCGAGGACGAGGCCGCCGTGCTGCGCGCCGTCGCCGCCCTGGAGTTCGTGCACGGCTCCGCCCTGGTCCACGACGACGTCATGGACGCCGCCGCCACCCGCCGTGGCCGCCCGGCCACCCACGTCGGCTTCGCCGGCCGGCACGGCGACCGCGGCCTCACCGGTGACGCCGCCCTGTTCGGCACCGGCTCGGCCATCCTCGTCGGCGACCTGGCCCTGGTCTGGTCGGACGAGCTGCTGCGCCGCTCGGGCATCTCCGCCGACGCCCTCGGCCGCGCCCGCCCCGTCTGGGACACCATGCGCACCGAGGTCACCGCCGGGCAGTACCTGGACCTGCTGCGCGCCGCCGGTGGCCTGCCCGGCCCCGAGGGCGCGCTGAAGGTCGCCCGGTACAAGAGCGCCGGGTACACCGTGCAGCGCCCGCTGCACCTGGGCGCGGCCATCGCCGACGCCGGCCCCGAGGTGACCGAGGCCTACACCGGCATCGCGCTCCCCCTGGGCGAGGCCTTCCAGCTGCGCGACGACGTCCTCGGGGTGTTCGGCGACCCGGCCGTGACCGGCAAGTCCGCGGACGAGGACCTGCGCGAGGGCAAGCAGACCCTGCTGGTCGCCCTCGCCGAGCAGGCCACCGACGACGCCGGTCGCGCCCTGCTGCACGACGTGCTCGGCGACCCCGGCTCCACCACCGACCAGCTCGACGCCGTCCGCGACCTCATGCGCAGCACCGGCGCCCTCCAGCAGGTCGAGGACCGCATCAGCACCCAGACCACCGCCGCCCGCGAGGCGATCGCCGACGCCCCGGTCACCGGTGAGGCCCGCACGGCGCTGGACGCGCTGGCCGTCGCCGCCACCACCCGCACGACGTGAGGACCGTCCCCGGACCCACCGACCGGGTCGTGGTGGTCGGCGCCGGCCTGGCCGGGCTGTCGGCCGCGCTGCGGCTGCGCGGCGCCGGCCGCGAGGTCACCGTCGTCGAGCGCGGCCCCGACCCGGGTGGGCGCGCCGGCCGGGTCGAGCGGCAGGGCTACGCGCTGGACACCGGGCCGTCGGTGCTCACCGCCCCCGGCCTGGTCCGCGACGCGCTGGCCTGCGTCGGGGAGACGCTGGAGGACCGCCTCGAGCTGCTGCCGCTGGAGACCACCTACCGCGCGCAGTACACCGACGGCTCCACCATCGACGTGCACGCCGACCCGGCCGCCTTCGCCGCCGAGGCCGAGGCCGTCTGCGGCCCCGGCGCCGGCGCCGAGGTCACCCGCTACCTGGCGCACCTGCGCGAGCTGGACGCCCTGCAGTGGGACGTGTTCATCGACCGCAACCTCGACAGCCCGCTGGACCTGCTGGGCCCGGCGCTGCCCAAGCTCGTCCGGATGGGCGGGTTCGGCCGGCTCGCCCCGCACGTCGACCGGTACTTCACCGACGAGCGGCTGCGCCGGCTGTTCAGCTTCCAGGCCCTCTACGCCGGGGTCTCCCCGTTCCGGGCCATCGCCGCCTACGCGGTGATCGCCGAGCTGGACATCGGCAAGGGCGTCTGGCACCCGGTCGGCGGCATCCACGCCGTCCCCGCCGCGCTGGCCGCCGCCGCCGCGGACGCCGGGGTGGTGTTCCGCTACGACACCGCGGTCACCTCGCTGGACCTGCGCGGCGGGCGGGCGCACGGCGTACGGCTGGCCGACGGCGAGCTGCTGCCGGCCGACGCCGTCGTCGTCACCGCCGACCAGGCCGAGCTGCTGGTGCCGCTGCGCCGACGCCGCAAGCCCACCTGGTCCCCCAGCTGCGTGGCCATCCACGTCGGCGTGCGCGACGAGATGGCCGGGCAGGCGCACCACACCATCACCTTCGGCGCGGCCTGGGAGCAGGTCTTCGAGGAGCTGACCGTCACCGGCCGGCCGATGAGCGACCCCAGCCTGCTGGTCTCCATGCCCAGCCGCACCGACCGCACGCTGGCCCCCGAGGGCGGGCAGGTGCTCAGCATCGTCGCGCCCACCCCGAACCTGGACCTGGCGCCGGGCATCGACTGGCCGGCGCTGGCCCCGCGCTACCGCGACGAGGTGCTGCAGACCATGGAGAAGCGCGGCTGGACCGGTCTCACCGGCGCCATCGAGGTCGAGGAGATGATCACCCCGGCCGACTGGGCCGCCCAGGGCATGGCCGCGGGCACCCCGTTCGCCCTCGCCCACACCTTCGCCCAGACCGGCCCGTTCCGGCCCTCGACCTACCCCCGCGGCGGCCCCGAGAACGTGGTGCTGGCCGGGTCCAGCGTGCAGCCCGGGGTCGGCGTCCCCATGGTGCTGGTCAGCGGCCGGCTCGCCGCGCAGCGGATCACCGGGTGAGCGGCACGAACCCGCAGCTGGCGGCCGCGTACGCCCGGTGCCGGGCGATCGCGGCCGAGCACGGCAAGTCCTACTTCCTGGCCACCCGGCTGCTCACCCCCGACCGCCGGCAGGCCGTCCACGCCCTGTACGCCGCCGCGCGGGTGGCCGACGACATCGTCGACGTCGGCGCCGACGAGCCCGGCCGCGACCCCGAGGCCGAGCTGCTGGCCTGGTCCGAGGACGCGCTGGAGGCGGTGGAGACCGGGCACTCCGACGACCCGGTGCGCCTCGCGCTGGCCGACACGGTGCGCCGCTACGACATCCCGCGCGAGCACCTGGTCGACTTCCTCGCCGCGATGACCAGCGACCTCGACGTCACCGGCTACCCCGACCTCGCCGCCCTCGACCGGTACATGTGGGGTTCGGCGTCGGTCATCGGGCTGCAGGTGCTCCCGGTCCTGGGCACGGCGCCGGGGGTCGCCCGCGAGGAGGCCGCCCCGCACGCGATCGCGCTGGGCGAGGCGTTCCAGCTGACCAACTTCCTGCGCGACGTCGCCGAGGACGTCGACCGCGGCCGGGTCTACCTGCCGGCGGACATGATGGCTGCGCACGGCGTCACCCGCGAGCAGCTGGCCGCCCGGCAGCACACCCCCGGTTTCACCGCCCTGATGCGCGAGATGGTCGACGTCGTCCGCCGCCGCTACGACGACGCCGCCCCCGGCACCCCGATGCTCGCGCCCGAGTCGCGGGACTGCGTGCGCGCGGCGACCGACCTCTACGGCGGCATCCTGCGCGAGATCGAGAAGGTCGACTACCGGGTGCTCGACGGGCGGGTGTCGGTGTCCGGGCCGCGCCGCCTGGCGGTGTTCGCCCACCGGTTGACCGCCGCCCAGCTGGCCAGGGTCAGGGTCCGGGCCGCCCGGACGAGGAGCAGGTCGACCACCGGCGCGTGACCGCCCGGACGGCTCGGAACGCCCTCAGAAGGCGAGTGCCTGCGCCCGGCGGGTGACCTCGGTGTGCCGGTCGTCCCGCAGGGCCTGGATCGGCGTCCCCGGCAGGGACTCGTCCTCCCGGAACAGCCAGTCGAACGCCTCCTGGTCGGAGAACCCGCCGTCGTGCAGCAGCGTGAGCAGGCCGGGCAGGTGGCGCAGCACCTCGCCGTCCTGGATGACGTCGACCGGGATCTTGCTGCGCCCGCTGCCCGGCAGGGCGAGGAGCTTGCCGTCGTTGACCAGCTGCCGCACGCGGTTGGGCGAGACACCGATGAGCTTCGCGACGTCCTGGGGGGTGTAGAACTCCACGCGATCAGTTTAGGTCGGGGGCATGACCGGTCAGACCCAGCGCCGCCGTGCCCCGGGCGAGGTCGCCCGCCCCGCCGACCCCACCGCGCCGCCGCCGTTCCTGGACCTCGACGACCTCGAGCAGCGCGCCCGGGGCCTGCTGGACCCGGCGGTGTTCGACTACTACGCCGGCGGCGCGGGCACCGAGACCTCGCTGGCCGAGGCCCCGGTGGCCTGGCGGACGTGGCGGCTGCGGCCCCGGGTGCTGCGCGGGGTGACCGCGACGACGGCGACCACGCTGCTGGGCAGCCCGGTGGCCACCCCGGTCGGGGTCGCGCCCTGGGCCTACCAGGGCATGGCCCACCCGGACGGCGAGCTGGCCACCGCCCGGGGTGCGGCGACCGCGGGCGCGCTGATGTGCGTGTCCACCAGCGCCACGCACACCGTCGAGGAGGTCGTCGCCGCGGGCGCGGGCTCGCCGGCGTGGTTCCAGCTCTACGCCCAGCACTCCCCCGCGCACACCGACGACCTGGCCCGCCGGGCCGGGGACGCCGGCTACCGGGCCCTGGTGCTCACCGTCGACCTGCCGGTGCTGGGCCGCCGGCACCGCGACCTGCGCAACGACTTCGCGCTGCCCGCCGGGCTGCGGATGGCCAACCACCCCGCCCCCGACGACCGGCCCCCGCTGGCCGCGAACGAGAGCCCCGGCTGGGTGCTGGCCGACATCGCCCGGTTCGCCGAGCTCAGCGGCCTGCCGGTCGTGGTCAAGGGCGTGCTGCGCGGGGACGACGCCGTGGCGTGCGTGCAGGCCGGCGCCTCGGCGGTCTGGGTGTCGGCGCACGGCGGCCGGCAGGTCGACCTGGTGGTGCCCAGCGCGCACGCCCTGCCCGAGGTCGTCGACGCCGTCCGCGGCGAGACCGCCCCCGACGGCTCCGACGTCGAGGTCTACGCCGACGGCGGAGTGCGCACCGGCTCCGACGCGCTCGTCGCGCTGGCCCTGGGCGCCCGCGCGGTCTTCCTCGGCCGGCCCACCACCTGGGGGCTGACCTGCGGCGGGGCCGAGGGGGTGGCCGCCGTCCTGACCGGGCTGACCGGGGAGCTGGCCCACACCATGGTGCTGTGCGGGGTCGCCTCCCCGGACGGGGCCACCCCGGACCTGGTCACCCGGTACGGCTGGACGACGCGGTGACGCCGACGACGACGGTGACGAGCACCCCCCGCGTCGCTGACCTCGGGTGCTGGCCCGCGCTCGTAGACTCGCCGCCGTGGACACCGCCGTGACCGACCCCGTGCTGGGGCTGGTCCTGGAGGGGCGCTACCGCCTCGAGGAGCGCATCGCGCGCGGTGGCATGTCCACCGTCTACGCCGCCACCGACCTCCGGCTGCACCGGCAGGTCGGGGTCAAGATCATGGTCGAGCACCTGGCCCGCGACCCGGCGTTCGTCGACCGGTTCATCCGCGAGGCCCGCGCGGCGGCGATGCTCAGCCACCCGAACGTGGTCGGGGTCAGCGACCAGGGCAGCGACCAGGGCCTGGTCTACCTGGTCATGGAGCTCGTCCGCGGCCGGACGCTGCGCGACCTGCTGCAGGCCCGGGGCCGGCTCACCGTCGGCGAGGCGTTCGCCGTCATGGAGCCCGTGCTCGCCGGGCTCACGGCCGCGCACCGCGCCGGCATCGTGCACCGCGACGTCAAGCCCGAGAACGTGCTCATCTCCAGCACCGGCCAGGTGAAGGTGGCCGACTTCGGGCTGGCCCGCGCGGTGGCCGGCACCGGGCACACCAGCCACACCGGCGGCGTCCTCATCGGCACCGTCGCCTACCTGTCCCCCGAGCAGCTCGAGCGCGGCCGCTCCGACGCCCGCTCCGACGTCTACGCCGCGGGCGTGGTGCTCTACGAGCTGCTCACCGGCCACCCGCCCTACGCCGGGGACACCCCGCTGGCCGTGGCCTACCAGCACGTGCACCACGACGTGCCACCGCCGTCGCAGGAGACGCCGTCGGTGCCCTGGCAGGTCGACGAGCTGGTTGCCCGCACGACCCGTCGCGACCCCGGCGCCCGGCCGCTGGACGCCGGCGCCTTCCTGGCCGAGATCGAGGACATCTCGCGCGACCTGGGGCTGGGCCGCACCCCGGTGCCCACCGGTCGGGCCAGCACCCAGACCACCACGATCCGGCCGGTGAACCGGCCCTCGGCCGCACGGCCCGGGGAGGACCCGCGCACCGAGGTCATCTCGCCGCACCGCCCCGGTGGCCGCACCGCCATGGTGCCGCTGCCGCCCACCGGCGCCGTCGCCGGCCGCCGTCCGCCCCACACCACCACCCCCCGGCCGCTGCCCCGGGTGGGGGTCCCCGACCACATCCGGCGGCGCCGGGTGCGGCTGGCGGTCGCCGTCGTCCTGCTGATGGCGGTGACCATCGGCGCGGTGGGCTGGTGGCTGGGCTCGGGCCGGTGGACCGACGTCCCCCAGGTCTCCGGGCAGGGCCAGCAGCAGGCGATCGGGTTCCTGCAGGAGGCCGGGCTGGACCCGGTGGTGAGCGAGGTGTTCAGCGAGGACGTGCCGGCCGGCACCGTCATCTCCGCCGACCCCGCCGACGGCGCGCGGATCATCATCGGCAGCGACGTCGCGCTGACGGTGTCCAAGGGGCCCGAGCGGTTCACCGTGGACGGCACCCTGCTGGGCCAGCCGGCCGACGACGTGCAGACCGCCATCGAGGCCCTGGGCGGGGACCTGCAGGTCGCCCGCACGTCCGGGCGCAGCGACGACGTCGCCGCGGGCTCGGTGATGGCCATCGACCCGGCCCCGGGCACCGAGCTGCGCCGTGGGCAGACGGTGACCATCCAGGTCTCCGACGGCGCGGCGACCGTCGCCGTCCCCGACCTGGCCGGCACCGACCCCGACGACGCGCAGACCACGCTGGAGGGCCTGGGCTTCGACGTCACCCGGGACCAGGGCCGCAGCGACGACGTCTCCACCGGTCAGGTCATCTCGACCTCCCCGGACGGCACCCAGCCCTACGGCGCGACGATCACGCTGACGGTCTCGGTGGGGCCCGTGCAGGTCACGGTGCCCAACGTCGTGGGCCAGTCCAAGGACGACGCCGTGGCCGCGCTGGAGGCCGCGGGGCTGGAGGTCTCGGTCACCCAGTTCTTCGGCGACACCGTGCTGCGCCAGACCCCGGGCGCCGGCGAGGTCGTCGACCCGGGCACCTCGGTGACCATCCTGGTGACCTTCGGCTGATCGCGACGGGGCGGCACGGCTCGCCCCCGCCCCTCCCCGGCGTGGATCAGGGAGGTTGGTCGAACTCCGTCCCCCTGCACGAGATCGGGTGCAGGGGGACGGACTCCTGCGCGGGAGCTACAGCAGCGGGGCCAGGACCTCGACGGCGCGGTCGAGGCCGGCGTCGTCGACGTCGAGGTGGGTCAGCAGCCGCACCCGGGTCGCCGAGACCTCGCTGACCAGCACGCCCTCGCCCTTGGCCGCGGCGGCCAGCATCGGGGCGGCGACGCCGTCGAGCACCACCATGTTGGTGTGCACGCCGGCCGGGTCGACCCCCAGCCGCTCCGCGAGCTGCTTCGCCCGGGCGTGGTCGTCGGCCAGCCGGTCCACGTGGTGGTCCAGGGCGTGCAGGCCCGCGGCGGCCAGGACGCCGACCTGCCGCATCCCCCCACCCAGGCGCTTGCGCCACAGCCGGGCCTCGGCGATGCGGTCGGCGCCGGCCACCAGTACCGAGCCGACCGGGGCGCCCAGGCCCTTGGACAGGCAGACCGACGCGGTGTCGGCCAGGCGGCCGTAGGTGTCCAGCGGGACACCCGAGGCGACGGCGGCGTTCCAGATGCGGGCGCCGTCCAGGTGCACCGAGACCCCGGCGTCCCGGGACCAGGCGAACAGCTTCTCCAGCTCCTCCAGCGGCTGCACCAGCCCGCCGGCCCGGTTGTGCGTGTTCTCCACGGCCACCGCGGCGGTCGGGGTCAGGTGCCAGTTGCCGAAGGGCCGGACCTGGCTGATCAGCTGGTCGGCCGAGAGCACCCCGCCGTCGCTGACCACGGTGCGGGTCGAGAGGCCGAAGACCGCGGCGGCGGCACCCATCTCGTAGGTGACCACGTGCGCCTCGGCGTCCCCGAGCACCTCCTGGCCGGGCTGGCAGACCAGCCGCATGCCGATCTGGTTGCCCATGGTCCCCGACGGCACGAACAGCCCGGCCTCGTGGCCGAACATCGCCGCCACCCGCTCCTCGAGCGCGTTGACCAGCGGGTCCTCGCCGTAGACGTCGTCGCCTACCTCCGCCCCGGCCATCGCCCGCCGCATCGCGGCGGTCGGCTTGGTGACGGTGTCCGACCGCAGATCGACCAGAGTCATTCCGCTGTGCCTCTCGGCCCCGCTGCAGGGGCCCGCCGCGAGCCCGCGAGTGGTGGGGGGCAGTGGGGTCCTCCTTCAGCCACGGAGCATCTCCGCGACCAGGAAGGCGAGCTCCAGGGACTGGCCGGTGTTCAGCCGGGGGTCGCAGGCGGTCTCGTACCGGCTGGCGAGGTCCTCGTCGCTGATATCCATGGCGCCGCCCAGGCACTCGGTCACGTCCTCGCCGGTGAGCTCGACGTGGATGCCGCCGGGCCAGGTGCCCAGCGACCGGTGGACGTCGAAGAACCCGAGGACCTCGTCGACCACGCGGTCGAAGTGCCGGGTCTTGTAGCCCGACGTCGACTCGTGGGTGTTGCCGTGCATCGGGTCGCACTGCCAGACGACCTGGTGGCCGCTGGCGGTGACCTTCTCCACGATGGCCGGCAGGACGTCGCGGATCTTGCCGTTCCCCATCCGGCTGATCAGGGTCAGCTTGCCGGGCAGACCGTCGGGGTCCAGGCGCTCGACGAGCTCGACGGCCTGCTCGGGCGTCGTCGTCGGGCCGATCTTGACCCCGACCGGGTTGGCGAGCCGGGAGGCGAACTCGATGTGCGCGCCGTCCATCTGCCGGGTGCGCTCCCCGACCCACACGAAGTGGGCGCTCAACGCGTAGGGCCGGCCGTCGTGCAGCCGCATGAGCGCCCGCTCGTAGTCCAGGATCAGCGCCTCGTGGCTGTTGTACAGCTCCACGCTGCGCAGCGCGGAGTCGTCGACGCCGCAGGCGCGCATGAAGCCCAGCGCGCGGTCGATCTCGCGCGCGATGACCTCGTACCGGACGCCGGCCGGCGAGGAGGCGACGAAGTCCTGGTTCCAGTTGTGCACCGCGTGCAGGTCGGCCAGGCCACCCCGGGCGTAGGCCCGGATCATGTTCATCGCCGCGGCGGAGTTGGCGTAGGCCCGCACCAGCCGGTTGGGGTCGGGGATGCGCTGGACCGGGTCCGGGGCGAAGGAGTTGACCATGTCGCCGCGGTAGCTGGGCAGGCCCAGCGCGTCGGTGTCGGAGCTGCGTGGCTTGGCGTACTGCCCGGCCACCCGGCCCACCTTGACCACCGGGACGCTGGCCCCGTAGGTCAGCACCACCGCCATCTGCAGCAGCGTGCGCGTGGTGGCCTGCAGGTGCGGCTCGGTGTTGAGGTCGAAGGTCTCGGCGCAGTCGCCGCCCTGCAGCAGGAACGCCTTGCCCTGCGCGACGTCGGCCAGCTGCGCCCGCAGGCTGTCGACCTCCGAGGGCGCGACGATCGGCGGGACGGAGGACAGGGTGGCCAGGACGGCGTCCAGCGCCGCGCGGTCGGGCCACCTCGGCTGCTGCGCGGCGGGGAGCTCGCGCCACCTGTCCAGGCCCGGGACCAGCTCGGCGGGTTCGGTCAGACTCACGTAGGAAGGGTACGGCGGGCGGGCAGACCGGCCGCGCAGACCGTCGGGAGGACAGCATGACCCGCCTGATCACCGTGACCGGGGCGACCGGGGCCCTGGGTGGCCGGGTCGCCCGGCTGCTGGCCCCCGCGACGTCCGACCACGATGCCACGCTCCGGCTGGTGGTGCGCGACGCCTCGCGGGCACCGCGGCTGCCCGGTGCCGCCGTGGTGGCCCAGCCCGGGGGCTACGCCGACGAGGCGGGGATGACCGAGGCCCTCGCCGGCACGCACACGCTGTTCCTGGTCAGCGCGGCCGAGGCCGCCGACCGCACCGAGCAGCACCTGGCCGCGGTGCGGGCCGCGGTCGCCGCGGGGGTGGAGCGCATCGTCTACACCTCCTTCCTCGGCTCGGAGGCCGGGGCCACCTTCACCCTCACCGCCACGCACGCGGCCACCGAGGAGGCCCTGGGGGACACGGGTCTGCGCACCACGGTGCTGCGCAACTCGATGTACGCCGACTTCGTCCCGTTCTTCGCCACCCCGACCGAGGACGGCGGTGCGGTCATCGCGGCCCCGGCCGGCGACGGCGCGGCGTCCTTCGTGTCCCGGGACGACGCCGCCGAGGTGGCCGCCGCCGTCCTGCTGGCCGACCACCCCAGCACCGACGGCCGGGTGCTGGACGTGACCGGGCCCGAGGCGCTCACCCTGGCCCAGGCGGCCGCGGTGCTGGCCGAGGTGACCGGCCGGGACGTGCGCTACCAGGCGCAGACGGTCGAGCAGGCCTGGGCCACCCGGCGTCCCAGCGGTGCGCCGGACTGGGAGGTGGAGGGCTGGGTGACCAGCTACACCGCGATCGCGGCCGGTGAGATGGCGACGGTCAGCGACGTCGTGCGCGCCTTCACCGGGCACCCGGCGCTGACCGTGCGCGAGCACCTGCAGCGCCACCCCGAGGACTGGGCCCGGCTCGCACCTGCCTAGCGGTCCACATCGGGGCGGGGACCGCCGATGACGGTCGGGTCGGGGGACCTCCCCGGCCCGACCGACAGGGGACCCGGTGCTCTCCAGCATCCGCAGCAAGGTGGTCGCGCTCGCGCTGGCCAGCACGGTGCTCACGGGTGCCGCGCTCGCCGGCGTGAGCGCCTGGCAGAGCGACCGCTTCGCCGGGGAGGCCCGCACCGACGTGCAGGCGCTCACCGACGCGGGGCTGGCGCGCACCACCACCGGCGTCTACGACGTCGTCTCCACCCAGGGCGCCTCGACCGCCGCCAAGGTCGACGACGACCTGGCGGTCGCGCAGTACGTGCTCGGCCAGGCCGGGGGCGCCTCGATCGGCACCCGCCAGGTCGCCTGGACGGCGAAGGACCAGGTCAGCGGCGAGACCACCGACACCACCCTGCCGCAGCTGCTGGTCGGTGGGCAGTGGTTGGGCCAGAACGCCGACCCGGGGACGCCGACCCCGGTGGTCGACCAGGTCCGCGACCTGGTGGGCGGGACGGCGACGGTGTTCCAGCTGATGCCCTCGGGCGACATGCTGCGGGTGGCGACCAACGTCGTCGGCACCACCGGCGCCCGGGCGATCGGCACGTACATCCCCGCGACCGGGTCCGACGGCACCCCGAACGCCGTGGTCTCCGCGGTCATGTCGGGGCAGACCTACCGGGGCACCGCGTTCGTGGTCGACTCCTGGTACGTCACCGCCTACAGCCCGCTGACCGACGCGTCCGGTGCGGTCATCGGCATGCTCTACGTCGGCGAGCAGCAGGAGGCGCTGCCAACCCTGCGGCAGGCGCTGCAGGCCACCCGGGTCGGGGAGAACGGGTCGGTCACCGTGCTGGGCGGCACCGGGACCCGGCGCGGCACCGTCCTGCTGACCCAGGACGGCAGCGGCGAGGGCGAGTCCGCGCTGGAGCGCACCGACGCCGACGGGACGGCCTGGGCCGCGCAGGTGGTCGACGCCGCCGTGGCGCTGGGCGACGGCGAGCAGGCCACGGTGCGCTACCGGGACGCCGCCACCGGCACGCACACCGTGCAGGTGGCCTACTACGCGCCGTGGGACTGGGTGATCGCCGTCGACGCCGTGGACGCCGACTCGGCCGGCCCGGTGACCCGCCTGGAGCAGGGCCGGGACACCCTGCTGGTGGCCCTGCTGGTCGCGGCGGGGCTGGTCACCGTGCTCGGTGCTGTCGCGGCCTGGCTGCTGGGCCGCCGGCTGACCGCGCCGCTGGCCCGCCTGCAGCACCGCATGGAGGAGATCGCCGACGGCGGGGGTGACCTGACCCAGCGGGTGGCCGACGACGGCCGCGGCGAGGTCGGTGACCTGGCCCGGGCGTTCAACCGCTTCGTGGAGAAGGTGGCCGGCACCGTCCGTGACATCGGGGCCTGCGCCACCGCACTGGCCCGGTCCGCGGCCGGGGTGTCGGAGGTCGCCGACGGGCTGGCCGACCAGGCCGGGCGCAGCCGGGACCAGGCGGGCGAGGCCAGCCGGGCCACCGCCGGCATCAGCCAGGGCGTGACCGCGGCCGCGGCGGGGACCGAGCAGATGGGCGCCTCGATCGCCGAGGTGTCGCGCTCGGCCACCGAGGCCGCGCGGGTGGGCCGGGAGGCCGTCGAGCTCGCCGCCGCCACCGAGGCCACCGTGTCCGCGCTCGGCGTCTCCTCGGCCGAGGTCAACGAGGTGGTGTCGGTGATCTCCGCGGTCGCCGCGCAGACCAACCTGCTGGCGCTCAACGCCACCATCGAGGCCGCCCGGGCCGGGGAGGCCGGCCGCGGCTTCGCCGTCGTCGCCACCGAGGTGAAGGACCTGGCGCAGGAGGCCTCGCGGGCCAGCGAGGAGATCACCCGCCGGGTCAGCGCCATCCAGGCCGACACGGGGGCCGCGGTCGGCTCGATCACCAGGATCACCGAGGTCATCCGCGCGATCGAGGCGCACCAGGCGACCATCGCCGCCGCGGTGGAGGAGCAGACCGCCACCACCGGGGAGCTGGGCCGCAACGTGGCCGCCGTCGCCGCCGGGGCCGGTGCGGTGTCCACGACGATGGCCTCGGTCAGCAGCGACGCCGAGCGGACGGCCGCCGACGTCGACACCGCCCGGGCGGCGGCCGGCGAGCTGGCCGAGCTGTCGGAGGAGCTGACCCGGCTGCTCGCCGTGTTCACCGTCTGAGGCTCACGCCCCGGAGACCGCCCGCCAGACGGCCAGGCCGTGGCGGGCGTCGACGAGCGCGTCGTGGGCGCCCTCGGGCTTGCGCGGGATCGGCGGGGACCCGGCGTCCTCCCAGAACTGCTTGAGCTCCCGGGTGAAGCGCGGCACCTGGCGCGGCAGCGCGGGCATCGCACCCCACAGCTGGCACAGCGCGACGTGGTCGTAGGCGGCGATCCAGGCCCACAGCTGCACGTCCTCGGCGGGGCCGGTCAGGAAGTCCAGCAGCGACTCCCTGATCCGGGCCCGGCTGCGCCAGGCCCGGTCCGAGGGCGGGGGCAGCTTGTCCAGCACGTTGCGCCGCACCCACGGGATGGCGCGGTCGGGGTCGAACTCGGTGGAGACGGCGTAGAACTCCCGGCCGGTCTCGTCGACGACCCCGATGGACACCAGGTCGATGGTGGTGCCGTCCTCGATGAACTCGGTGTCGTAGAAGTAGCGCCGCACCCGCCGAACGGTAGCTACTGCGCCGACCGGCGGCGCTCGACGGAGTTCGCGCCGAACTCCTCACCGCCCAGCGCGGCGATCTCCTCCTCCAGCTGCGGGACGGCGGTCCTCGCCTGGACGAGCACCAGCTTCTCGCCGAGCGCGCCGATGATCGCCTGCCGCCAGGCCGCGACGACGCCGACCGACCGGGGCACGAAGACGCGGCGGCCACGGTTCTCCAGGTTGCCCAGCAGCGCGTCGGCGCAGTCCGACACCGAGGTGTAGGAGCCCAGCGGCCCGGGGAGCCGGTCCAGGGTGGCCTTGAAGGTCGGCAGCGCCGCCTTGGTGTCGCGCACCATGTCGGTGTCGATCCAGACCGGGTGCGCGCTGGCCACGGTGACACCGCGGTGCGCGACCTCCAGCCGCAGCACGTCGCCGAACCTCTCCAGACCGGCCTTGGCCGCGCAGTAGGCGCTCAGCCCCGGCAGCACGGAGAACGCCGCGGCCGAGGAGATCAGCAGCACGTGGCCCCGGCGCTCGGCGATCGCCGGCAGGGCGGCGTGCGCGGTGAGCATCGCGCCGGTCAGGTTGACCTCGACGGTGCGCGCCAGGGCCCGCGCCGACGCCGTCGCCACCGTGTTCATCGGGGCGATGCCGGCGTTGGCCACGACCACGTCCAGGCCGCCGAAGACGTCCACCGCCCTCGCGACCGCCGCGGCCATGGCGTCGGCGTCGGTCACGTCGGCCTCCACCCACAGGTGCTCGGGGCCGAGCTCGGCCGCCACCTGGGCCAGCAGCTCGGGCTCCAGGCCCACGAGCGCCACGCGGGCGCCGCGGGCGGCGGCCTTGCGGGCGAGCTCGGCGCCGATGCCGCGGGCCGCGCCGGTGATGAGCACGGCCTGGCCGGCCAGCGAGCGGGTGTTCGGGGTCCTGCGGGCCATCGGGGCTCCTCGTCGTCGCGTTGCTGTTGAGCACTGCTCAGCAGATGTGTACCTTGTTGAGCGTTGCTCAGCAAGCCGTCCGCGAAGGAGCCGACCGGTGACCAGCACGACTTCCCCGCCCATCACCCGCGAGGTGCACGTCGCCGTGATCGGGTCCGGGTTCTCCGGCCTGGGCATGGCCATCCAGCTGCGCCGGCAGGGCATCGAGGACTTCGTGGTCCTCGAGCGCGGGGACGACGTCGGCGGCACGTGGCGCGACAACAGCTACCCGGGCGCGGCCTGCGACGTGCAGTCCAACCTCTACTCGTTCTCCTTCGCGCCCAACCCCGACTGGCCGCGCACCTACTCCGAGCAGCCGGAGATCTTCGCCTACCTGCGCGACGTCGCCGACCGCTACGACGTCCGTGCCAAGCACGTCTTCGGCGCCGAGGTCACCGCCGCCACCTGGGACGACGCCGCCCGCCGCTGGGACGTCGAGACCACCGCGGGCTCCTTCCGGGCGAAGGTGCTCGTCTCCGGCGCGGGCGCACTGGCCGACCCCTCCTACCCCGACATCCCGGGCATCGAGAGCTTCGCCGGCACGGTCGTGCACACCGCCCGCTGGGACCACGAGCACGACCTCGACGGCGAGCGGGTGGCGGTCATCGGCACCGGCGCCTCGGCCATCCAGGTCGTGCCGGCCATCCAGCCGCGGGTCGGCTCGGTGGCGGTCTACCAGCGCACCCCCCCGTGGGTCATCCCCCGCGGCGACCGGCCCACCACCGCCGCCGAGCGCTCGCTGTACCGCCGGTTCCCCGCCGTGCAGCGGGCCGTGCGCGGTGCGCTGTACGCCGGTCGGGAGTTCCTGGTGCTCGGCATGACGAGGAACCGTCGGCTGCTGGCCCCGGTGCAGAAGCTCGCCCGCACCCACCTCGAGCGCCAGGTCCGCGACCCGCAGCTGCGCGCCGCCCTCACCCCGGACTACACGATCGGCTGCAAGCGGATCCTGATCAGCAACGACTGGTACCCGGCCGTCTCCGCCCCCAACGCCGAGGTGGTCACCGCCGGGATCGCCGAGATCCGGCCGCACTCGGTGGTCACCCGCGACGGCGTCGAGCGGCCCACCGACACCCTGGTGCTGGCCACCGGCTTCCACGTCACCGACCTGCCCATCGCGCACCGGATCAGGGGCCGCGACGGCCGCACCCTCGCCGAGGTCTGGAGCGAGGGCATGGTCACCAACCGCGGCGCCGCCGTCGCCGGCTTCCCCAACCTGTTCCTGCTGGTCGGGCCCAACGTCGGCGTCGGGCACACCTCGATGGTCTACATGATCGAGTCGCAGGTGGCCTACGTCGGCGAGGCGCTGCGGGCGATGGCCGTGGAGGGCCTGGCCACCCTGGAGACCACCCCTGCCGCGCAGGAGGCCTACCGCGAGCTCGTCGCGCAGCGGTCCGCGGGCACGGTGTGGCTGGGCGGGGGCTGCGGGTCCTGGTACCTCGACGAGCACGGCCACAACACCACGCTGTGGCCGGACTTCACCTTCCGGTTCCGCCGGCTCACCCGTGAGCTGGACCGGGACAACTACGTCGGGACGCCGGAGCGCGCACCCGTGGAGGTGGCCGCGTGACCACCGCTGCTGCGACCACCCCGACGCCCCCGACGACGCGGCACGAGGTGCACGCCGTCCCCACCCCGGACGGCGCCCTGCTGCACGCCACCGTGGACGGCGACCCCGCCGCGCCCGTGACCGTCGTCCTGGCGCACGGCTGGACCCTGGCCCAGGCGGCCTGGGACGACGTCGCCGCCCTGCTGGCCCCCGACGTCGCGGCCGGTGCGCTGCGGCTGGTCCGCTACGACCAGCGCGGGCACGGCCGGTCCACCTGGGGCGACGCCGACCCGGTGTCGATCGACCTGCTCGGCGAGGACCTGGTGGCCGTCCTGGACGAGCTGGCGCCGTCCGGGCCGGTGGTGCTGGGCGGGCACTCCATGGGTGGCATGACGATCATGGCGCTGGCGGCGGCGCACCCCGAGCTCGTCGGCGACCGGGTCCGCGGCGTCGCGCTGGTCGACACCTCCGCCGGGGAGCTCTCGCACCCGCCGCGCACCGCCGTGGAGCGGCTGCAGCAGAAGCTGCTGCCCGCCGTCGGCGGCTGGGCCGTCGCGCACGCCCGCCGCGTCGAGGGCTGGCGCCGCCGGGTGCCGCCCGCGCACCCGCGGCACCGGCGCGTCGTGCGCGGCATCCTCTACGGCGCCGACGCCACCGAGGAGATGGTCACCCGCGGGGCCGAGATCATGGCCGGGTCCTCGGTGCGGGCCTTCGTCGCCTACTACCCCGCCCTCGGTGCGCACGACAAGGCCGCGGCCCTGGCCGAGCTCGGGCGGGTGCCGGTGGAGGTGCTGGTCGGCGACTCCGACAAGCTGACCCCCGTGGCGCACTCCGGGAAGCTGGCCGAGGCCATCCCGAGCGCGCACCTGCAGATCGTGCCCGGGTGCGGCCACATGCTGCCCCAGGAGCGCCCGGACCTGGTGACCGACGCGATCCGCCGGTTGCTCCCGGCCCCGTGACCGCCGCGCGGCGCACCGCCGCCGACCGGCGCGCGCAGCTGGTCGAGATCGGCCTGGAGCTGCTGCCCACCACCCCGGTGCCGGACCTGACCATCGACGAGGTGGCCCGGCGGGCCGGCATCAGCCGCAGCCTGCTGTTCCACTACTTCGCCACCAAGGCCGACTACATCCACGCGGTGACGACGGCCGCCGCCGACCTGCTGTGCGACCACGTCCTGCAGGGGGCAGGCGCGCAGGCCGGCATGCTGGACCGCTTCGTCGGCTGGGTGGAGACCTACCGCGACAGCTACGTCGCCTTCGTCCGCGGCGCGGTGGGCGGCGACCCGGCGGTGGCCGACGTCTACACCCGCGCGCGGGAGCGGCTGGTCGACGGCACCCTGGCCACCGTCGGCCTGCCCGACGACCCCCGGCACCGGCAGCTGGTGCGGTCCTGGTTCGCCTTCACCGAGGACCTGGTCATCGGCTGGACCGCCGACCCCACGATGACCCGCGAGGAGGTGCTGGCGCTGGCCACCGAGGTGCTGGCCCGCATCACCACCCGCTGACCGGTCGGCGGGGTCAGCTGGCCAGCGAGCTCGGCAGCCGGTCGGCGGCCTCGTGCGGCGGCGGCTGCAGCCGGCCGACCACCTCGACCGCGCTCGCGCCGGTGGTGTCCATCGACTTCTTGACCTTGGCGCCGTACAGGTCGACGTACTCCTGCCCCGACAGCAGCATGATCTCGTACATGATCTCGTCGGTGATCGACCGCTCGACGAAGCGGTCCCCCGACAGCCCGGCGTAGCGGGAGAAGTCCAGCGGCTCGCCGAAGGCGACGTCGACGCGGGTCAGCTTCTTGCCCAGGAACGAGAACGTGCGACCCGGCACCATGGCGACGGGCACCACCGGGCAGCCGGTCTCCAGCGCCATCCGGGCCACCCCGGTCTTGCCGCGGAACAACCGGCCGTCGGGCGAGCGGGTGCCCTCGGGGTAGATGCCCAGCAGCTTGCCCTCGCGCAGGATCCGGGTGCCGGTGGTCAGCGCGTTCTCCGCGGCGTCGGCACTGGTGCGGTCGATGGGCACCTGGCCGCTGCCGCCGAAGAAGACCCGCTGCAGGAAGCCCTTGACCCCCGGTGCGGTGAAGTACTCGGCCTTGGCCAGGAAGGTCACCCGCCGCCGGATCACCAGCGGCATGAAGATCCAGTCCGAGGCGGACAGGTGGTTGCTCGCCAGCACGGCGGCCCCCCGGGCGGGCACGTTCTCCAGACCGGTCGCCTGCGGCCGGAAGACCAGCCGCACGACCGGCCCGATGGCCACGTACTTGAGGAACCAGTAGAACAACGCGCCTCCCTCAGCGACTGCCAGACTAGGGAGCGTCGACCTGCGTCACAATCGGGGGTCCGGTCGGCCCGGCCCTGGACAACGGGCGACCGGGCGGGAACGCTTCGACACCGTGCACGGGAGGGCAGCATGAGCGCTTCGCGCGGCCGTCGGGACAACGGCCTGGACGCCTCCCTCTGGCACCCCCTGCGCGACGTCGACCCCCGGGTCGGGGAGCACCTGCTCGACGTGCTGCGCGAGGAGGGCATCGCCGCCTACCTGGCGCCCTCCACCGACACCGGGCCCTACACCCGCACCCAGTTCCTGCCCTCGCCGCCCACCGACCGGCTCTTCGTCGACCGCGCCCGCCGGGCCGACGCCCGCACCCTGGTCGACACCCACGCCGACGAGCACCCCGCGGCCGAGCCCACCCCCCGGCGGCGGCGCACAGACCGCGCCGAGGACGCCGCCGCCACCGACGCCGAGTTCGCCCGCATCGTCGCCGCCTGGCAGGCCGAGGAGGCCGCCGCCGGCGCACCCCCTGCACCGCCCGAGCAGCCGCCCGAGCAGCCGCGGGACGACCCGCCGCCCCCGCCGGCCGAGGTCCCGGTGCTCGACCGGCCCGAGGAGCACTTCGAGCCCCCGCCGCCCCCGCCGCTGCCGGTGCCGGCGCCGGCCTCGCTGTACGCGCTGCTGCTCATCGCGGCAGGCGCGGTCTGCATCATCGCCCCCGGCGCCATCGGGCTCAGCCTGGACCTGGGCATCGTCATCGGTGTGCTGGCCGTGGTGGGCGGGGTCGCCGTCCTGGTCTCGCGGATGCGCGACCGCCCCGACGACGGCGACGACGGCGCCGTCGTCTGAGCTGTGTCCACTGTCGCCCTCCGGGCTCCCACCGCGGCCAGGGCTGTGGTCACGCTCCGCTGAGCCATCCCTGCTCCTCCTCGGGCAGCCCCCGCTCGTCCCTCGGGGGGCTGCCGTCGTCGTCGCCTCCCGCCGTGCGGGTCGGCCCTCGGTCCACCTAGGCGGTGCCGTCGGCGACGGCCTGGCGGGCGAGGTCGGCGGCGCCGACGAGACCGGCCTGGGCGCCGAGCTGGGCGGCGACCACCGTGGGGCCCGGGCGGAAGCCGCGACCGGGCAGCGCCCGCTCCAGCCGCTCCCGTGCCGGACCCAGCACCATCTCGCCCAGCACGCTCACGCCCCCACCGATGACGACGACGTCCGGGTCGAGGATCGCGGCCATGTCGGCGATGCCCTGGCCGAGCCAGGTGCCGACGTCGGCCAGCAGCTCCAGGGCGAGCGGGTCCCCGGCCTTGGCCGCGGTCGCGACGTCCTCGCCGGTCAGCCGCTCGGCCCGGCCGCCCACCCGCTCCAGCAGCAGCGCCGCCGCGGCCGGGGAGCTGGTGGCCACCTCGCGGGCGGTCAGCCCCAAGGCGTTGCCCGAGGCGTACTGCTCCCAGCAGCCGCGGTTGCCGCAGGCGCACAGCCGGCCGTCGGGGACCACCCGCATGTGGCCCCACTCGCCGGCCACGCCGTGCGCGCCGCGCTGCAGCCGGCCGTCGATGACCATGCCGCCGCCGATCCCGGTGCCCAGCGTGATCATCACGGCCAGGTCCGAGCCGCGGGCCGCGCCGTAGCGGTACTCGGCCCACGCCGCGGCGTCCGCGTCGTTGCCCACCCACAGCGGCCGCTGCAGCCGCCGGGCGAGGTCCTGCCGCAGCGGCTGGTTCCGCCAGGCCAGGTGCGGGGAGAACAGCACCGTGTCGCCGGTGCGGTCGAACCAGCCGGCCGCGCCCACGCCGACGCCCACCAGCGGGCCGCCGTGCCGATCGGCGAGCTCCTCGACCACCGCGGCGATCGCGTCCTCGGTGGCCCGCACCGACGTCCCGGGGGTCGCCCTGCGAGCGGTGGCGGTGATGGTGCCGTCGGGCAGGACGACGCCGCCGGCCACCTTGGTGCCGCCGATGTCGATGCCCAGCGCCGGCAGGTCCTGCGGCGAGCTCATGCCACCTCGATGCGTTGCACGGGGACCGGCGCGGGAGCCGGGCCGGGGTCGGGCTGCGGTGCCGGGGGGTCCTCGGGGCGGGCCGACCCGCGCAGCGCGGTGGCCGCGGTGGTGAGCAGGTCGGCCAGCGCCTCGGACAGCTCCGGCCGCTGCCCGCGCAGCACCGCCAGCGCGGTGCACACCGGGCAGGTACGGCACTCCGCGGCGTGGTCCTCGCCGGCCGCGCCGCCCAGCGCACCGGTCAGCGACTCGACCAGGCCGCGCAGCTGCTCGCCCAGCGGCGGGGTCGCGGTCACCGGGCGGCCTCGGCGGCCAGCAGGTCCGCCGGCCACTGCGCGGGGTCGGCGGCGAAGGCGACGGCGAGGACGGCGTCCGGCGTCCCCGGGTGGTGGACCGCC
>NZ_JAMXRZ010000031.1 GCF_024124375.1 Klenkia sp. PcliD-1-E
GTGGTCGCCGCCGAACTCAACGGACGACCCCGCCAGACCCTCGGATGGAGAACCCCCGCAGAAGCCCTCAACGACCTACTCTCAGCCCCTCAACCAACCGGTGATGCAACGACCGGTTGAACCCACCTGGGTTGATCCCACTCCGTCCTGGCTCACCGACGCCGGTGAGCCAGGACGACCTCTGCTGGACCCGGTTGATCCACGCCGGGCAGGGGTCAGGGTTCGACGGTGACCTTGATGGCCTTGCCGCTCTTGACGATGTCGAAGGCCTCCAGCGCGCGCTCCAGCGGGATGCGCTCGGTGATGAGGTCCTTCACCGGCACCTGACCGGTGGCGATGTACTCCAGCGCGCGCTTGTTGTGCTCGGGGGCCGAGCCGTTGGCGCCGTGGATGTGCAGCTGCCGGTAGTGCACGACGTTGGAGTCGCAGGTGATCGTCGGGTTGGTCTTGGGCAGCCCGCCGAAGAAGGAGATCCGGCCGTTGCGGGCGGCCATCGCGATGGCCTGCTCCTGGGTGACGTTGGCGGCGGTCGCGGTGATGACGACGTCCGCGCCGCGTCCCCCGGTCAGCTCCATGACGCGCTCGACGACGTCGACCTCGGCGCCGTTGATCACCTCGTCGGGCTGCACCGCGTCGGCGCTCATCTGCAGCCGCTCGGCGTTGACGTCGACCAGGACGACCTTGCCCACCTTGTGCACGCCGCGGGCGATGCGGATGTGCATGCAGCCGATCGGCCCGGCGCCGAAGACGACGAGGGTGTCGCCCTCCTCGATGCCGAGCAGCTCCTGGGCGTTGATCGCGCAGGCGAAGGGCTCGGCGGCGGACGCCTCGTCGAAGCCCACGCCCTCGGGGATGCGGTTGAGCCCGTCGACCTTGAGCACCTGCTCGGGAACGAGCATGTACTCGGCGAAACCGCCGTCGTACTGGTAGCCGACCGACGTCTGGTTCTCGCAGACGGCCATCCAGCCCTTGCGGCACTCGTGGCACTCCCCGCACGGGACGGCGGCGATGACCTGCACCCGGTCGCCCGGCGTCCAGCTGGTGCCGAAGGCGCTCTCGACCTCCGCGCCGACCTCGACGACCTCGCCGGCGATCTCGTGGCCGATGGTGCGCGGCGGGCTCAGGTTCTGGTGCCCGTTGTGGAAGATCTTCACGTCGGTGCCGCAGGTGGAGCAGTTGCGGACCTTGATCTTGACCTCGCGGGGGCCGCACTCCGGCTCCGGCACGTCCTCGAGGCGGACGTCCTCCGGGGCGTAGAAACGCAGGGCCTTCATGTGTCCTCCACAAGGTGTCTGCCGCACGGATGTGCCCGTGGTCACTGTAGTGACGGGCTCCTCGGCCGCGACTCTACGCATCCGAGCCCCGGGTCGGCCCGAATTGGTCCAACCGGGCCTCTTGACCGGGCCTGGAACCACGTATACAAACGCATGCACAGATCCGTGACAGCTGTCACAGCCTGTGCCTACGATCCGAGCCAGCGCCGTCCGCACGGGGGCGGCGACGGCCCACCTCTCACCGAAGAAGGTCCTCGATGGCCACCACCACGGACGGGGCTCAGCGCACGAGCACCCGGCTGCGGGTCCAGCGGTTCGGCACGTTCCTGTCGAACATGGTCCTGCCCAACATCGGCGCATTCATCGCCTGGGGCCTGATCACGGCCCTGTTCATCCAGACCGGCTGGATCAAGCTGATCGGCGACGCCTTCGGCTACGACGGCAGCTACGGCTTCGTCGCCCAGCTCGGCAACTGGAGCAACGCCGACGGCACCCCGATGTTCGAGAACAACACCGGGATCGTCGGCCCGATGATCACCTACCTGCTGCCGCTGCTGATCGGCTACACCGGCGGCCGGATGGTCTACCGGGACACCATCCGGGGCGGCGTCGTCGGCGCCATCGCCACGATGGGTGCCATCGCCGGCGCCACGGTGCCGATGTTCCTCGGCGCCATGATCATGGGCCCGCTCGGCGGCTGGTCGATGAAGAAGCTCGACGCGCTGTGGGCGCACAAGATCCGACCGGGCTTCGAGATGCTGGTCAACAACTTCTCCGCCGGCATCTGGGGCGGCTTCCTGGCCGTCATCGGCTTCGTGCTGGCCGGCCCCTTCGTGCAGGCCTTCAGCACCGTCGCCGGGAACGTCGTCAACTTCCTGGTCGAGCGCAACCTGCTGCCGCTGACCTCGATCTTCATCGAGCCGGCCAAGGTCCTGTTCCTCAACAACGCCATCAACCAGGGCATCCTCACGCCGCTGGGCACCACCCAGTCGCAGGTCGACGGCCAGTCCATCCTGTTCCTGCTCGAGGCCAACCCCGGCCCGGGCCTGGGCCTGCTGCTCGCCTTCGCCGTCTTCGGCCGCGGTGCGGCCAAGTCCTCGGCCCCCGGCGCCATCCTCATCCAGTTCGTCGGTGGCATCCACGAGATCTACTTCCCCTACGTGCTGGCCAAGCCGAAGCTGATCGCCGCGGTGATCCTCGGCGGCATGGCCGGTGTGGCCACCAACGTGGCCTTCGGCTCGGGCCTGCGCTCCCCGGCCTCCCCCGGCTCGATCATCGCCGTCTGGGCCGCCGCGCCGCCGAGCAGCCTGCTGGGCGTGACCGCCTCGGTCGTCGTCGCCGCCGGTGTCTGCTTCGTGGTCGCCGCGTTCCTGCTCAAGATCGACAAGAGCGACGACGGCGACCTGTCGGCGGCCACCGCGCAGATGGAGGCCAACAAGGGCAAGAAGTCCTCGGTCTCCGGCATGCTCGGGGGCTCCGCGGCGGCCTCGACCGGCCCGATCCACTCCATCGTGTTCGCCTGCGACGCCGGCATGGGCTCCTCGGCCATGGGCGCCTCGGTGCTGCGCAAGAAGGTGCAGAGTGCCGGGTTCTCCGACGTCACCGTGGTGAACAAGGCCATCTCGAACCTGGCCGACGACGTCGACCTGGTGGTCACCCACCGCGACCTGACCGACCGCGCCCGCGCCCAGTCGCCGTCGGCCGAGCACGTCTCGGTGGACAACTTCATGGGCAGCCCGCGCTACGACGAGATCGTCGAGCTGCTGCGCGAGCGCAACGGCGCCGGTGCCGGTGGGGCCGTCGCGGCCGCCCCGGCCGCAAGTGGGGCGAGCGGGCTGCTGGCCCGTGAGTCGATCGTGCTGGACGCCAACGGTGACCGCGCCGCGGCCATCCAGCAGGCCGGTGAGCTGCTCGTGGCGGCCGGCGCCGTCGACTCCTCCTACGTGCAGGCCATGCACGAGCGGGAGACCTCGGTGTCGACCTACATGGGCAACCTGCTGGCCATCCCGCACGGGACGAACGAGGCGAAGTCGGCGATCCACCGCTCGGCGATCTCCTTCGTCCGCTTCCCGCGCGGGGTCGACTGGAACGGCTCCGAGGTGCGCTTCGTGATCGGCATCGCCGGCGCGGGCGACGACCACCTGGCCCTGCTGGCCCGCATCGCCGAGGTGTTCAGCGACTCCTCGCAGGTCGCCCGCCTCGAGCAGGCGCGCACCGAGGACGACGTCCTCGCGGTCCTGGGGGCCATGCAGCCCGCCTGACGCACGACCGCAGCGGCCCCCGGTTCCCAGGAACCGGGGGCCGCTGCGCGTCCGGGCAGGATGCGCGCATGACCCGACCGCTCACCGTCGTCACCGGCGGCAGCCGGGGGATCGGCGCGGCCACCGTCGCCGCGCTCGCCCGGGCCGGCCACGACGTCGTCGTCGGCTTCCGCTCCGGGGCCGAGGAGGCCGCGCGCGTCGTGGCCGACGCCGAGGCCGCCGGCGCCCGCGCGACGGCCGTGCAGGCAGACGTCACCGACCCCGACGACGTCGACCGGCTGTTCGGGACCGACCTGGGGACGCCGACCGGCCTGGTCGCCAACGCCGGCCTCACCGCCCACCTCGGCGACCTGGCCGACACCCCGGTGGACGTCGTCCGGCACGTGCTGGAGGTCAACCTGCTCGGCGCGGTGCTGTGCTGCCGCCGGGCGGCCCAGGTGATGGCCACCGACCGCGGCGGGCCCGGGGGCGCCGTCGTCTGCGTGTCCTCCTCGGCGGCCACCCTCGGCTCACCGCACGAGTACGTGCACTACGCCGCGGCCAAGGCCGGCGTCGACGCGCTCGTGGTGGGCCTGGCCAAGGAACTGGCCACCTCCGGGGTGCGGGTCAACGGGGTCGCCCCGGGGCTGGTGCGCACCGGCATCCACGCCGGCGCCGGGGACGCGGGCCGGCTCGGACGGGTCACCGCGCGGGTGCCGATGGGTCGGGCCGGCGAGCCGGACGAGATCGCCCCGGCGGTGGTCTGGCTGCTCGGGCCCCAGGCGGGCTACGTCACGGGAACCGTCCTGCGGGTGGCCGGCGGGCTCTGACCGTTGCGTGACGTTGCACCGGCGAAGTCGATCGTGACCACCGTCACCACTGTCTGACGAATGCGTTTATGGTCACACCGGCACGTGACACCAAGTGCCGCCAGGCCGAGCGAAGCAGGAGCAACGATGCCCACGACTACCCGCGCCTCGATCATCCGCCAGTCCCCCGGCGAGTACGAGACGGTCACCCTGGAGCTGGACGACCCGAAGAAGGGCGAGGTCCAGGTCAAGATGGCCGCCTCGGGGCTGTGCCACTCCGACGACCACCTGCAGACCGGTGACCTGCAGGTCATGACCTACCCGTTCTGCGGCGGCCACGAGGGCTCCGGCGTCATCACCAAGGTCGGTCCCGACACCCCCGGCTTCGAGGTCGGCGACCACGTCGTCTTCTCCTTCGTGCCCTCCTGCGGACAGTGCTCCGCCTGCCGCCGCGGCGACTTCAACCTCTGCGACAAGGGCGCCCTGCTGCTCGTCGGCTCGCGGGCCGACGACGCCGAGGACTTCCGGATGAAGCTCGACGGCCAGAACGTCGGGCAGATGTGCGGCATCTCCACGTTCTCGGAGTACACGACCGCCGACGTCGCGTCCGTCATCAAGATCGACAAGGACATCCCGCTGAAGTCCGCGGCCCTCGTCGGCTGCGGCGTACCCACCGGCTTCGGCACCGCGGTGAAGGCCGGCGGGGTCAAGCCCGGCGACGTCGTCATCGTCATGGGCATCGGCGGCATCGGCATCAACGCCGTCCAGGGTGCTGCGCACGCCGGCGCCACCCGGGTCATCGCCGTCGACCCGGTGCCCTTCAAGCGCGAGATGGCCCAGGAGTTCGGCGCCACCGACGTCTTCGAGGACATGCAGCAGGCCACCGAGTTCGCGCAGTCGATCACCGAGGGCCAGGGCGCCGACGTCGCGCTGGTCACGGTGGGCGTGCTCGAGGCCGACCACCCGGCGCAGGCGCTGGCCTCGATCCGCAAGGGCGGCACCGTCGTCGTCACCGGTCTGGGCAAGATGACCGAGATGGCCCCGATCTCGCCGTTCGACCTGACCCTCATGCAGAAGCGGCTGCAGGGCGCGATCATCGGCGCCCAGTCGCCGCACTCGGACATCCCGAAGCTGCTGCGCATGTACCAGGCCGGTCACCTCAAGCTCGACGAGCTGATCACCAAGGAGTACACGCTCGACCAGGTCACCGAGGCCTACAAGGACATGCACGAGGGCAAGAACATCCGCGGCGTCATCGTCTTCGACGACTAGCGCGGACCCGGGCCGCCGTCCGCTACCTCGCGTAGCGGGCGGCGGCCTTCTCGCGCGCCCGGGCGGCGAGGACCTCGCGGTCGCGCGGGGGCGCGCTGGTCACCAGGTCCTCGAGCAGGTGCCGGGTGGTGTGCGCGATCTCGGCCACCGCGCGGTCGAACGCCGCCTGGTTGGCCTGGGACGGTTTGACCGACCCGCTCACCTTGCGGACGAACTGCAGCGCGGCGGCCTCCACCTCGTCGGGCGTCGTGGCCGGGTCGAGGTTGTGCAGGACGCGGATGTTGCGGCACATGCGGCTCAGGCTAGGACGGCGGTCCCCGCCGGCACACCCTTCGCCAGCGCCCGGCTGATGACCAACCGCTGGATCTGGTTGGTGCCCTCGAAGATCTGCATGACCTTGGCCTCGCGCATGTAGCGCTCGACCGGGAAGTCGCGGGTGTAGCCGTACCCGCCGAGCACCTGGACGGCGTCGGTGGTCACCTTCATCGCGTTGTCGGTGGCCACCAGCTTGGCGATGGAGGCCTGCCGGGAGTAGGGCAGCCCGGCGTCCTTCAGCCGCGCGGCGTGCAGCGTCATCGCCCGGGCGGTCTCGGTGCCCGCGGCCATGTCGGCCAGCAGGAACGCCAGGCCCTGGTGGTCGATGATCGGGACGCCGAAGGTCTCCCGCTCCTGGGCGTAGGCCAGCGCGTCGTCCAGCGCGCCCTGCGCCAGGCCGACGGCGACCGCGGCGATGCCCAGCCGGCCGGCGTCCAGGCCCGCGAGCGCGATCGGCAGGCCCTCGCCCTCCTCGCCCAGCCGGCGGTCGGCGTCGACCCGCACGTCCTCGAAGCGCATCAGCGCGGTGGTCGAGCCGGTGAGACCCATCTTCCGCTCGGCCGGGTCCGCGGACAGCCCCTCGGCGTCGCCGGGGACCAGGAAGCAGGAGATGCCGCGGGAGCGGTGGTCGGACGTCCGGACCATGACCTTGTAGAAGTCGGCCTGCCCGCCGTGCGTGGTCCAGGCTTTCTCCCCGGTGATGACGTATGCATCGTCCCCACCCGCCCCGCCGTCCCGGACGGCCTTGGTGCGCATCGCGGCCGGGTCGGAGCCGGCGTGCGGTTCGGACAGGCAGTACGCGCCCAGCAGCTCACCGCCGAGCATGTCGGGCAGCCAGCGCTCCTGCTGCTCCCGGGTGCCCTTCGTGGCCAGCCCGAAGCAGGACAGCCCGTGCACGCTGACCCCGACACCGACACTGGCCCACACCGCGGCGATCTCCTCGAGCACCTGCAGGTAGACCTCGTAGGGCTGCCCGCCGCCGCCGAGCTCCTCGTCGTAGGGCAGGCCCAGCAGGCCGGCCCTGCCGAGGGTGCGGAAGACCTCGCGCGGGAACGCCTCGTCGGCCTCGGCCTGCGCCACCTTCGGCGCGAGCTCCTCGCGGGCGAGCTCGCGGGTGAGCTCGAGCAGGTCGGCGGCCTCCTGGGTGGGGACCAGACGCTGGACCGGCATGGCGGGCACCTCTCATCGGTACTGCAGGACGCTTCGCAGTACCGAAGATAGCGTGGGCGGCGTGACCACAGCGACCCGCGGACCGGCCCGCCGCGCGGCGGTGCTCGACGACCTGGTCGAGGTCTTCCTCGCCGAGGGGTTCGCGGTGTTCACCCTCGACGAGCTCGCCCGCCGGTTGCGCTGCTCGAAGTCCACGCTCTACGCCGTGGCCGGCAGCAAGGAGCAGCTGGTCGTCGCCGCCGTCCGCCGGTTCTTCGCCCGGGCCACGGTGGCCGTGGAGGAGCGCGCGGCCGCACCCGCCGACGCCGGCGGCCGGATCCAGGCCTACCTCCTCGCGGTCAGCGAGCAGCTGCGCCCGGCGTCACCGGCGTTCTTCACCGACCTGGCCGCGTTCCCGCCCGCCGCCGAGGTCTACGCCGCCAACACCCGGACGGCGGCACGCCGGGTGCAGCAGCTGGTCAGCGCCGGGGTGGCGGCCGGCGAGCTGCGGCCCGCGCACGCCTCCTTCGTCGGTGCCGCGGTCACCGAGGTGATGGCCGCGATCCACGCGGGGCGGATCGCCGCGGCCACCGACCTGGACGACGCCGCGGCCTACGCCGAGCTCGCGGCGCTCGTGGTGGCGGGGCTGCACCGCAGCTGACCTTGACCCGACGAGGGGCGTGGGTAAGGTGAGGCTTACCGATCATGGCCGTGCCGGGCCGTGCCCTCAGCCCAGGAGACGTCCGTGGCCTCTGCCGTGCGCCCCGAGGAGCGCACGGCACCCGGCGGCACGGCCCCCGAGCGCCGCGGGGTGCTGCGCGGCCCGGCCACCCGCATCGGCGGGCTGTGGCTGCTGCTCGCCCTCGTGGTGGTCTGCGCCGGGCTCAGCATCGCCGTCGGCACGCGGGCCATCGACCTGGGCACCGTCTGGCACGCGCTGACCGACCCCTCGGCCGGCGGCGACGACGTGGTGGTCATCCGCGAGCTGCGCATCCCGCGCACCGTCCTCGGCGTGCTGGTCGGCCTCTCCCTCGGCGTGGCCGGCGCCCTCATGCAGGGCCACACCCGCAACCCGCTGGGTGACCCCGGCCTGCTCGGTGTCGCCGCCGGCGCGTCGGCCGCCGTCGTCGGCGCGATCTTCCTGCTCGGCATCACCACGCCCGCGGGCTACGTCTGGTTCGCCTTCGCCGGCGCCCTGCTCGGGTCCGTCGCGGTCTTCCTCCTCGGCTCCAGCGGCCGCGGCGGGGCCACCCCGGTCAGCCTCGCGCTGGCCGGTGCCGCGCTCAGCGCCCTGCTGTACGCGCTCATCCGCACCGTCCTGATCACCGACCAGCAGACCCTGGACAGCTTCCGGTTCTGGGTGGTCGGCTCCCTGGCCGGCCGCGACACCGCCGTCGCCTGGCAGGTGCTGCCCTTCGTCGCGGTCGGCCTCGTGCTGGCCATGGTCAACGCGCCGGCGCTGAACCTGCTCGGCATGGGCGAGGACGTCGCCCGCGGCCTGGGCCAGCACGTGCTGCTCGCCCGGGTCACCGGCATCGCCGCGATCACCCTGCTGACCGGGGCGGCCACCGCCGCCTGCGGTCCCATCGGGTTCGTCGGCCTGGTCGTGCCGCACGTCGCCCGGGCCGTCACCGGCCCCGACCACCGCTGGCTGATCCCCTACTCCGGGCTGCTGGGCGTGGTGCTGCTGCTGGTCGCCGACGTGGTGGGCCGGGTCGTCGCGCGGCCCGGCGAGCTGCAGGTGGGCATCGTGCTGGCCCTGGTCGGCGCACCGTTCTTCATCGCGCTGGTCCGTCGCCGCCGGCTGGTGGCCCTGTGACCAGCACGATCACCACCCGGGGGCCCGGCGTGCGCACCGACCGGCGGCGCACCGTCCGGGTCGGGCCGTTCTCCGGCGTCGTCCGCACCCGCCAGCTGCTGCTGCCCGTCCTGGCGCTGGCGGCCCTGGTGCTGGTCAGCGCGGTCAGCCTGGGCCGCGGTGACTACCCGATCGGCCTGGGTGACGTGCTGCGCTCGCTGGTCGGCCTGGGCGACCCCACGCAGCAGTTCGTCGTCACGCAGCTGCGCGCGCCGCGGATCGTCGTCGGCGTCCTGGTCGGCGTGGCGCTGGGCCTGTCCGGCGCGTTGATCCAGACCTTCGCCCGCAACCCGCTCGCCTCCCCCGACACCCTCGGCATCAACGCCGGCGCCTCGGCCGCCGCGGTCGGCGTCATCGTGCTGGGCGGCGGGTCCGGGACCGCGGCGGGCCTGCTCGGCGGGCTCGGCCTGCCGCTGGCCGCGCTGCTGGGCGGCCTGCTGGTCGCGGCGCTGATCTTCGTCCTCGCCTGGCGGGATGGCGTCGACGGCTACCGGTTGGTGCTGGTCGGCATCGGCCTGTCGGCCGTCGGCTTCGCCCTCGTCGACTGGCTGCTCACCCGTTCCGACATCACCGACGCCGCCGCCGCGACCGTCTGGCTGACCGGGTCGTTGAACGCCCGCACCTGGGACCAGGCCTGGCCGCTCGGTCTCGCGCTCGCCGTCCTGGTCCCGGTCGCCCTGGCGCTGTCCCGCCAGCTGGGGGTTCTCCAGTTCGGCGAGGACACCGCCCGCGCGCTCGGCGTCCGGGTGGGCGCCGTGCAGGCCGTCGTCGTGCTGGTGTCGGTCGCGCTGGCCGCCGTCGCCGTCGCCGCGGCGGGGCCGGTGCAGTTCGTCGCGCTGGTCGTGCCCCAGGTCGCCGTCCGGCTGGCCGGGGGGTCCCGGCCCCCGCTGCTGGCCTCGGCGCTGCTGGGTGCGGTCCTCGTCGTGGGGGCCGACCTGCTGGCCCGCACCGTGCTGCCCGTCGCCCTGCCCGTCGGCATCGTCACCGCCGTCGTCGGCGCCCCCTACCTGCTGTGGCTGCTCGTCCGCGGCCGCCGATCGATCACCGCCTGATGGCCCGGAGGACCGCCATGACCGCCATGACCGCCACGCTGGCCCACCCCGACCTGCGTCCCTCCACCGCGCCCCGTGTGCGGCTGGCCGCCGAGCAGGTCCGGCTGGCGTACGGCGAGCACGTCGTGGTCGACGGCCTGGACCTCGAGCTGGTCGACGGCTCGTTCACCGCGGTCGTCGGCCCCAACGGCTGCGGCAAGTCCACCCTGCTGCGGGCCCTGGGCCGGCTGCTGCGCCCCACGTCGGGCCAGGTCGTGCTGGACGGCAAGCCGATCGCGAAGACCCCCACCCGCGAGGTCGCCCGGGTGCTGGGCATGCTGCCGCAGACCCCCGTCGCGCCCGAGGGGCTGACCGTCGCCGACCTGGTCGCCCGTGGCCGGCACCCGCACCAGTCCTGGCTGCGCCAGTGGTCCCGGGACGACGAGGCCGTCGTGGCCGAGGCGCTGCGCTGGACCGACATGGCCGAGTTCGCCGACCGGCCGGTGGACGCCCTCTCGGGCGGCCAGCGCCAGCGCGCCTGGATCTCGATGGCGCTGGCGCAGGGCACCGACCTGCTGCTGCTGGACGAGCCGACCACCTACCTGGACCTCTCGCACCAGATCGACGTGCTGGAGCTGGTCGCCCGGCTGCACGCCGAGCGCGGCCGCACCGTCGCCGTCGTGCTGCACGACCTGAACCTGGCCGCCCGCTACGCCCACCGACTGGTCGCCATGAAGGACGGCGTGGTCGTCGCCTCCGGCACCCCGGCCGAGGTGCTCACCGAACGGCTGCTCGCCGACGTGTTCGACCTCGAGGCCCGGGTGATCACCGACCCGGTCTCGGGGACGCCGATGGTGGTACCGGTCCGTCGGCTGCGCTGACCTCGGGAGCTCAGGCAAGCCTCCGCTTGGTGGCGGGCACCGGTGACTGCTGTCACCGTGACCCCATGACCAGCACCCAGGAGATGCCCCAGGTCCAGGACTGCTCGGTGAGCGAGTGCGGCTACAACGCCGACTCCGGCTGCCACGCCGGCGCCATCACCATCGGCGGCGACCACGCGCACTGCGGCACGTTCGTGGAGATCTCGTTCCGCGCGGGCATGGAGCGCACCGGCGTGGTCGGCGCGTGCCACCGCACCGACTGCCGGCACAACGAGAAGCTCGAGTGCACCGCCGCCGCGGTGCAGGTCGGGTCGGCCGCCGACAAGGCCGACTGCCTGACCTACGCCGCCCGTTAGGGCAGGACCGCCTCCAGGGCGGCCGCGTCGGGCAGGGCCTCGAGCTCGACCCGGCCGTCGGCGTGCGCGCGGAGTGCGGCGTCAGCCACCGCCAGCGCGGCCACCGGGTCGACGTCGTCCACCAGCACGGTGGCGCCGCGGCCGGCCGGCCCGCGCAGCGCGCCCAGCAGGGTGCGGCGCTGCGCCGCGGGCAGGCCGTCGGTGAGCCGCTGCACGAGGACGACCGGCGCACCGGCCGCGTCCACCCGGGCCAGCCGGGCGGCCAGCGGCTCGTGCGCCGGAGCGGTCAGCCGGAGCACCCCCAGCCCCCCGTGCCCGTCGGAGCAGCGGGCGCTGTCCTCGTCGAGGGCGCCGCACACGGCCGACCGCACCGGGGCGGGGCCGAGCAGGGCGACGACGGACGCGACGGGCAGCTTCAGGGACACGCAGGACCTCCAGGACGGATGAGGCAAGGCTAACCTCGCCCCACCCGTCCTGTCGATGGTCAGTCCCGGGGCTCCTGCGGCCGGCCGGCGCCCAGCGGCTCGTCGGTGATCACCGGCCGGCCGGTGCCGTCGTCCTCCGGGGCGTGCTGCACGGTGATGACGAAGTCCTCGCCGTGGGTCTGCAGCCCGTGCACCACGGCCTGCTCGACCGCCTCGCTGGCCACCGCACTGCGCAGCATCATCGGGTCGCTGCGCAGGTCCTTGGCCAGCGCGACGGCCAGCCCGACCATCACCAGCGCGAAGGGCAGCGCCGCGATGATGGTGAGGTTGCGCAGCCCGGTCAGCCCGTCGGCCCCGCCGACCAGCAGCATGATCGCCGCGACCGCGCCCATGACGACGCCCCAGAACACCACGACCCAGCGGCTGGGCTCGATCCGACCGCGCTGGGACATCGTCCCCATCACGATGGAGGCGGAGTCCGCGCCGGTCACGAAGAAGATGCCGACCAGCACCATGATCAGCACCGTGGCCGCCGAGGCCAGCGGGTACTGCTCGACCACGGTGAACAGCTGACCCTCGGGGCTGGACTCGTCGGCCAGCCCGGACCCGGCCTGCTGCGAGGCGATGCCGGCCCCGCCGAAGATGGCGAACCACACCAGGCTGACCACGCTGGGCACCAGCAGGACGCCGGTGACGAACTGGCGGATCGTGCGGCCCCGGCTGATCCGGGCGATGAACATGCCGACGAACGGCGTCCAGCTGATCCACCAGGCCCAGTAGAAGACCGTCCAACCGCGCAGCCACTCGGCCATCGCGTCGCCGCCGGAGGCCTCGGTGCGGGCGGCCATGTCGCCCAGGTCGGAGAAGTAGCTGCCGATCGCGCTGGGCACCAGGTTGAGGATCAGCACGGTCGGGCCGACGACGAAGACGAACACGGCGAGCACCAGGGCCAGCACCATGTTGGTGTTGGACAGGTACTGGATGCCCTTGGCCACGCCGGAGACGGCCGAGACGACGAACGCCACGGTCAGCACGGCGATGATGACGACGAGGGCGGCGTTGCCGACGTCGCCGGCCCAGCCCAGGATCTCGACGCCCGAGCCGATCTGCAGGGCCCCGAGACCCAGCGACGCCGCGGTGCCGAACAGCGTCGCGAAGATCGCCAGGATGTCGATGACGCGCCCCGCCGGGCCGTTGGCGCGCCGCTCGCCGAGCAGCGGGGTGAAGGCGGCGCTGATGAGCTGACGGCGGCCGCGGCGGAAGGTGCCGTAGGCGATGGCCAGGCCGACGACGCAGTAGATGGCCCAGGGGTGCAGCGTCCAGTGGAACAACGTGGTCGCCATGGCGGTCTGCACGGCCTGCGGCGTCTCGCCCTCCACCGTGCCCGGCGGGGGCGAGGTGTAGTGCGTGAGCGGTTCGTTGACGCCGTAGAACATCAGGCCGATGCCCATGCCGGCGCTGAACATCATCGAGATCCAGGAGACGGTCCGGAACTCCGGGGCCTCGCCGTCGGCACCGAGCGGGATCCGCCCGTAGCGGGACGCCGCGAGCCACAGCACGTAGACGACGAAGCCCGAGGCCAGCACCACGAACAACCAGCCGAGGTTGGACTCGATCCAGTCCAGCGCGCCGGAGCTGGCCGCACCCAGGCCGGTCGGGGAGGCGAAACCCCACACGACGAAGGCGACGGCGAGGGCGGCCGACACCCCGAAGACGAGCCTGTCCAGGCCCCCCTTCTCGTCGGCGGTCGCCGGCGGGAGCTCGGCGACGGCGGGGTGGGCACCGGTGCCGGTGGGTTCCTCGTCGGGGTCCTCGGTGCTGCTCTGCGGGCGGTCTGCGGTGGTGGTCACGATGGTCGGCGCACGGTCTCGGCGCCCTCCTGTTCGGGTCCGGGGACGGATGACGGCTCTCCACCGTCCGCCCCACCCGCACCTGAACGCAAACCGGGAGCGGTCACAGCAACCGTTCTGTGACCGCTCCCGACGGTCAGGAGCCCAGTGCGTCCTGGATCTGCGGGACCAGCTGGTCGAGGGCGAACGGGACGCTGAGGACGTCGTTGTAGCTGATCGCACCGCCGCCGGACAGCGGGTCGGTGTAGATGACCCGGCCGGCCTGCACCGCCGGCACGGTGGCGAAGACGGGGTCGGCCTCGAGCTGGCTGCGGGTCTCCTCGACGCTGTCCAGCGCCAGGACGACGACCAGGTCGGCGTCGAGCAGCTGCACCTGCTCGGCGGAGACGGTGACGAAGAAGCCGCCCTCGGCGTCGATGTCCGCGATGCCGGGGGTGAGCTCGAAGCCCAGGTCCTCGAAGAAGGCGACCCGGGTGTCGCCGGTGACGTAGGCGGAGTAGCCGCCACTGCCGTCGGTGGCCGGCAGGGTCACCACGACGGTCTTGCCGGCGAAGTCGGGGTTGGCGTCGCGGGCGTCGGCGAAGTCCTGGTCGACCTGGTCGACGAGTTCCTGCGCCTGGTCCTCCTTGCCCAGCGCCTGGCCGATGGCGAGGGTGGCGTCGTCCCGGTCGACCAGGTAGGCGGTCGAGCCCTCGGGCCGGGCCAGCACGGGGACGACGGCCGAGAGCTGGTCGTACTCGTCCTGCTCGATGCCGCTGCCGACCGCGACGACGAGGTCCGGGCGCAGCGCCAGCACCTCCTCGACCCCGGGCGGGGAGGAGACCGGGAAGACCTGCATCTCGGCCTCGCCGGCCAGGTCCTCCGCCCACGGGCCCAGGCCCGGGACTCCTGCGTCGGGGAAGGTGACGAACTCCTGGAAGGCGACCGGCTGCACGCCGAGGGCCAGCAGGGTGTCGACCTCGGTGTAGCCGATGACGACGATGCGCTCGGGCTGCGCGTCGACGGTGGTCTCGCCGAAGGCGTTGGGGATGGTCACCGGGAAGGCGCCGTCGGCGGCGGCCGACCCGCCGGGCTCCTCGGCGGACGACCCGCCCGACGAGCCTCCGCAGGCGGACAGGGCGAGGGCGGTGACCGCGGCGAGCGCGGCCAGGGTGGTGCGGCGGGACATCGGGTTCGTTCTCCTCGGGGGTCAGGCGGTCGCGCCGAGCGCGGCCGAGAGCAGGGGGGTGAGGTTCTCCGCGAGGTAGGGCGCGGAGAGCACGGTGTTGTGGGACATCGCGCCCCGGACGTCGCCGGCGTCGACGACCAGCCCGCCGTCGGCCACCACGGGGACCTGGGCCAGCAGGGCGTCGGCCTCGACGGTGGCCACCGACCCGGGGTCGGTGAGGACGACGAGGACGTCGCCGTCGAGCAGGTCCAGGCGCTCGGCGGACAGCTCCACGTAGAAGCTGTCGCCGGTGTCCTCGGCCAGCACCGCCTCGGGCGAGGTGATGCCGAGGTCACCGAGCACGCGGCCGCGGGCGTCGGCGGGCAGGAACGCGTAGTAGGTGCCGCCGGAGTACAGCGCCGCGGTGCCGGTGGCGCCGGCCAGCTCGGGGTGGGCGGCCAGGGCGTCGGCGAAGGCCTGGTCCGCGTCGGCGATCAGCTCCTCCCCGCGGGCCTCCTCGCCGACGGCCTGGGCGATCATCCGGGTCGCGGTGTCCCGGTCCACGCCGTAGGCCACGGTGCCCTCGGGGCGCACCAGCGTCGGCGCGATCGCCGACAGCTGCTGGTAGACGGCCTCGTCGAAACCGGCCGAGACGGCCACGACCAGGTCCGGTGCGAGTGCGGCGACCGCCTCGACGTCGACCTCCGCGGAGGTGAACACCTCGGGGTCGACGTCGCCGAACAGGTCCTCGGCCCACGGCCCGACGCCCTTGGTGTCGGCGTAGAAGACGAAGGGGGTGACCGCCACCGGCACCACGCCCATCGCCAGCAGCGGGTCGGCGTCGGTCACGCCGAGCGCCACCACCCGCTCGGGCCGCTCGGGCACCGTGGTCTCGCCCCAGATGTGCTCGACGGTGACCGGGAAGGCGTCACCGGCGGCGGAGGGGGCGGGCGCGGGGCCGGCCCCGTCGGTGGAGCCGCCGCAGGCGGTCAGGGCGAGGGCGGTGGCGGCGAGCGCGGCCAGGGCGGTACGGCGGGGCACGGGTCTCCTCGATCGGGGCGGACGGTAAGGCTAGCCTCACCTGATCTGCCCGTCAGCGGCCAGGCCCCCGCACCCGCCGAGACCGGATCGTGATCAGCGGGTGGCGCCGAGGCGGTGCAGCAGCGCCGTCCTGATCGCCGGCCGGGACCCGAAGACCAGCAGGAAGTGCGCCTCCCGGGCCAGCCGCTCGGCGGGGTGGCCGCGGGACACCGACCCGCTCCCGGTGGCCACCGCCAGCAGGCCGGCGGCCCGGTGCGCGAGCTCGGCCGCGGCCGCGCGGGCGTCGGGCAGCTGGTCGGGGCCCGCCGCGTCCAGCCGGGCCCGGACGACGGCGAGGTCGTCGTCCAGACCGGGCAGGTCGGCCAGCCGGGCGCAGCGGGCGGCCAGCCCCAGCGCCAACGACCCGTTGGTGCGCAGGTTGCCCGGGTCCCGGGCCTGCCACTGGGCCAGCGGCACCGACCGCACCAGCCGGGACGCCGGGACGACGTGCCCCGACACCCGGAACTCCACCGTCGAGCTGGCCTGCACCGCGACCAGCTGCTGGGGGACCGCGGTCAGCGTCGGTCCCTCCTCCGCGTCGACCAGCAGGAAGTGCACGACGTCCTCGGCGTCGCGGGCGGCCACCAGGACGACGTCCACGTGCCCCCAGCCGGTGACCCACGGGACGCCGCCGTCCAGCACGAACTCGTCGCCCTCGCGGCGGGCGGTGATGGCCACCGGCTGCGGCCGGGTGGCGGCGAGCAGCGCGATCCCGGACCGGCGCCGACCGGCGCAGAGGTCGGCCAGCCACTCGTCGGCCAGTGGGGAACCGCTCACCATCCCGGGGACGGTGAGGTGCTGCAGCCAGACGAAGGCCGCCGACAGGTCCCCGCCGGCCACGGCCTCGGCGACCGCGTGCACGGTGGCGGGTGCGGCGGCCAGGCCACCGTGCGACACCGGGCCGGTGAGGCCGTAGAGGCCCTCCCCGGCCAGGGTGTCCAGGGTCACGGGGGGCACCGCTCCGGCGGCGTCCACCGCCCCGGCCTGCGGGAACAGCACGTCGTCGGCGAGGGCCCGGGCACGGGCGACGATGTCGGACACCCGGACATGCTGCCCCGCCGCCGGCGGCGGCACACTGGGTGGCGATGGACGTCGTCGCACTCGCACCGCTGTCCGGCCTGACCGACTGGGTCCGGGGCCGGGGCCTGGCGGTGCTGCTCATCGTCATCGGCGCGGTGCTGCTGGCCCGGCTGATCACCTGGGTGGGCGGGAAGGTCACCTCCCGCATCGACGCCGCCTCGTCGGGCGGCGACGCGCTGGTGCGCTCCGAGGCCGCCAAGCACCGGCACTCGCTCACCCAGGTGCTGCAGTGGGTGGCCGTGGTGGTGGTCTACACCGTCGCCACGGTCACGGTGCTCTCGACGCTGGGTCTGCCGGTGACCAGCCTGGTGGCGCCGGCCACCGTGCTCGGCGTCGGGCTGGGCTTCGGGGCGCAGCGCGTGGTGCAGGACGTGCTGGCCGGGTTCTTCCTGATCACCGAGCGGCAGTACGGCTTCGGCGACGTCGTCTCGATCAACGTCGTCGGCGGGGGCGACCCGGCCTCGGGCACCGTCGAGGACGTCACGCTGCGGATCACCCGGATGCGCTCGCTGGACGGCGAGGTGGTGACCATCCCGAACGGCCAGATCGTGAAGGTCATCAACCTCTCCCGCGACTGGGCCCGGGCGGTCATCGACGTCCCGGTGCCGGCGACCACCGACGTCAGCCACGTGCAGGACGTGCTGCGGGAGGTGGGCGAGCAGGCGTTCGCCGACGAGCACCTGACGAAGCTGCTGCTCGACGCGCCCAGCGTCATGGGCGTGACCAGCCTGGGCCTGGACGAGGTGAACGTGCGGATCGTCGCGCGGACGTTGCCGGGCAAGCAGTTCGACGTCGGCCGCGACCTGCGGTCCCGGATCGCGCTGGCCTTCCGCCGGGAAGGCATCGTCGTCCGCCCGCAGAGCCCCGAGGACCCGGTGACCAGCCACGACCCCCGCGAGGTGAGCTCGTGACCGACCGCCAGCCCACCACCCCGGTGCCGACCGTGACCGCCGAGCCGGCCACCCGCCGCCGCCCGCGGCTGCTGCCGACGCGGGTGCCCTCCCGGATCGGCCGGGCCCGGACGTCCACGGTCGTGCTGGCCGTGCTGTTCGTGGCGCTGTTCTTCGCCTGGGACCCCTCGGCGATGTCGGCGTCGCTCAGCAACCCGACCCCGACCACCGAGGCCCCCGCGCCGACCACCGAGGCACCGGCCCCGACCACCACGGAGGCACCGGCCACGACGTCGCCGGAGGGGACCGCGCCGTCGACCACGACGTCCCGTCCCACGACGACGGCTCCGCGGACCACCGACGAGGACACCGCACCCACGACGTCGGCCCCGCCGACGTCGTCGGCCCCGACCACCACCACGTCGGCCCCCACGAGGTCCACGGCCCCCGGCACCACGGCCGACCCCACCGGCTGACCCCCGGCCGGCTGCCTCGCCGGTGGTCGCGGCCCCCAGCGGGTGCGACCGGTCAGAGGTCGCCGGTGTAGCTGCCCAGCGGGAACACCTGGGTCACACCACCCGAGAACACCGCCCGGACTGCGACGGTGCCGTCGGGGAACGGGCCGACCGCCGCACCTGCGGACGGGACCAGGGTGGCCAGTTCCCCACCCCCGCCGGAGAGCGCCACCACCGAGGTCACCGCGTCGGGGACGGCGACGACGAGGGAGCGGACGGTGTCCCGCCCCCCGGGTCCGCTGATCGCGGTCTCCATGGCGACCACCAGGTCGGTGGCCTCCCCGCCGGCGGGCAGCACCTGGAGCACCGACTGCCCGCTGCCGTACTGGGCCGCCTGGGTCGCGGTGCTGCCGGCGGTGATCTCCTCGACGTCGTAGCCCTGGACGATCCGCGCGCCGCTGGGGAGCGTCGCCACCATGACCGAGGCCCAGGTGGGGCCGTCGCCCGGCCCGGGGACCGCGCCGGACCAGACGACCTCGAACCGGACCTGGTCCGCGACGAGCCCGGTGCGGCCGAGGACGTCGGCGGCCTTGCTCTGGTCCACCAGGTCGGCGCCGGCCACCTGACCGCGCGGGTAGGCGATGGGCACGGTGACCGCCGGGAACCCGTCGGCCGGGCCGAACTGGTCGGCGGGCTGTTCGAGGACCGGGCGGCCGTCGCGGGTGACCCGCACGTGGCCGGCGGTGCTGTAGGTGGCCGTCGGTGCGGCGACGTCGAAGCGGCCGACGGCGAGACCGTCGGTGACCTCGACGGGACGCCACACCCGGCCCACCGTCCCGTCGGCCCTGACGTCGGGTCGGTCGGACAGCTCGACGTCGTCGCCCGGAGCGGCGAGCACCACGACGTCCCCGGTCAGCGGGTCGGCCAGGGTCTGCACCTGGGCGGGGTCCATCCCCCGGGGGTAGGTGACCGGCTGCATCTGCTCGGGCGTGGCCCCGGGGGGGCCGACGAACCACACGCCGGTCACCGCGCTCATCGCGCCCAGGTCGCTCTGCTGCTCGGCCGGGAGGGTGGACGGCGCCGGGTTGCTGCCGACGACGAGTGCCCACCGCCCCGTGGTGACGTCCCCGGCGAACACCACCCGCCGGGTGCCGACGTCGGCGACGGGCGCGTCGGCCGGGACGTCGCCCCAGCCCTGCAGGAGGAGACCGTCGAGGAAGTCCCGGTCGCCGGCGAGCGACCCCCGGGTGGCCCCGGCCAGGACGTCGACGGCGGCTGCCGTCGGGGCCGCGGGGTCCGTGCGCAGCGATCCGAGCCCGACGGGGACGGCCAGGACGACGGCGGCGACCGCCACCCCCGCGGTGACGAAGCCGGTGCGGCGTCGCCGACGCCGCTGCTCGGTCTGCCGGAGCCCGGCGGACAGCACGCGGTGGGGCACGACCGGGTCGCCCAGGTCGTCGGCGGCGGCACGCAGGGTGCGGCGGACGTCGTCCTCGATGCTCATCGGTTCTCCTCCACGAGGTCGTCGGTGGGCAGGTGGGTGCGCAGCCGGGCGAGGCCGCGCGAGGTCTGGCTCTTCACGGTGCCGACCGAGCAGCCGAGCAGGTCGGCGGTGGCGGCCTCGCTGAGGTCCTCGTAGAACCGGAGGACGAGCACGGCGCGCATCCGGGCGGGCAGGCTCGACAGGGCCCGCCAGAGGTCGAGCCGGTCGGCGGGTCCGGCGTCCTCGCGCCAGGTGTCGGGCGGGGCGGCGACGACCTGCTCGCGGAAGGAGAACCGGCGGGCCCAGCTGGTCTGCGTGGTGACCAGCACACGCCGGACGTAGCCGACCGGGTCCTCCTGGTCGGTGAGGCCGTCCCAGCGGCGGTAGGTCTGCAGCAAGGCGGTCTGCAGCAGGTCCTCGGCCAGGCCGCGGTCGCCGGTCAGCAGGTGCGCGGTGCGCAGCAGCGCCCCGTACCGCCGGACGACGAAGGCGTCGAACGCCTCGTCCCGCTCGTCGTCCACCCGGTTCCTCCCCCGTCGCCGCCCCTGCATCCAAGACGCAGTGGACGCCCGGGAAGGTTGCGACAGGTCTCAGCTGCGGTCGAACAGGGGTGGGTCGGGTTCTCGGCGGTGGTCGATGGGTTGGCCGGTGGTGTCGGTGAGGAGGCCGGTGATGATCTCGCGGCCGTCGGGGCGGAACGTGCGCCAGTACCGGTCGTCGGGGTCCCATCGCAGGGCGTAGCCGTGGTGGACCTGGGTGTGGTGGCGTTCGCACAGCAGCGCGGTGTTGGCCAGCGATGTCTCGCCGCCGTCGATCCAGTGGATGAGGTGGTGGGCGTCGCACCACCAGGCGGGGGCGTGGCAGCCGGTGAACACGCAGCCGCCGTCGCGGACCTCGGCGGCGCGGCGGATGTGGGCGGGCACCAGCCGGTGGGCGCGGCCGACGTCGAGGGGCAGGCCGTCGGGGCCGAGCAGGATGCGGGCGACGTCGCCGTCGCAGGCGGCCTGCCGGGCCACCGTGTTCGACGCCGTGACCCCGGATCCGAGCCGGGTGGCGGCGGGGCGGGTGTCGGGGTCGGCGAGGTCCTCCAGCTGGATCAGCGCGGTGATCTGCGGGCGGGCCTTGCGCAGCATCGGCAGGTCCCCTGCGGCCAGGTGCAGGTCGGCCAGCTGGACCAGGGCGTCCCCGGCCCGCTGGTCGCGGTTGCGCAGGTCGCCTTCGCAGCGGCTGGCGGCGCTGATGGACTCCAGGGCCGCCTCGACCCGCTCGCCGCCGGCGGCGTCCAGGGTGCCGCGCAGGATGCGGGTGCCATCGGCGCGGCGGGTGACCCGCACGCCCCTCACCTGGGTGGGGTCGGCCGGGGGTGGGCCGTCGGGGTCGATGGCGTCGGCGAGCTGCCGGCACACATCGGCCAGTCGCCGCGGCGCGGTCATCGCGGTCTGCGCGACCAGCAGGTCGATCTCGGGCAGGTCGACCCCGGCCGCCTGCGCGGTGGCCCACACCTCGGCGGTCAGCAGCCGGTCGATGACCGCCAGCTGACCAGCGGTAATCCCACCGGCGGCAGCACCGGCACCCACGGCCGGCATCCGCCGGGCCAGCCGCCCGGCGGCCAGCGTCCCGCCGGCTTCGGGGCCGGACAGGTGGGCGTGCCCGCGCAGCCACGGCCGCATCCCGGTCAACCCGTCGGCGCAGGCAGCATCCACCGATTCCGCGTGGGCGACGGTGCGAGCCAGCTCGGCCTGCGCGAGGTTGACCAACCGCGCCAGACCCCGCGCCCGGTCCAGCAACTGCGCGGCCGATACCCCGCCCTCCAGCGGCGTTCGCGACGCAGTCAGCGCCGCCTCGATCGCCGCGCACACATCGGCCGGCGGTGGCTCCGGTGACCGGGAGGCGGCAGCCATCGGCGAGGGCGCCGGCGGACGCTCAGCACCGAGCGCGCCGGGGGCGAGGGGCTCGGGCGTCCAGGGCTCGGCGTCGTCCAGACCCACCGCCGACACCTCCCATCCATTCGATCAGGTGTTCGAAGTCTACCGCGCCAGGCCCCATCCGTCGAGACGAATCCGCAGGTCAACCGTCACATGACGACGCAGACCCGTTCGATCGCCGGAGTGGGTCCTGAGCGTCAGATGACACCTTGCGCGCGGAGGGCACGCGCGGCGGCCCCGGTGCGTCAGAAGGAGGTGAGCACCGTGACGCCGGGGGTGCGGCCGACCTCGACGAGCGCGGGGCCGGCCTCGGCGAGCGGCAGCTCCCGGGTCACCAGGTCCTGGGGACGCAGCCGGCCGGCGGCGATCATCGACAGCATCGCGGGGTAGTCCTGCGCGGCCATGCCGTGGCTGCCGAGCACGGCGAGCTCGCGGGCCACCACCAGCTCCATCGGGACGGCGGCCCGGCCCTGCGACGGCGGCAGCAGCCCGACCTGCACGTGCCGGCCGCGCGGGCGCAGCGACCGGATCGAGGCCTCGCAGGTGGCGGGCGACCCCAGGCAGTCCAGCGCCACGTGCGCCCCACCACCGGTCAGCTCGACCACGCCGCCGGTCGAGGTCAGCACGTGCTCGGCCCCCATCGCACGGGCCAGCTCCCGGGCCCCCGGGGAGGGGTCGACGGCGACCACCCGCGCCCCGACGCCGACCGCGACCTGGACGGCGGACAGCCCGACCCCGCCGCAGCCGACCACCGCCACCCACTCCCCCGGCGCCGCCCGCCCCACCCCCGTCACCGCGCGGAAGGCGGTGGCGAACCGGCAGCCCAGCGACGCGGCGACCGGGAACCCGAGGTCCTCGGGCAGGGCGACCAGGTTGACGTCGGCGGCGTCGAGGGCGACGTACTGCGCGAAGGATCCCCAGTGGGTGAACCCGGGCTGGGTCTGCCGCAGGCACACCTGCCCGTCGCCGTCCCGGCACGGCGGGCAGGTGCCGCAGGCGCAGACGAACGGCGCCGTGACCCAGTCGCCGACCGACCACCCCCGCACCCGGTCCCCCACCGCGGCGACGGTGCCGGCCAGCTCGTGCCCGGGCACGTGCGGCAGGACGACGTCCGGGTCGTGGCCGGACCAGGCGTGCCAATCGCTGCGGCACACGCCGCTGGCCCCCACCTCCACCACCACGCCGTCCGGGGCGGGCGCGGGGTCCGGCACCTGCTGCACCGTCAGCGGACCACCGAACTGCTCGAAGACCAGGGCACGCACGCACACAGCGTGCCCGACGGGCTCAGCGCAGCGCCGCCGCCATCCGCGCCACGGCCTCGGCCAGCACGTCGGCACCCGTGCCGGCGTTCAACCGGGCGAAGCCGGGGCCGCCGAACCGCGCGCCGTCCTGCAGGGCGACCCGGCCGCGACGCCGGAACACCTCGACCGGGTCGCCGGGCAGCGCGGACACGTCCAGCCACGCCAGGTAGGTCGCCTCGGGCCTGGCCCACCGCACCTCCGGCAGCTGCCGCCCCAGCAAGTCGCCGAGCTGGTCGAACCGGGCGGCCAGCTCGGTCAGCAGTCCGTCGAGCCAGGCGTCGCCGTGGTCCAGGGCGGCGAGCGAGGCGAGCACGCCGAGGTGCCCGGTCCGCGACGTCAGGTCCGGCGACAGGCGGTCCAGGACGGCGCGCCCGGCCGGCGACCCGCTCACCACTGCCGCGCACTTGAGGCCGGCGAGGTTGAACGCCTTGCTGGCCGAGAGCACCGACACCGCGACCTCGGCCGCACCGGGCACGGCGAGCAGCGGGGTGTGCACCGCCCCGGGCAGGGTGAGCGGCGCGTGGATCTCGTCCGCGACCACCCGGACGCCGTGCCGGGCGGCCAGCGCGACCAGCTCGGCCAGCTCCTCGGCCCCGTGCACCCGGCCGACCGGGTTGTGCGGCGAGCAGAGCAGGTAGGCGACGGGCCGGTGCTCGGCGAACGCCCGGTCCAGGGCGGGCAGGTCCAGCCGCCACGGGTCGCGGGCCAGCGGCACCTCGCAGACCTGCGCGCCGACCTCGTCGGCCCAGGACCAGAACGGCGGGTACACCGGCGGGCTGAACGCCACGGTGCGACCGCGGGCGCCGAGGGCGCGCAGCACCTCGACGACGCCGACCCCCACGTCGGGGACGGCGCGGACCGCCGCGGAGTCCAGGATCCAGCCCCACCGCCGCTCGGCGAACCCCGCCCACGCCCGGCCCAGCCCGGGGGCCGCCGAGGGGTAGCCGGTGTCCGACGCCGCGACCGCCGCGGCCAGCACGTCGGCCACCGGCGGGGCGAGGGCCACGTCGAGCTCGGCAACCGTCAGCGGCAGGACGTCGGGGTCCTCGGCCGCCCACTTCTCGCTGCGGCGGCGGGCGGCACCGACCGTGTCGGCGAGGGTCAGGAACTCCGGCTGCACGCTGCCGAGGATGTCAGGAGGGGATCGAGGGCCGTTCGGCGTCGGCGCGGGCCCGGGCGGCGCGGGCCCGGGCCTCCAGGGCGACCGCCTCGGCCTCGGCGGCCGCGGCCTCCAGGTCGGCCGGCGACGCCGGGGACGCGGAGGCGTCGTCGGCCTGCATGCCCTTCATCTCGCCCTTGAAGATGCGCAGCGACCGGCCCAGCGAGCGGGTCGCGTCGGGCAGCTTCTTGTAGCCGAACAGCACGAAGACGGCCAGCAGGATGAGGCCGATCTCGGGTACGCCCAGGTCCATGCCGTCAGGGTGCGGCGCGAACCTGGACGTCAGCTGTCATCTCAGCTGTCCAGGAACCTGCGCAGCAGCCGGGCGAGCTCGGCCCGCTCGTCGGCGGGCAACCGGGACAGCGCGGCCTTCGCGTCGGCGGCCCGGGCTGCGGCCACCTCGTCGCGCACCCGGGTGCCCTCGGGCGTGAGCCGCACCAGCACGGCCCGCCGGTCGGTGGGGTCGGGCACCCGCTCGACCAGGCCGCGCTCGGCCAGCCCGTCGACCACCTCGGTGGCCGAGCGCGGCGCGATGTGCAGCCGCTCGGCCAGCCCCGACAGCCGCAGGCCGTCGTCCCGCCCGGCGGTCATCAGCGCCCGGACCTGGTGCGGGGACAGGTCCCACGGCTCCAGCACCGCCCGCCACCGGCCGCGCAGCGAGCGCGCCGCGCGGACGATCAGCTCGCCCAGGTCGTCGTCGGTCGGCACGCCGGAATGCTAGCGCAATCGCTGAGGTTGGTGCACAGTGAGGTAACCACAGCATCGACAGAGAGGGGGCCGTGCATGCCACGCCCCGAGACCCGCACCGACCCCGCCGACCGCACCCAGCTCGAGCGCTCCCCCGTGCCCCTGCGCCGCGTGCTCGCGCTCTTCCGCCCGTTCCGCCTCCAGGTGGGCACGGTGATGGCGCTGATCGTGACCAGTTCGCTGATCGCCCTCGCCACGCCCTTCCTGGTCCGCACCGTCATCGACGACGCCCTGCCGCGCACCGACGTCCGGCTGCTGGCCTGGGCCGTCGCCGGCATGGTCGCCGTCGCCGCCGCCACCGCCCTGCTGGGCGTCGTGCAGACCTGGATCTCCACCACCGTGGGCCAGCGCGTCATGCACGGCCTTCGCACCTCCGTCTTCACCCACCTGCAGCGCCAGTCGCTGGGCTTCTTCACCCGCACCCGCGGCGGCGAGGTGCAGTCCCGGCTGACCAACGACATCGGCTCCATGCAGTCGGTCGTCACCTCCACCGCCACCGGCCTGGCCTCCAACGCCACCACCGTCGTCGGCACCGCGGTCGCCATGGCCGCGCTGAGCTGGCGGCTGTCCCTGCTGTCCCTCGTCGTCCTGCCGCCGGCGGTCTGGCTGACCCGCAAGGTCGCGCTGATGCGCCGCGAGGTGACCGGTGAGCGGCAGCGCCGGATGGCCGACATGCAGACCCAGGTCGAGGAGGGTCTGTCGATCTCCGGCGTCCAGCTGGGCAAGACCCTCGGCACCGGCCCCGCGCAGTCCCAGCGGTTCGCCCGGACCTCCCAGGAGCTGGTCGCCCTCGAGGTGCGCTCCCAGTTGGCCGGCCGCTGGCGGATGGCGTCGATGAGCATCGTGTTCGCCGGCATCCCGGCGCTGATCTACCTGTTCGCCGGCCTCCCGGCGACGTCGGGCGGGATGACCATCGGCACCCTGGTCGCCTTCACCGCCCTGCAGGGCACGTTGTTCCGCCCGCTGATGGGCCTGCTCGACGTCGGCGGCCAGGTCATCACCTCGATGGCTCTGTTCAGCCGGGTGTTCGAGTACCTGGACCTGCCCGTGGACATCGACGACCCGGCCGAGCCCGTGGCCCTGCCGCAGGTCTGCGGCGAGGTGCGGCTCGAGGGCGTCGGGTTCTCCTACGGCGACCGGCCGGCGCTCAGCGACGTCGACCTCGTCGTGCCGGCCGGCACGACGCTGGCCCTGATCGGCGAGACCGGCTCGGGCAAGTCCACCCTCGCCTCGCTGGTCAGCCGGCTCAACGACGTCACCACCGGCCGGGTCACCGTGGACGGCGTCGACGTGCGCGACCTGTCGCTGGCCGAGCTGTCGCGGGTGGTCGGCGTGGTCAGCCAGGAGACCTACCTGCTGCACACCACCATCCGGGAGAACCTCCGGTACGCCAAGCCCGACGCGACCGACGCCGAGATCGAGCTGGCCGCCCGCCGCGCGCAGGTGCACGAGGTCATCGCAGCGCTGCCCGACGGCTACGACACCCTGGTCGGCGCCCGCGGGCACCGGTTCTCCGGCGGGGAGAAGCAGCGGCTGGCCATCGCCCGCACGCTGCTGCGCGACCCCCGGGTGCTGGTGCTCGACGAGGCCACCAGCGCGCTGGACAACGAGACCGAGCGCGCCGTGCAGGCCGCCCTCGACGAGGTCGCGCAGGGCCGGACGACGATCACCATCGCCCACCGCCTGTCCACCGTGCGGCACGCCGACGCCATCGCCGTGCTCGACCACGGCCGGGTGGTGGAGCAGGGCACGCACGACGAGCTGGTCGCCGCCGGCGGCCGGTACGCCGCACTCGCGGGGGCGGTCGCCGTCGCGGCCTAGCTGGACGGGGTCACGAGGCCCCGCCGAAGGCCCGCTGGCTGAAGGTCGCGACCTCCTGGCTCAGCCGCGGCAGCCGCACCCCTCTCGGGTAGGCCAGCATCACGGAGTTGACGCCCAGGCCCCCGCGCAGCGGCAGGAAGCGCAGCGGACGCCCCTCCGAGCTCGCGTCGCAGGGCTCCATGAGCAACGACCAGGCCAGGTTGCGGCCGACCAGGGCGCGGATGGTGTGCACATCCGCGCTGCGGTAGGCCACGAGGGGATCGATGCCCGCGGCCCGCAGCATGGCTCGGTTCAGGTAGGTGGCCGGTTCGATGTCGAGCAGAGCCGCAGGGTGTCCGGCGAGGTCGGCGAGGTCGACGTCGTCACGGTCGGCCAGCGGGTGCTCCGGGGAGAGCACGACGTGGAACCGGCGCTCCTGCAGCGGCACCGCCTCGACCTCGTCGAGGACCTGCGCCTCGTAGACGAAGCACAGATCGACCTGCCCCCGGAGCATGCGCTCCTGGACCGCGGGGCCGCTGCCCTCCACGATCTCCAGGTCGACGCCGGGGTGCTCCTCCGCGAGGAACCCGGCAAGAGGGGGGAGCACCGTGGTGGAGAGCGTGCTGAAGCACCCGACCGTCAACGTGCCACGGAAGCCGTCGTCGCTCTCGGCCGAACGGAGCAGGTGGTGCGCGTCGTGCACCAGGGTGCGCGCCCGGGTGGCGAGCTCCCGGCCCGCCGGGGTCAGATGCACACCCTTCGAGCGACGCCGGATGGCCAACTGCACGCCCATGGTCTGCTCCAGGTCCTTGAGCGCCAGCGAGATGGCCGCCTGCGTGACGTGGCAGGCGAGCGCCGCACGGGTGATCGACTCCGCCTCGGCCACCGCGATGAAGTACTCGAGCTGACGGAGCGTGACATCTTTCATCAGCGAAGCTTATGCAGTCCCCTCTGAGTTCTCGTTTGAGTCAAGAAGTGCTGCGGGCCACAGTCGCCGGGAGCCGCGCAACGGAGCTGCGGCCCTCCGTGAAGGGAACCGGTCATGAGCCTCCCGATCGATCCGAGCGGCCCCCGGGTGATCACCCTGGGCACGTCTGGCGGCCCGCGCTGGTGGAACGGCCCGGACGGGCGCCCGCGCAGCGGCATCGCGACCGCCGTGGTCGTGGGTGACCTGGTCTACCTGGTGGACGCCGGCCAGGGCGCCGGTCGCCAGCTGAAGAACGCCGGCATCGACCTCGCCCGCGTGCGTGCCGTGTTCCTCACCCACCTGCACTCCGACCACGTCGTCGACCTGCCCACCCTGCTGCTGTTCGCCGCGTTCGAGCGCAAGGACCCCGAACTCCCGGCGATCACCGTCCGCGGTCCCGGCAGTCGCGGCGCGCTCCCGCCGGTGTCGGACCGGGCGCAGCGGCCGGTGCGGCCGGTGGCGCCCGAGCGACCACTGCCCGGCACCCGCGACCTGGTCGACGGGTTGGTGCGCGCCTTCGCCACCGACGTCAACGACCGGCTGTTCGACTCCCTCACCCGTGGGCCCGACGAGCACCTCGACGTCGCCGACATCGAGCTGCCGGCTGACCTCGCCTTCGACCCCGACGTGGACGTCGCGCCGCCCATGGCGCCGATCGAGGTCTTCCGCGACGACGCGGTGGTGGTGACCGCCGTCCTCGTCTCGCACGCGCCCACCGCACCGGCCTTCGCCTTCCGTTTCGACACCGCCGAGGGTTCGGTGACCATCTCCGGGGACACCGCGCCGTGCGACAACCTGGTCATCCTGGCCGCCGGCACCGACCTCCTCATGCACGAGGCCATCGACCTCGAGGGCATCGCCGCCCAGTACCCCGGTGGCCAGCTCACCGACGCCACCATGGACCACCACCGCCGGGCGCACACCACCCCGCGCGAGGCCGGCGAGATCGCCACCCGCGCCGGTGCGCGAGCGCTGCTGCTGCACCACCTCGTACCGGTCCACTCACCGCCCGAGCGCTGGCAGGCCGCACGGGAGACCTTCGCCGGTCCGTTGTTCGTGCCCGACGACCTGTCCACCGTCCCCTTCGGCGCCGAGGCGACCGTGCTGGCCGGGGAGCGCTGAGATGACCGCTACAGACCGCACACCCGCACCCTCCGACGTCGTCGGGGCCCGTCCTCGCGACATGCGCCGCATCCTGCTGTCGAGCCTGCTCGGCACCGCGCTGGAGTACTACGACTTCATCCTCTACGCGACCGCCGCCGGCATCGTGTTCGACCAGATCTTCTTCGGCGACCTGGACGGTGCCACCGCGCTGTACCTCTCCTTCGGCACCCTGGCGGTCGGGTACCTCGCCCGCCCGCTCGGCGGTGTGGTCTTCGGTCACCTGGGCGATCGACTCGGCCGCAAGGCGATGCTGGTCGTGACCGTGGCCCTGATGGGCGTGTCGAGCACGCTCATCGGGCTGCTACCCACCCAGGCGCAGATCGGGATCGCCGCCCCGCTGCTGCTGGTGACCCTTCGCATCGTGCAGGGCATCGCCATCGGTGGTGAGTGGGGCGGAGCCATGCTCATCGCCTTCGAGCACGCCCGCCGGGAGAGCAGGGGCTTCGCAGCCTCCTTCGCCTACGTCGGCGCACCCGTCGGCACGATCCTCGCGACGCTCGTGCTCAGCGCCGCGGCAACCCTCCCCCGGACCGAGTTCCTCAGCTGGGGCTGGCGGATCCCGTTCCTGCTCAGCGCCGTCCTGATGACGGTCGTGGTCTTCATCCGGCTCAAGGTGGCCGAGTCCCCGGCCTTCCTGCAGGCTGCAGCCGCCCCGCGCCCGGCCAAGGTGCCGGCCGCCGAGGTGCTGACCACCCACCGGCGGGCCTTCACCATCAGCGTGCTCGTCGGCCTTGCGGGCCAAGCCGCGCAGGGCGTCATGGGGGCCTGGGCAGTGTCCTGGGCCGTGCAGCGTGCCGTCCTGGCGCCCAGTTCGGTGCTCAACGTCAAGGCCCTGGCCGGCGTCGGCACCATCGTCATGATCGTCCTGGCCGCCCGGCTCAGCGACCGGCTCGGCCGGATCCGGGTCATGGTCGCCGGCGCGGTCGCGGCCATGGCGTTGGCGTTCCCCATCACCTGGTTGCTGGAGGCCGGGTCGGCCGCGACCCTGCTGCTCGCGCTCTTCCTGGGGTTGTCGGTCATCCAGGGCTTCACGGCCGGCCCGTACGGCGCCTTCGCCGCCGAGCTCTTCCCGGCCCACGTCCGCTACTCGGGGACGTCGATGGGCTACCAGCTGGCGAGCACGTTGGGTGCCGGCTTCACCCCACTGATCGCCGCGGCCCTGGTCGGGCTGGCCGGCGGCGGGCTCGCGTTGGTGGCCCTGGCCTGGATGGGGTTCTCGGCGCTGTCCCTCGCGGGCTTGCTGTGGGCCCGGCGGGGCGCGGCGACGGGGAAGGCGTGACCACGCGGAGCCGGCCGGCGCGCCCCGGCCGGCTCCGCGACGTGGGGACCGATCCCGATCCGCGCTCCACCTTCGCCGACGAGCGAACCTCCCCCGTCTGAGCCCGGACCTCCCCCGGCCTGCACCGCGGCCGGCGGCGGCCTCGAGACGTTCGCCGGGTGAGCACCCCCGCCCTCGGCGACCCGGGCCCGCAGCCCGAGCGCACTGTCCTCCCGCCCCCCTGGGCCACGGACGGGCCCTGCTCGACCGCCCGGACCCCGCCCCACTACGATGGCACCTGGCTCACGAGAGGCAGCGACAAGCACCTGGCTTGCTGCCCGGCAACCGCTACTCCGTCTGCGGTGCTCCCAGGGGAAGAGCCGGCCGTCCGCGCACCCGCCGGGGGGCAACCGACGGAGTGCCCGAGCGCCCGGGCCCTCCCGACACCGAGGAGGACGGCGCACATGAGCGAACCCACGCAGGCCAGCTGGAGCTTCGAGACCCGGCAGATCCACGCCGGCACCAGCCCCGACCCCACCACCGGGGCCCGCGCGCTGCCGATCTACGCGACCACCAGCTACCAGTTCCGCGACTCCCAGCACGCCGCGGACCTGTTCGCCCTCGCGGAGATGGGCAACATCTACACCCGGATCATGAACCCGACGCAGGACGCGCTCGAGCAGCGGGTGGCCTCCCTCGAGGGCGGCGTCGCCGCGCTCGCGGTGGCCAGCGGGCAGGCCGCGGAGACCCTGTCGATCCTCAACCTGGCCGAGGCCGGGGACCACGTGGTCGCCTCGGCCAGCCTCTACGGCGGCACCTACAACCTGCTGCACCACTCGCTGCCCAAGCTCGGCATCACGGTGTCCTTCGTGGAGGACCCCGACGACCCGCAGGCCTGGCAGGCGCTGGTGCAGGAGAACACCCGCGCCTTCTACGCCGAGACGATCGGCAACCCGAAGGGCGACGTCCTGGACATCGCCGCGGTCAGCGAGGTCGCGCACCGCAACGGCGTCCCGCTGATCGTGGACAACACCATCGCCACGCCCTACCTGATCCGGCCCATCGAGTTCGGCGCCGACGTCGTCGTGCACTCGGCGACCAAGTACCTCGGCGGCCACGGCACCGCCGTCGCCGGGATCATCGTCGACAGCGGCAACTTCGACTGGACCCAGGGCAAGCACCCGATGTTCACCACCGCCGACCCGACCTACCACGGCGTGGTCTACGCCGACCTGGGCGCGCCGGCCTACGCGCTCAAGGCCCGGGTGCAGCTGCTGCGCGACCTCGGCCCGGCGATCAGCCCGTTCAACGCCTTCCTGGTCGTGCAGGGCATCGAGACGCTGTCGCTGCGGCTGGACCGGCACGTGTCCAACGCCCAGGCCGTGGCCGAGTGGCTCGAGGCCCGCGACGAGGTCGAGTCGGTGCACTACGCCGGCCTGCCGTCCTCCCCGTGGCACGCCGCCGCGAAGAAGTACGCACCGAAGGGGCCCGGCGCGGTGCTCGCGTTCGAGATCGCCGGTGGCGTCGACGCCGGCAAGGCGTTCGTGGAGGCCCTGGAGCTGCACAGCCACGTGGCCAACATCGGCGACGTGCGCAGCCTGGTCATCCACCCGGCCTCGACCACGCACTCCCAGCTGACCCCCGAGGAGCAGCTGACCACCGGTGTCACCCCGGGCCTGGTCCGGCTGGCCGTGGGCCTGGAGGGCATCGAGGACATCCTGGCCGACCTCGAGGCGGGTTTCCGCGCGGCGAAGGGCGCCTGAGGTGGCGGGTGCCTGGCGGGAGGGGGACCCGTCGGGCGCCCGGCACTTCCTCGACCTGGGTCCGCTGCAGCTCGAGCGCGGCGGCTCGCTGCCCGGCGTCCGGGTGGCCTACGAGACCTGGGGCGACCCGGCCGACCCGCCGGTGCTGGTCGAGCACGCCCTCACCGGCGACAGCCACCTGTTCGGCGACGCCGGCCCCGGCCACCCCACCCCGGGGTGGTGGGCGGCCCTGGAGGAGCGGGTCGCCGGCCACTTCGTCGTCTGCGCGAACGTGCTCGGCGGGTGCCAGGGGACGACGGGCCCGGCGTCGGACGCACCGGACGGCGGTCCGTGGGGCCGCCGCTTCCCGGAGGTCACCATCGCCGACCAGGTGGCCGTGGAGGTGGCGCTGGCCGACGCGCTGGGCATCGACAGGTGGGCCGCGGTCATCGGCGGCTCCATGGGTGGGATGCGGGCCCTGGAGTGGGCGGTCGCGCACCCGGAGCGGGTGGCGAGGCTGTTCTTCCTGGCCTCGGGCCCGGTCGCGACCGCCGACCAGATCGGCACCCAGACCACCCAGCAGGCCGCGGTCGCCCTCGACCCGGTGGGCGGGCTGGAGGTGGCCCGCCGGATCGCGCACCTGACCTACCGCAGCGCGTTCGAGCTGGGCACCCGCTTCGGCAACGAGGTGCAGCCCGACGGCAGGTTCGCGGTGACCAGCTACCTGGAGCACCACGGCGCCAAGCTCGCGGGCCGGTTCGACCCCGACAGCTACGTCGTGCTCACCCAGGCCATGAACACCTGGGACGTCGGCCGCGGGCGCGGCGGGGTGGAGGCGGCGCTGGCGCGGGTCACCGCGCGCTGCCTGGTGGCCGGCATCGACTCCGACCGGCTGTACCGCATCGAGGAGCAGCAGCGGGTGGCCGACGCGCTCGGCGTCCCGCTGCGGGTGGTGGAGAGCCCCTACGGCCACGACGGGTTCCTGGTCGAGACCGCGGCCGTGGGGGCCCTCCTCCGCGAACTGCTGGGCTGAGCCCTACGCCAGCACGACCGACAGCGACCCGCTGCCGTAGCCGGCCACGCTCACGTCGATGTCCACCCGGTTGGTCGAGGCGGTCAGCCCGGCGATGTCGCCCGGCAGGGCCTCACCGGGGGCGTAGAGCCGGTCGAGCCTGGAGTGGGTCACCCCGCCGGCGTTGAACAGCGACGCGGCGACGTTGACCACCTCGTGCAGCACCTCGACCTGCACGTCGGTGAGCTCGCCCTCCTCGACGGAGTCCTCGCAGCCGCCCTTGGGCAGCAGCGCGAGCGCCCCGGCGCACCAGGCCGACAGCGGGAGGTCGATCAGGACGACCGCGTTCAGCCGCGAGGTCGGGTCCACGTAGGCGGCCACGGCCGCCGGCCGGGACGGGTTCGGGGTGACCGGGGCGCCCGGGGCGACGGTGACGTCGCGGCCGAGCAGGCCCTCGAGCAGGTCGCGGACGGCCTTGTTGCTGGGCAGCCCGGTCTTCGCGGGCGCGGTCACGCCAGCACCGCGTCGAGGGCGTCCCGGAAGGTGTCCGGGGTGAAGGGCTTGGCAATGAGGAACAGCGCACCGGCGTCGGAGGCGGTCTCCCGCATCTCCGGGGAGCCCTCCGAGGTGACGAACCCGAACGGCACCGCCGAGCCCTGGGCGCGCAGCGCGCGCAGGCACTCGATGCCGGACATGTTCGGCATGTTCCAGTCCGAGAGGACCAGGTCCGGGGACTCGCTGCCGACCTTGGCCAGGCAGTCGGCCCCGTCCTCGGCCTCGACGACGTCCACGTCGTCGTAGCCGGCCTGGCGGAGGGTGCGGACGACGATCTGCCGCATCACCCGGCTGTCGTCGGCGACCAGGATCTTCACGTGGGGACCTCCGTGGTGGTGAGGGGCGCCTCCGAGGCGCCCTGGATGGTGATGGCGAGGTCGTGTCCCCGCCAGCTCGCGGACACGCGGCAGGTGTCGGCGTCCTCGGCGCGCAGCGGGGCCGGTCCGGTCTCCGGCAGCCCGAGGGCCGACGGTCCGGGGAGCAGCGACTTGACGTTGCCGCCGAGGATGTTGGCCAGCTCGCGGAGCACGTCGTCGACGTCCTCGGCGGTGGGCTGCTCGTCGTCGTCCAGCTGCAGCACCGACCGGGCCAGGTCGGCGGTGCCGGAGGCGGCGCAGGTGAGGACGACGACGCCGTCCCACGGTCCGGTGACGGTCACCCAGGCGCTGGGCCCGTCGACGGGCGGCGCGACCGGGCCGTAGCCGGGGAGCAGGTACTCCTCCTCGCCGACCAGCGCGCTCCACACCTCGCCGGCGACCGCGGTCACGGTCTCGCCGTCGAGCAGGGCGGTGATGGGCGCGCTCATGCCGGCACCGGCATCAGGCCGAGCAGGGACAGCTTGTCGCCGATGGCGTCGGCGGTGAAGGGCTTGATGACGTACTCGTGGGCGCCGGCGGCCAGCGCCTTGACGATCTGGCCGTGCTCGCTCTCGGTGGTGACCATCATGAGCGTCACCTGCCGCCAGGCCGGGTTCGCCCGGACGGCGGAGACGAACTGCAGCCCGTCCATCACCGGCATGTTCCAGTCGATGCAGGCCAGGTCGGGCACCCAGCCCTCCTCGAGGACGTCCAGGGCCTCGCGGCCGTGCCCGGCGGGCCGGGTCTCGTACCCGAAGCCCTCCAGGATGGAGGCGACGATCCGGCGCATCGCGCGCGAGTCGTCGATCACCAGCGCTCGCATGTCACTTCCCCTTCGTCGGTCGGTAGGCGGAGCCGCGGCCGCACGGGACCCGCTCCCAGGAGTCGTCGACGCCCAGCGTCGTCTCGGCGGCGCCCAGGAACAGCCAGCCGTCCGGGCGCATGACCTGCCGCACCTTGCGCAGCACCTCGCGCTTGGTGGGCGGGTCGAAGTAGATGAGGACGTTGCGCAGGTACACCACGTCGAAGGGACCCAGCCGGGGCAGGGGTGCGGCGAGGTTGAGCTCGCTGGCGGTCACCATCTGGCGCAGGGCGGGCGAGACCTCCCACTCCGCGCCCACCCGGCTGAAGTGCCGGACGAGCATGGGGGCGGGCAGGCCCCGGTTGACCTCGAGCTGGCTGAACCGGCCGGCCCGGGTGCGGTCGACCATGGCGCGGGACAGGTCGGTGGCGGTGATCCGCACCCGGCTGGACGCGCCGGGCAGGGCGTCGGCCAGCAGCATCGCGATCGTGTAGGCCTCCTGCCCGCTGGAGCAGGCCGCCGACCAGATCTGGATCGGCTCCCCCGGCCGCCGGGCGGCCTGCAGGGCCGGGACGACGGTGCCGGTCAGCGCCGTGAAGGGGTCGCCGTCACGGAACCACGAGGTCTCGTTGGTGGTGAGCGCCTCGACGATGCCGCGGGTGAGCGCCGGCTCCGGGCGGGCGCGGACCCGCTCGACGAGCTCGGCGACACCGGGCAGGCCGAGCTGGCGGGCCAGCGGCATCAGCCGGGCCTCCACCAGGTACTCCTTGCCGGGCGCGAGGACGATGGCCGACTCCCGGCGGACGAGCTGGCAGACCCAGTCGAACCCGGACGTGGCGAGGGCAGTGGTCATGGGCGGGCTCCGACGAGGGACGGGCGGCCGGCGAGCCGGAGGACGGTGTCGGCCACCCGGTCGAGCGGGACGACCTCGTCGGCGTGGCCGGCCTGGGTGACCGCGCCGGGCATGCCCCAGACGACGGAGGTGGCCTGGTCCTGGGCGACGACGGTGCCGCCGGCGGCACGGACCTGACCGGCGCCGAGCTTGCCGTCCGAGCCCATGCCGGTGAGGACGACGGCCAGCACCGCGCCGTCGTAGGCGGCCACGGCCGAGCGGAAGAGCACGTCGACGGCGGGCCGGCAGAAGTTCTCCGGGGCGCCCTGGTCCAGCGCGGTCCGCCGCGGGCCGGCGCCGGGGGCGACGGTCAGGTGGAAGTCACCCGGCGCGATGTGCACGGTCCCGGGGGCGATCGGGGTCCCGGCGGTGGCCTCGACGACGTCGAGGGCGCTGAGCCGGTCCAGCCGGGCGGCGAACTGGGTGGTGAAGACCGGGGGCATGTGCTGCACGACCAGCACCGGCAGCGGGAAGTCCCGCGGCAGCCGGGGCAGCACCTTCGTCAGCGCGTCCGGTCCGCCGGTGGAGGACCCGACGACCAGGACGGCGGGGGCCTTGCGGGCACCGCGGGCCACCGGGGCGGGCGGCGGTGCGGTCGTCCGCGGCGCCGCCGCGGGGGCGGCGGGCAGCCCGGCGGGTCGGCCGGTGAGCACCTTGATCCGCGGGATCAGCTGGGCCCGCACGCTCTCCATCGACTGCTGCACGCTGCCGACGTTGGCGGGCTTGGTGACGTAGTCGTCGGCGCCGGCGGCCAGCGCGTCGAAGGTGGCGGACGCACCCCGCTCGGTGAGCGTGGAGAACATGATGATCGGCGTGCGGCGGCCGGCGCCGCGCAGCGCCCTGACCGCGGCGATGCCGTCCATCTCCGGCATCTCGATGTCCATCGTGATGACGTCGGGCCGCAGCTGGTCGACCTTGGCCAGGGCCACCTTGCCGTTGACGGCGGTGCCCACCACCTCGATGGCGGGGTCCGCGCCGAGCACGTCGGTGACGATCTTGCGGACGACGATCGAGTCGTCGACCACCATCACGCGGATCGGGGGCACGGTGTCCTGCTCTCTGCTCGGGCCGGGGTTCGGCCGTGGGGTTGGTTTCGGCACGGGATCGTCAGGAGTTGAGCCGGGACGCTCAACCGGCGGGCGGCAGCACCCCCGACGGGTGGTCACCCTCGGCCAGCAGCCAGGGCAGCAGCAGCTGGTCCAGCGCGGCGCCGTCGACCAGGTCGGCCATGGCGACGCCCTGCACGCAGCCGGCCACGGCGTTCCAGACCCCGCGGGCGCCGTCGCCGGGGGTGAAGCCGGCGGTCCGGAAGGCCGGGACGGCGGCCAGCACCGCGGCGGCCAGCGCCCGGGTGCGGCCGGACACGTGCGCGGCCCACGAGGTCCCGTGCATGGCCGCGGCCCAGTCCTGCCGGGTGTCGCGCACCTCGTCGACGGCCACCCGCCACCGGCCGAGGACGACGGGGTCCGCGGCGGCGAGGTGGTCGAGCATGCCGAGCACCGCGGCGGTGGTCGGGCCGAGGTCGGGCAGCGGGACGGGGCCGACCCGTGCGACAGCCTGGGCCAGGGCCCGGCGGTCGCGGTCGGGCACGGCGGCCGCCGCCCA
>NZ_JAMXRZ010000032.1 GCF_024124375.1 Klenkia sp. PcliD-1-E
GACCGCCGACACCGCGCCCGTCGCCGGGACCGCCGCGACGGCACCCACCGCGGACCAGGCCACCACTGCCGGCATCGGCGTCACCGCCGGGGTCGGAACCACCGCCGGTGTCGGCGCCACCGCCCCCACCGGCACGGTCGGCGTCACCGGCACCGTCGGGGTCGCCGCCCCGACCGCGGACGTCGGCGTCACCGGCACCGTGGGCGTCGCCGCCCCGACGGCCGCCGTCGCGCTCACCGCGCCCATCGCGATGCCGCCGAGCGGGACCTGCCCGTCGGGCTACGTGTCCGCCGTCGTCCTCGGCGTCACGGTCTGCGTCACCGCCTGACGCCCCGCTGACCGGCCGCCCTGCGCGGTGGCCGGTCAGCGGTCCAGCGGCCGCCCGTTCAGCTCGGTCACCGGGCCCGGTCCGGCCGCACCGCCCAGGGCGGCCTCCAGCCGGTCCAGGAAGTCGTCGACCTGGCTCTCGTCGTAGCCCCGCTTGCCGATCGGCGGCTTGCGGAAGACCACCTGGTGCACGTCGTCGGGCCCCATCGACGCCGGGCCGCCGGCGGCCCGGGCGTCGAGCTCGGCGGCGGCCCGGTCCAGGAACTGGTCGACCTCGTCCGGGGAGTAGCCGCGCTTGCCGAAGCCGGGCCGGGCGAAGGTGACCGTGCGGACGTCGTCCCCGGTCATCAGACGCCCGTCACCCGCACGCCGGCGTGCGTCTTGTAGCGCCGGTTCACCGAGACCAGGTTGATGGTCAGCGCCTCGACCTGGCGGGCGTTGCGCAGCCGGCCGGCGTAGACCCCGCGCAGCCCGGGCAGCTGCCCGGCCAGGGCCTGCACCAGGTCCATCGCGCCTCGGTCGTCGCCGACGACCATGACGTCGCCCTCCAGCGTCGGGTGCGACAGGTCCTCCAGGGACACCGCCGACAGGTGGTGGAACGCGCCCACCACGAGGCTGTCGGGCAGCAGCGCGGCGGCCTGCTGGGTCACGCTGCCCTCGGGGACGTCGAGCACGTAGGCACCGAGCTCGTCCCAGCCCATCGGCACCACGCAGTCGACGACGACCTTGCCGGCCAGCACGGGCGCCAGCTCGGCGAGCAGCTCGGCGTGGCCGTCGTAGGGCACCGCGACCACCACGACGTCGGCGGCACCGGCCACGTCGTGGTTGGACCCGCCGCGCACCGACACCTGCGCGCCCCCCGAGGCCGCCGTCGCCCGCGCCGCGACCTGCTCGGCGACCTCCTGCGCCCGGTCGGCGTCGCGCGAGCCCAGCAGCACCCGCTGCCCGGCCGCCGCCCACCGCACGCCGAGCCCGCGGCCCTGCGGCCCGGTGCCGCCGAGCACCCCGACCACCAGCTCGCCGACCGGCCGGCCGACCGCACTGCTCTCGCTCACGTCATCTCCTGCTGCCTCGGTGGACCGACCCGGGGGTGATCATGCCGGGTCAGGCGCGCTCGCCGCGCTCCCAGGCCCGGTCCTCGGCGTCGGCCTGCTCGTTGCGCTCGGCCACCCTCTCCAGCGCGTGCTCGGCCTCCTCGCGGGTGGCGAAGGGCCCCAGCCGGTGCCGCTCGGCGCAGCCGTCCGGCCCCTCCACCGCGTTGTGCTTCAGGCACCAGAACCACGGTCCGTCGGCCATCTCGGCTCCCTCCCTCGGGCGGTGCGCCGCCGCGGGCCGCGCGGCGCGAGGCCAGCCTGGCACCCGCGTCCCGGTCCCGCCCGGCGGCCCGACGTCGCGGGGACGTCGGTGCCGTGGGGCACACTGCCCGCGTGCCCGCCGCCGTGCCGACCACCACCGACGTCCGCCGGTGGCTGGTGCGCGGGCCGGGCCCGACCGACGGGCGCACCGCCGCCCGGCTGATCGCCGCCCTGCTGGTCGTCGGCGCCGCGCTGGGATCGCTGAACCTGCTCGTGGACGGCGTGCTGCGTCCCGGGGGCACCCGGTGGGTCTACGCCGGTGCGATGGCGCTGCTGGTGTCGCTGGCCGTGGTGGTGCGGGTGCGCGACCGGGTGGGCCCCCGGTTGGTCGCCGTCCTGGTGCTGGTCGGCGACCTCGTCTACGTCGTCGTGGCGCTGTCGATCACCGACCCGGTGCAGTACGCCCCACCCCTGATGCTGCTGTTCTGCGCGTTCTCCGCGGCCTGGTTCCTCGACGGCTGGCCGCTGCGCGCGCACCTGGCCGTGGTGCCCGTGGCGTGCTGGCTGGCGCTGCAGGCCAGCTTCGAGGCCACCGCCGCGCTCGCCGTCCAGGTCGTCGTGCAGTCGGTGATCCTCGACGTCACCACCCTCGGCGTGGTGTGGCTGCGCCGGCAGGTGCAGCGGCTGGTCGCCGACACCGAGCGGCTGTCCTCCACCGACCCGCTGACCGGCCTGGCGAACCGGCGCTCGCTGGTGGCCGGCGGCGACCGGCTCTGGCGGCAGGCCCAGCGCGACGGCGCGTCGGTGGCCGCGTGCGTCCTGGACCTGGACCGGTTCAAGGAGCTCAACGACGAGCACGGGCACGCCGCCGGCGACGCCGTGCTGCAGGCGGTGGCCACCCAGCTGGCCGGCACGGTGCGCCCGGCCGACGTGCTGGCCCGCACCGGGGGCGAGGAGATGGTCGTGCTCGGTCTGGTGCGCGGCTCCGCCGACGCCCGGCAGCTGGGCGAGCGGCTCCGGGCGGCCGTGCAGCGGGCGGGCGACCGGCACCCCGTCACCGCCTCGGTCGGGGTCGCCGTGGCCGGCCCGCACCCCGACGACGACCCGCAGGACGCCGTCCGCAAGCTCATCGACCGCGCCGACCTGGCGATGTACACCGCCAAGCAGACCGGCCGCGACCGGGTGGAGCTCGCCGACGGCGCCGTGCCCCGCCCCCGGGTGGGCGGCAGCTGACCCCGTGGTCTGATCGGGGCATGACGGCGACGCTCCAGCAGGTGCCCCTGCCCCTCCGCGAGCAGGCCGAGGTCCGCGACCGCTGGCTGGCCCACCGCATCTCGGCGCTGCTGCCGGGCTGGATGGACGACGCCGGGATCGACCTGTGGGTGCTGGTCGGCCGGGAGTACCACGAGGACCCGGTGCTCTCCACGATGCTGCCGGCCACCTGGCTGTCGGCCCGCCGGCGCACCGTGCTGCTGCTGCACCGCACGGCCGGCGGCGTCGACCCGCTGGCCGTGGCCCGCTACCCGGTCGGCATGTTCCGGCAGGCCTGGCGGCCCGAGGACGACGACCCCTCCGCCACCAAGGACGACGCGCAGTGGGCCGCCGTCCGGCGCGCGGTGGAGGCCGCGGACCCGCGGCGGATCGGCATCGACGTGTCGGCCACCTTCGCCCACGCCGACGGGCTGTCGCACACCGACCACGAGCAGCTGCTGGCCGCGCTCGGGCCCTGGGCCGACCGGGTCGTGCCGGCCGAGGCGCTGGCCGTGCAGTGGCTGGAGACCCGGCTGCCCGAGGAGGTGGCCGCCCAGCACGCGATGAACGCGCTGGTGCACACCACCATCGACGAGGCGTTCTCGCGGGCGGTCATCACCCCGGGGACGACGAGCGCGCTGGACGTCGCCTGGTGGATCCGCCAGCGCTTCCACGACCTGGGCGTGGACCCGTGGTTCCAGCCCACGGTGGACGTGCAGCGGGCCGGGCTGCCCGGGGTGCACGAGGACCTCGTGGTCGAGCCCGGCGACCTGGTGCACTGCGACGTCGGGCTGCGCACCCTGGGGCTGACCACCGACACCCAGCGCAACGCCTACGTGCTGCGCCCCGGCGAGGCCGCGCCGCCGGCCGGGCTGGTCGCCGCGCACGCGGTGGGCAACCGGATGCAGGACCTGGTGACCGCCGCGATGGTGCCCGGGCGCACCGGCGACGAGGTGCTCGCCGCCGCGCGGGCCGGCGCCGCCGCCGAAGGCATCGACGGCGACGTCTACTCCCACCCGGTCGGCCACCACGGCCACGGCGCCGGTCCGGCGATCGGCATGTGGGACGCGCAGGGCGGGGTGCCCGGCACCGGGCAGGCCGTCGTCCGCACCGACACCACCTGGGCGCTGGAGCTGTGCGTGCGGGTGCCGGTGGCCGAGTGGGACGGCCAGGTCGTGCGGATGGCCCTGGAGCAGGGCATCGCGCTCACCGGCGACGGGGTGGTCTACCTGGACGACCGGCAGACCGAGCTGATCACGGTCCCCGGCTGAGGTCGCGGTCGGCGAGCTCGGCGCGCAGGGCACGCACCTCGGCAGCCAGGGCCCGGACCTCGGCCTGCAGGTCGTCGGCGTCCTCGTCGCGGGCGTCGCTGACCCGGTCGACGAACCACGAGGCGACCGCGGCGGTGACGACGCCGAGCAGGGCGATGCCGGCCAGCATGAGCAGGACGGCGACCACCCGGCCCTCCCCGGTGACCGGGTAGCGGTCGCCGTAGCCCACCGTGGTGATGGTCGTGATGGCCCACCAGACGGCGTCGCCGAAGTCGGTGATGTTCGCGTCCGGGGCACCGCGTTCGGCGTCCAGCGCGGCGAGCGCCGCCATGAACACCACGAGCGAGGCCGACACCGTCACGTACCCGGCCACGCGGCCATGCAGGGAGGTCGCCAGCCGCCGGTCGAGCACCCGCGCGACGCGCACCAGGCTGATGATCCGCAGCGGGCGGAGCAGGGGCAGGGCGACCGCGACGCCGTCGATCCAGTTCTCGCGGACGAACCGCCAGCGGTGCTCGGCCAGGGAGAGCCGGAAGAGGTAGTCGGCGAGGAACACCGGCCACACCACCACGGTGACCGCCCCGAGCACGGTCTCCGCCCAGCCGGGCAGGCCGACGCCGAGCACCCGCCAGGCGTAGGCCACGACGAAGAGCACGGCCAGCGCGATCAGGGGCCACTGGCTGGCTTCCTCGTACCGGTGTCGGCGTCGTTCGCGGTCCACCCGCCCCATGGTGCCGGGGACGGTTCAGCCGCGCGCGTCCCGGGTGGCCTGGTCGTTGGCCTTCTGCAGGGCCTCGACCAGCTCGTCCTTGGTCATCGTCGACCGGCCCTCGACGTCGAGCTCCTGGGCCCGTTCGTAGAGGTGCTCCTTGGTGGCGTTCTCGTCCACGCCGCCGGCGGTGCCCAGGTCGGTGTCCCGGTTCCCGCGGGCCGACTGCTCGTCGGAGGGGCCCTTCTCCTCCTTGGGCTCCCAGTGGTCGCCGACCTTCTCGTGGGTGTGCTTGACCGCGCTCCAGGCCACCCGGTTCGCGGCCTGCTCGTCGCCGTCGTAGGTGTCCAGCGCGCTGTCGTGGGCCTGCGCGTAGGTGTCCTGCGCCTTGTCGTCGGACCGCTGCAGCGTGCTGGGCAGCTCGTCCTCGATGACCTTCCCGTCCTCGTCCGTCTTCGGCATGGCCGCGCTCCTACCCGGCTGCGTCCTCGGAGAACGTCGTCCAGTGCGCCCGCTCGGCGGCGGTCATCGGCCGGGAGGCGTCGTCCTGGACGTGGACCAGGACGGCGACCACGCTGATCGCCACCTCGGCGTCCTGGAGCAGGTCCTGCCGGACGGTCACCGAGCTGCTGCCCAGGCCGGTCACCCAGCTGTGCACGTCCACCGACCCACCCGCGCGGTAGAACAGCTGCCGGCGGTAGTCGACCTCGAGCCGGGCCAGGATGATCGGCGGGGCGCTGTCGCCGTCGGGGCCGGCGCCCATCGCCAGCCGGGCGTCCTCCAGCAGGCTCAGCGCGCGGGCGTGGTTGACGTGGCCGTAGACGTCGGGGTCGGACCAGCGCAGCTGGACCGCGTGCCGGTGCCGCGCCACCTCAGGCGGTCTCGGCCGACGTGCGGTGCCCGCCCTCGTCGGCGTCGGGGTGCAGGGTGCGCTCCTCGGACTCGGCCAGGATGGCCTCGGCCTGGGCCCGGGGGTCGGCGCTGCCGCCTGCGCTCTCCTCCTCCGGCAGCAGCTCCGCCCGGGTGTCCACGTTCTCCTCGGTGACGTTTGCGCGGGCCTCGGGGGTGGGCGGCTGGCTGCTGGTCATGTGCCCGACCCTAGGCCGGGGTGATCAGCCCAGCACGTCGCCGATCGACACCAGGGCGGGGCCCAGCACGACGATCAGCAGCGCGGGGAGGATGCACAGCATGAGCGGGAAGGACACCTTGACCGGCACCTTCATCGCCTTCTCCTCGGCGCGCTGGCGGCGCTTGACCCGCATCTCCGCGGCCTGCACCCGCAGGACGTCGGAGACGGCGATGCCGTAGGTGTCGGCCTGGTTGACCGCCGCGACGAAGCGGCGAAGGTCCTCCACCCCGGCGCGGGCCACCAGACCGGCGTAGGCGTCGCGGCGCGACCGCCCCACGTTGATGTCGGCCATCGTGCGCCGGAACTCCTCGGACAGGGGGCCCGTGCCGTGGGTGGCGACCCAGTTCATCGCGGCCTCGAAGCCCAGGCCGGCCTCGACCGAGATGGTCATCTGGTCCAGCACGTCGGGCAGCTCCCGGGCCAGCTCCGTCTGCCGCTCGTCCCCCCGCCCCCTGAGCAGGGCGTCGGGCAGCCAGTAGGACCCGACGGACACCGCGCCCAGGACGAGCAGCCACAGGGCGCCGGCCCCTTCCGCCGCGGCGAGCAGGGTCACCAGGCCCAGGCCGAGGGCCAGCAGCGGCTTGGCCGCGAGGACGCGCGTCATCGTCCAGCCTGCCGGGGAACCCGCGCGCTGCAGCAGGCGACGGACCCGCCGCGCCTCCCGCTCGGGGGTGACGGTGCGCAGGAACGCGGTGCGGCCGTTCCCTCGCGACTCCAGCGAGCCCGACGTCGGCGCGCTGGTGGTGAGCCCACGGGTCAGATTGCGCTGCGCGATGGCCAGCTGGCGGCCCTGGCTCCCCACCACGGCGTAGGCCCCGAGGGCCACGGGCAGGGCGAGGGCGACGGCGGCCGCGGCGAGCAGCGGGGACATCAGAACCTGACCTTCACGATGGAGCGGAGCCAGACCGCGCCGACCACCATGAGGGTCAGCGCGACACCGGACATGACGATGCCGAGCCCGGTGCTGTAGAGCGGGGCGAGGTAGGCGGGCGCGGTGACGGCCACGACGCCGGTGACGACGACGGGCATGACGAGCAGGACGATGCCCGAGGTGCGTCCCTCCGCGGACAGCGAGCGGGCCTGCCGGAACAGCTGCGCCCGGTCGCGCAGGGTCTCCCCCACCCGGTCCAGCACCTCGGCGAGGTTCCCGCCGACTTCGCGGTGCACCTCGATCGCCTGCACGACCCAGCGGAAGTCCTCGCTGCCGGTGCGGTCGGCGACCTCGTCCAGGGCGGCCCCGAGGTCGCGGCCGACCCGCGCCTCGTTGACCACGCGGGCGAACTCCTCCGACGTCGGCGCCTGGGTGTCGCGGGACACGGCGTCGACAGCGCGCAGCAGGCTGTGCCCGGCACGCATGCTGCTGGCCATCAGCTGGAGGGCGTCGACGAGCTGCTCGGCGAAGGCCCGCCGGCGGCGGTCGGTGCGGACCCGGACGAACGCCCAGATGGCGAGGGGCGCAGCCACGAGGAGCAGGCCCGACAGCAGGGCCCCGCCCACGACGGCCCCCAGGAGCGCCCCGGTCACCGAGGCGACGGCGCCGACGACCAGCAGGTCGGGTGCCTTGATCTGCAACCCCGCCAGCTCCAGTGCCGCGGGCAGCCGGTTCCCGGGGTCGACCCGGTGCAGGACGCGCTGCGCGAGGGCCACGGTCTCCCCGGCCGTGGTCGTGCGGCGGGCTGCCACGGGTGCGCCCCCCACGACCAGGCGGTCGCGGGACACGCCCTGCCGAGGGTTGGCGAGGACGACGACCGCGATGCCCAGAGCGAGCGCCACGGCGAGGGCACCGGCCCAGACGACGGCGGGCATCACACGCGCCCGGGCTGCAGGGGCCGGCGCCCGGGCGCGGCCGCCGGCGCGGCGAAGACCCGGGAGGACACCGAGACGCCCATGTCGGCGAACCGGTCGACGAAGCGCGGCCGGACACCGGTCGGCACAGCCTTGCCCAGCAGCCGGCCGTTGAGGTCGGACCCGGCGGAGTGGTCGAAGAGGAAGGCGTCCTGCATCGTCACCGTGTCGCCCTCCATGCCCTGCACCTCTGTGACGTGGGTGATCCGCCGGGTGCCGTCGCGCAGCCGGGAGATCTGCACGACCAGGTCGACCGCCGAGGTGACCTGCTCGCGCACGGCGCGCAACGGCAGGTCCATGCCGGCCATGAGCACGAGGGTCTCCAGGCGGGCGATGGCGTCGCGCGGGGTGTTCGCGTGCACCGTCGACAGCGAGCCGTCGTGGCCGGTGTTCATGGCCTGCAGCATGTCCAGGCTCTCGCCGCCGCGGACCTCGCCGACGACGATGCGGTCGGGCCGCATGCGCAGGGAGTTGCGCACCAGCTCGCGGATGGAGATCTCACCGCGGCCCTCGATGTTTCGGGGCCGGGACTCCAGCCGGACGACGTGCTCCTGCTGCAGCTGCAGCTCGACGGCGTCCTCGATGGTGATGATCCGCTCGTTCTCCGGGATGAAGGAGGACAGCACGTTGAGCAGCGTGGTCTTCCCGGTGCCGGTGCCGCCCGAGACGATGATGTTGAGCCGGGCCTCCACGCAGGCGCGCAGCAGCTCGGCCATCTCCGGGCTCAGGGTGCCGTAGGAGATCAGGTCGCCGATGCCCAACGGGGTACGGGCGAACTTGCGGATGGTCAGCGAGGAGCCCCCGAAGGCGAGCGGCGGGATGATCGCGTTGACCCGGGAGCCGTCGGCCAGCCGGGCGTCGACCATCGGCGACGACTCGTCGATGCGCCGCCCGACCCGCGAGACGATGCGCTCGATGACCCGGCGCAGGTGCTCCTCGGAGGTGAACGTCGACGCGGTGCGGACCAGCCGGCCGCCGCGCTCGACGTACACCGCGTCCGGGCCGTTGACCATGATCTCGGTGACGTCGGGGTTGTCCAGGTGCGGCTGCAGCGGGCCGTAGCCGAGCACCTCGTCGGTGACCTCGGTGATCAACCGGCGCCGGTCGGCGTCCGAGAGCGGCGTGGGGTCGTTGGCGACCACGCGCTGCAGCTCGGAGTTGACCAGCCGGTGCAGCTGCTCCTCGGGGATGTCCCCGTTGGAGAGCTTGCTGCCGAGCCGGTCGAACAGCGCCTGGGTGGCGCGGGCGCGGAGCGCGGTCAGCCCGTCACCGGTGTGGCCCGGCGCCTCGGACTGCACGAACCGCGCTGCCAGGTCCTCGGTGGGCTGCACCTGGGCCGCTCGGGCCGACAGGGTGGTCACCTCGGTCTCGACCGGGGCCTGGCGAGCCAGCCGGACCGGGTCCGGTCCGAGCGCGTCCTCGCCCCGGGCGGTGGCGATGCGGTCGACGAGCCTCATCGCGCACCGACCCGCAGCCGGCCGAGCACGCCCCGCTTGGTCTCGGGCTCGGGCAGGAAGCGGGACACCAGGGCCTGCAGTCCGCGGCTGACCTGGTCCTTGCTCGAGCCCGACAGCAGGGGCACACCGGTGTTGGTGGACAGCGGCACGCCGTTGCTGCGCGGCAGCACGACGTCCAGCGGCGCACCGAGGGTGGCCTCGATGTCGGCGACGTTCAGACCGCCGGCGGCGTCGGAGCCGTTCAGCAGCAGGTGCCGGTTGCGGGGCACCAGGTTCAGCTCGGTGAGCACGTCCAGCTCCTTGCGCATGCCGCGGACGCCCGGGACGTCCATCGAGCTCATCAGCACGAGGTCGGTGGCCCGCTCCAGGGCCACCAGGGTGTGGTCGGACAGGCCCGGGGCGGTGTCGACGACGACGTGCCGGAACTCCTGGGACAGCGTGTCGATCAGCCGCGCCACCTGCTCGGCGGTGACCGCGTCGCCCGCGGCCGGCGAGTCGCTGCCCGCGACGACGTAGAGGCCGCTCTCGTGCCGGGTCAGGAAGCTCTTGAGGACCAGCGGGTCGGTCGAGGCCGCGCCGTGCACGGTGTCGGGCAGCGTGTACTCCGGCGCGAGGCCGAGGGCGCTGGCCACGTCGCCGAACTGCACGTCGAGGTCGACCAGCACCGTCGAGCCGTGGCCCGAGCGGGCCAGGCCCACGGCCAGGTTGGTGGAGACGGTGGTCTTGCCGACCCCACCCTTCGCCGAGCCCACCACGATGACCCGGTGACCGCGGTCACCTGAGGTCTCGCGCAGGGCGTCCCGGCGGGCCGCGGCCCACTCCGCGCCCCGGGCGACGACGCCGTCGACGTGGTCCTGGTGGGCGTCGGCGGTCAGCAGGTCGCGGACGCCGGCGTGCATCGCCCGCATCCACAGGTCGGGGTCGGTGGAGTTGGTCGCCATCACGATGCATGTCGGGGTGGCGAGGACGTCGGCGCGGGTGGCCAGGGCCAGCGCCCGCTCCTCCGGCACGTCGGGCCCGAGGACGGTGACCCCGGGGGAACCGGCCTCCACGACGCGGGCGAACAGCCCGCCGTCGGCGTCCAGGGCCTCCACCCCCAGGGAGAGGACGTCGCCCTCGCAGGCGGCGGCGAAGCGCTGGACGAGTTCGGCGCCGACGCCGATGGTCAGGACGGTGCTCACTGGTCGTCTCCCGTGATCGCGACGGAGGTGGTGCTGGAGGTGGTGGAGCCGGTGCCCTCGGCGGACTCGAGGGAGAGCCAGACCGCCTGCGCGGAGAGCCCGACGACGACGGTGGAGGCGTCCTGCTGGCTGACCGCCACCGTGACGGTCCAGGTGCCGGTGGCCGGGTCGGAGGGGGCGCTGACCCGCGTGACCAGGACGTCGTGCAGCACGGCGAAGGTGCTGTAGGAGGTCAGGCCGCTGGCCCCGGCGTCCTGCGAGGTGAGGGTGATGCCGACCTTGTCCCCGGGGACGAGGGTGCCGCCGGCGGCCCGCTGGGTGTCCAGGCTCGCGCTGACCTCGACCAGGCCGTCGGGGGCGGGCAGCGAGCCGTCGGCGCGGACCGCGGCCGGGTCGCCGAAGCGTCCACTCTGCAGCATCTCCCCGGGGAGCAGGTCGGCCGTGGTGGACAGGCCCTCGACAGCGGTCAGGTCCGCCAGCGAGCCGGGGGCGACGAGCCGCTGGGGCACCTGCTCGGCGCGGACCGCGTCACCGAGGTCGTCGGCCGGGGTGCCGCTGGGCACCTCGCGGGTGACGACGAGGACGACCGCGAGCTCCTCGCCGGCCCGGGCGCGGCTGTCGGCGGACCCGACGTAGGTCAGGACCACCCACGCACCGGCGGCGGCCAGCAGGACTGCCGCGACGGCGGCGACGATTCGGCGGGACATGGGGTTCCTTCGGTGGTGGGTGGTGGTCGGTCTGTCAGCAGGTGGTGGCGCCGTCCTGGCACCGGGCCCCGGTCCAGGTGGAGGGGTCGGTGAGGAAGACGGCGCGGGCTCCCAGGTCGGGGGCGTTGGTCGGCGGCGGGGTGGCGTCGCCGACCTGGCGGGGCTGGTTGACGAAGCGGCCGCTGATCGACGTGGAGTCGGCGGCGGTGACCCGCAGCGAGGCCCACCCGTAGACCTGGGCGGTCCCTCCGGAGAGCGAGCTCCAGACCGGGACGTCGACGGTGCGCCCGACCAGCCCGGACAGGTAGGCCGAGGTGCACCCGGCCGGTCGGGACGAGGTCGGCTGGTAGCGGGTGATCGCCGTCTGGACGGCGGCCGTCGTGCCGCAGGCCGACCCGGCCGAGGTGGTCGTCCACATCGCCCCGCCGGTGGTGCTGCCGCCGGTGGGGCCGGTACAGCTGCCCGACGGCTGGGCCGTGAGGTTGATCGACACGGTGGACCCCCCGTTGACCGGGCCGGCCGCCCGAAAGGTGCACCAGGACACGGCCAGCGCGATGCCGGACGTCGAGCTGGCGACCGGGGCCCATGCCGCGGTCGACTCGACCGACAGCGAGCCGGTCGGGAAGCCCAGGGCACCGGCGAAGAAGTGCCGGACGAGCCAGGTCCCGGTCGCCCGGGTCTGTCGTCCGTCGACGTAGATCCAGCCGGAGCCCGCCTTGAGGTCGGCCAGCTTGGCGGCTTCGTTGTTGGCGAAGAAGTAGGACTCGGCGGTGGGCTTGATGTCGCCGCAGTTGCCGGCGGCGCAGTCGGTCGCGACGGCGAGCGCCGCGGCGTCCGCGCCGTTGACCACCTGCTGGCGCGCGGCCCAGACGCCGGCGGTGTCGACGGCGAGGGCGGCCAGGCCCAGGAAGATCGGCATGAGCAGGGCGGTGGCCACGGCGATGCCGCCGCGCTCGCCGTCCCGGCCGCGCAGGCGGGTCCAGCGGGGGCGACCCGGCCGCTGCCCGGTCAGGCGCCGCACCGGATGACCGCCTTGCTGGTGATGTCCAGGGCCAGCCCGTCGTTGAAGGGTCCGAAGGGCTGGTAGCGGTAGACGATGGTCACCCGGACGTTGGTGCCTGCGGGCTGACCGCTGCACGTCGTCGGCGAAATGGACACCGAACCGCTGCTGATCGGGACCGACTGCGCGGTCGCGGCGTCGACGGCGGCCGAGCGGGCCTGGGCGACGTCGTTGGTGATGGCCAGGGTGCGGGCGGCCTCGCGGGCGGCGCCGGAGACACCGGCCTGGATCTGGAAGGCCCGGGCCGTGGAGGCCATGCCGAACAGCAGCAGGACCAGCAGCGGCGCGACGAGGGCGAACTCGACGGCCGAGGCACCGCGCTCGCCGGCCAGGCGGCGGGCGGTACGGGTCAGGACGTGCACCACGGGGCTGCTCCTCTCGGGACTCGGGCGGGGACGGGGTGAGGGCGGTGGGCCGGGCCGGCCGGCGGCGGCGTGCGCCGCCGGCCGGGACCGGGGTCCACCGGCCGGGTCAGTTGACCCGGATGTTGCTGATGGCGGCGGTCAGCTTCGGGCCGAAGATGGCCAGACCGGCGACGACGGCCAGGGCGATGGTGCCGACGAGCAGCGCGTACTCCACGGCGCTGGCGCCGGTCTCGCGCGACTTCAGGTCGCGGGCGTGGGCTGCGACGCGGTCGCCGGCGGTGACGGACAGGGCGAACAGCGTCTGGAACAGGTGGGTCATGTCGTGCTCCTCCGGGTGGCCGTCACCCGGGTGGACCACGGCGGTCCTGGGTGCGGCTGCAGGGAGCACATCGGGTTGCGGGCAACCGGGGTGGAGCCGGGCCGTCGTCCTCTCCCCCCGAGGGGTGAACCGCGTTTCGAGCTCAGCCGAGGGCGAGGAGACCGGCGACCAGCGCGCCGGCCAGGAGCGCGGGCCCGAAGGGCAGCTGGGTGTCGGTGCTGACCCGGCGCGCAGCCAGCAGCGCCAGCGCGAGCACCGCCTGCGCGACGAAGCCGAGGAAGACCCCGAGGACCAGCGGGAGCACGCCCAGCCACCCCAGGTACAGGCCCAGGAGGGGGCCGAGCTTGACGTCGCCCAGGCCGAGGCCGTTCGGCGTGAGCAGGGCCAGCGCGTAGAGCACGACAGCCAGTCCCACCGCGGCGGCGGCGGCCTGCAGCAGAGCCACCCACTCGCCGGTGACGGCCGCGGTCGCGGTCAGCAGGACCACCGCACCGGCGGTGGCGGGCAGTAGCGCCCGGTTGGGCAGCAGCTTGTGTTGCAGGTCGACCACGCTCAGCAGCACCGCCCAGCCGGCCAGCCACAACCACGCGGGCAGCAACGGCTCGGGCCCGACCCGGACGGCGACCACGGCGAACAGCGCGGCGGTGGCCACCTCCACCCACGGCGGCGGGACCGCGGTGCGGCGGGTCAGCAGCGCGCCGGGCAGCAGGTCGGCGGCATCCGGCCGGGCGGCGACGACGCGCTGCGCGGCCACGTTGAGCGCGTGCCCGAGCGGCAGCCCCACGAGGAACCCGCCCGCACCCAGCCAGACCTGCGCGTCCACGGCGGCAGGATCGCACGCGGCACGCCCCTCACCAGGGAGGTCGCGCGCCCACCGGCGGGGTGTGCCGAGCACCCGGCGCCGGTTTCGTCACATGTGACGGCGGATCGGTCGTGCGGCATGCTGTCGCGCGCAGGAGAGGCCTGCCTACGGTCAGGACATGCCTCTCCCTTCCCCGGTCGACGGCACCCAGGCCGCCCGTGTCCGCCAGCTCCACCTGATCGCCGCGGCCCGCGTGTCCGCCGCCCACGCCACCTCGGCGCAGCAGGTGGCCGACATCGTCCGCGTGACCGTGGACGACGAGGTCGACACCACCACGTTCGCCGCCATCGTCACCGACTGCTGCGCGGGTCTCCGCCGCCGCTGACCGCCGGACGGGGTGGCCCGACGTCCCCGACGGTCTGCGCTGCGGGCAACGGCCGACCACCGTGCGGGTCGTCGGGCCACCCCTGGTCAAGCCCCGGCCACCGGGCCACGATCGGCACCGTGACGACACCTGCTCCCCAGGTCTGGCCCACCCTGCGCGCCGTCGACGCCCTTGCGCTCATCCGGTTCCTGGTGGACGCCTTCGGGTTCCGCGAGGTCGCGGTGTTCACCGACGGCGACGTCGTCCTGCACGCCCAGCTGGCCGGTCCCACCGGCGGCGGGGTGATGCTGGGCTCGGCCCGCCCCTCCGACGGCGACCGCTGGCCGCTGCGGCCGGGCACCTTCGGCGCCTACGTGGTCTGCGACGACCCGGACGCGCTCTGGGCGCGCGCACTGGCGGCCGGGGCCACCGGCCTGGACGAGCCGGCGGAGTCCGGGCACGGCCGGGAGTGCCGGTTCCAGGACCCGGAGGGCAACCACTGGTCCTTCGGCACCTACCGCGGCGAGCCGGTGCCCACCGACTGACGACGGGTGGGAGGTGATCCCGGACGGTGGGAGGTCATCGCACCGGCCTCCGACCGTCGGAGATCACCTCCCACCCCGCCCCGGCACGACGTTCACCAGGGGACGACGGCGTCCTCGTGGTCGCGGAACTGCAGCCCCGGCTCGCCGCGGTGCGCCTCGAGGGTGCGCACCAGCCCGGCGACGCTCTGCTCGACGGTGAGCGGGGCACCGGCCCCGCCGAGCTCGGTCCGCACCCACCCCGGGTGCAGGCACAGCAGGGTGCGGTCCGGCCGCGCCCGTGTGGCGTAGCTGCGCATCAGCTGGTTGAGCGCGGACTTGCTCGCCCGGTACACCTCGTGGCCACCGCGGGTGTTCAGCCCGATGCTGCCCTGCCGGGAGGACATCACCGCGACGGTGCCGCCCGGCGCGACCAGGTCGTCCAGCAGCTCGATCGCCTGCAGCGGAGCCCAGGCGTTGGTGACCAGCACGCGGGCGAACTCCGCGGCGTCGACGGCACCGACCGGCTCGTCCGCGCCGGTGACACCCGCGTTGACCAGCAGCAGGTCCCAGGTCCGGTCGGCCAGCCGGTCGCGCAGGGCCGCCAGCTCCTGGGGCACGGTGGTGTCCACCCGGTCCAGGGCGACCCGGTCGTCGGCGTCGGCGAGGTCGTGCAGCGGCGTCCGCTCCTCGCCGCGCACGGTCCCGGTCACCTGCCAGCCGTGCGCGGCCAGCTCGCGGACCAGGCCGAGCCCCAGAGCGCGCGAGGCACCGAGGACCAGCGCGCGCGGCCCGTCGCTCACCGGGCCCGCTCGGCGCACACCGGGCAGACGTCGTCGGCGGCGGGGTCGAACGGGTCCCCGGCGACCGCGCGCACCTCGTGGTTGCACAGCGACGTGGCGAGCTCCAGGTCCGCGGACCCGGTGGGGACGGCGTGCACGGGGCCGGTCAGCTGCTCACCGGTGAGGTCGCCGTCGGGGCCGGGGACGACGACGGGGGTGGTCTCCCGGCCGGTGCCGTAGGTCTGCATGCGCCCACGGTGCCCCAGGTGCGGGCGACGGACGAGTCGGCCTGTACGCCGGGTTCTGTCCCCGGGTGCCTCGCGGCCTCCCGATGGGCGGTCATCCATCTAGGCCTGTCGTTGCCGGCAGGCTCGAGCGGTCTACCCGGAGACTCGGGCGGGCAGCCCTCGAACGCCTCCGCGGGTCGGCAGCGAGCTGCCTCCCCTTCCTGACCTTGCTCCGGGTGGGGTTTACCGAGCCGCACCGGTCACCCGGCGCGCTGGTGGTCTCTTGCACCACCGTTTCACCCTTACCAGCGGCGGACCGCTGGCGGTCTGTTCTCTGTGGCACTGTCCCGCGGGTCACCCCGGGTCGCTGTTGGCGACCACCCTGCCCTGTGGAGCCCGGACGTTCCTCGGCGACGGGGTCTCCCCCGCCGACGCGACCGCCCAGCCGACTCGTCCGTCGTGCCGGGGAGCCTACCGGGAGGATCTCCCCATGCCCGCCGCACCCAGCCCCCGCCGAGCCGCCGTCGAGATCAGCGTGGAGGACGTGGAGGGTGCACTCGCCGCGTCGGCCGCCGGCGCCGACCGGGTCGAGCTCTGCGCCGCCCCCGCCGAGGGCGGGGTGACCCCCAGCGCAGGCACGCTCGCGGCACTGGCGAACCGTGCTCCCGCGCTGGCGGTGACGGTGCTGGTGCGCCCGCGCGGCGGGGACTTCGTGCACTCACCCGTCGAGCTCGACGTGGTCTGCGCCGACGTCGCCGCGGCCCGGCGGATCGTGCCCGTCGCCGGGGTGGCCGTCGGGCCGCTGAGCCCACGGGGCCGGGTCGACCGCCCCGCCCTGGACGCCGTGGTGCGCGCGGCCGGGTCGGCGCCGGTGACCTTCCACCGGGCCTTCGACACCCTGGCCGACCAGCCCGCGGCCCTGGAGGAGCTGGTCGGGGCCGGGGTCACCCGCGTGCTCACCTCGGCCGGCGCGGCGACCGCCCGGGAGGGGACGGCGGCGCTGCGCGCGCTGGTCGAGCAGGCCGCCGGCCGCATCGAGGTGGTGGCGGCCGGCGGCGTCCGGGCCGACCACGTCGCCGAGCTGGTCGCGGCCACCGGGGTGCCCGCCGTCCACCTGCGTGCCGCGCGGACCGTGCGCTCCCTCGGCCACCGCAGCACCACCGCGGTGTCCTACGACGACGGAACCCGGACCATCACCTCGACCGAGCAGGTCGCCGCCGTCGTCGCCGCGCTGCAGGTCTGACCCTGACCCTCGTCAGCCCCAGAACAGCCGGAAGCCGACCCGCCGGCCACCGTCCTCGGTGAGCGTGGCCTGGTCGATCTGGTTCCTCGCCTGCTCCTCGACCGGCGTGCCGGGGTCGAGGACCTCCAGGTAGCGGCGGTGCTCGGTGAGCGAGGCGACGGCGGCCTCGACGCCGTCGGCGACGTCGACGGCGTGCGGCGGCTCGCCGATCGTCTGGACGGCGACGTACTGCGTCCCCGACCAGGGCTCGCCGGGGAGGTCGGGGAAGATCCACTCGTTGCCGGCGTCGGCCACCGCGTCGAGCACCGAGCGGGACAGCGCGCGGTGGTCGGCGGAGTTCCAGGCCGCCGGGGTGGTGTCGGGCGTCGTCCAGGTGTCCCCGCCGTGCAGGGTGACCACCAGCTCCGGCCGGTGCCGCCGGATCGCCGCGGCCAGGTCCGCGCGCAGCGCGGGGCCCTCGACGAGCGTGCCGTCGCGGTGGTCGAGGAACTCCACCTCCGAGACGCCGACGACGGCCGCCGAGCGCCGCTCCTCCTGCTCGCGCAGCGGCCCGGCCTCGGCGGGTGGCACCCCGGCGATCCCGGCCTCGCCGCGGGTGGCGAGCAGGTAGTGCACCTCCTTGCCCGCGGCGGTCAACACCGCCACGGCGGCGGCGACGCCGTACTCGATGTCGTCGGGGTGCGCGGCGACCACGAGCGCGCGGGACCAGTCGGTGGGGAACGGGGCCGGCATGGGGCCGAGTCTGGCCCGGGGCTCAGCCCGCCGCGACGCGGAGCAGCTGCTCGGCCAGTGCTGCGGGGTCGCTGACCATTGGGTCGTGGCCGGTGGCCATCGGCACGACGTCCCAGCCGGGCTGCGCGCGCACCCGGGCGCGGGAGGGGTCGATGCTGGCCAGCGGCGGGGTGGTGCAGTCCAGGTAGGTGCGCCGCCGGGCGGCCCACCGGTCGCCGGCGAAGTCCAGCGGGTCGTCGTACACCCCGCCGGGGTGCGCGGTCTGCCGGCGGTCGACCCAGGCCGCGTCGGTGCCGGTGAGGCCGAAGGCGGACGCCGGGGGCGGCGGCAGCGACCCGGTCGTGGCGACCAGCTCACGGCGGGATGCCCGCACCTCGGGTGGGCTCAGGGAGGACCAGGCCTCCCCCGGCGCGAGGACGACGGCGTCGACGTACACGAGCGGGCCGACCGCGTCGCCGAGCAGGTCGGCCGCGCCGGTGACCGGGATGCCCCCGTAGCTGTGGCCCACCAGGACGGCGTCCCGGCACTCCTCGGCCCGGACGACGGCGACGACGTCCTCCACGTGCGTGCGCAGCCGCACCTGCGGGCCCAGCAGGTGCGCCTTCTCCCCCACCCCGGTCAACGAGACGGTCACCGCCCGCACCCCGCCCGCGGCCAGCAGCGGCAGCACGCGCCGCCAGCACCAGGCACCGTGCCAGGCTCCGTGGACCAGGACGACGTCGCGCACGACCCCATCCTGCCGGTCAGCGGACCGGTTCGGCATCCTCGGTGCGCAGGTGGCCCGGGGTGTGCGGCGCCTCGTGCCGGCCGGCGTCGTGCTCGCCGTCCGCCTCGTGCCGGCCCCGTCCCTCGCCGCTCCCGTCCCGCTGCTCGCCGTCGGCCCCGGCCCGCTCGCCGTCCTGCCCGTCCTGCTGCGGCACCGGACCGCGCACGAGGAGGACCACCAGCAACGCACCGAGCAGACCGGCCGCGCCGGCGACCAGCAGCACGTCGCGCAGGCCGTCCGCGTAGGCGGTGGACAGCAGCTGGGCCAGGTCGGCCCGCTGCCCGCCGGGCGCGGAGGCGAGGACCTGCTGGGCCTGCCCGGCGCTGAGGGCCGACTCGGTGGCCGCGGGGTCGGGGGCACCCGCGTCGGTCAGCGCGCGGGTGGTGCCCGCGGCGAAGACCGAACCGAGGACGGCGACCCCGACGGCGAACCCGAGCTGGCGGAAGGTGTTCACCGCACCGGAGGCCATGCCGCTGCGGTCCCGCGGCACCGAGGCCAGCGCCGCGGAGGTGACCACCGGGTTGCAGATCCCGACCCCGAGGCCGAGCACCGCCAGGCCCGGCACCAGGATGCCCCAGCTGGCGCCGCCGTCGACCCGGGCCATGAGGAGCCCGCCGGCACCGACCAGCGCGAGGCCGACGCCGAGGACCACCCGCGGCGAGCGGTCGGTGAGGGTCTTCCCGACCACCGCCGCGGTGACGAAGCTGACCAGGGAGAGCGGGATGAACACCAGCCCCGCCTGCAGCGGCGCGAGGCCGAGGATGGACTGCAGCCACAGCGACAGGTAGATGCTGCTGGCGAACGCGGCCAGGTTGAGCACCAGCGAGCCGATCATGATGCCGCTGAACCGGCTGGTGCGGAACAGCCGCAGGTCCAGCATGGGCGCCTCGCGGCGCAGCTCGATCAGCACCCACCCGACCAGGACGACGACGCCGGCCGCGATCGGCGCCCACGAGCCCACCTGGGCCCAGCCGTTGGCCGCCGCCTCCACCAGGCCGTACACGACGCCTCCGGCCCCGAGGGTGAAGGTGGCGATGCCCGGGACGTCGGGGTGCGGGGCGCCCTGCTGCCGGGACTCCTCGACGACCTTCAGGGTCAGCAGGACGGCGAACACGCTGATCGGCAGGTTCACCAGGAAGATCCACCGCCACGACACCCCGGTCAGCGCGCCGCCGAGGATGGGTCCGGCGGCGGCCGCCGCACCGACCACCGCGCCCCAGATGCCGAAGGCGGTCCCGCGGTCGCGACCGCGGTAGATCGCGTTGAGCAGCGCGATGGTGGTGCTGAACATCGCCGCCGCACCGATGCCCTGCACGGCCCGGGCGGTGATGAGCAGGCCGGCGTTCGGGGCCAGACCGCACGCCAGGGACGCCAGGGCGAACAGCGTCAGCCCGCCGAGGTAGAGCCGCCGGCGACCGTAGAGGTCGGCCAGCGACCCGGCGCCCAGCACCAGCGCGGCCAGCGCCAGGGCGTAGATGTCGACCACCCACTGCAGCTCGCCGAACGACGTCCCCAGCGACGTCGCGATGTCGGGCAGGGCGACGTTCACGATCGTGACGTCGATCAGCAGCATGAACGTGCCGGCACAGACCGCGACCAGCGGCCACCACTTGCGCATGGCGCCTCCCATGCCCGACCGGTGCGCCGCTCAACCACGTCGCCGCCGGTCGACCTGCGGAAGGGACGCTGGTCACGCCGCGCCGACCCGTAGGTCACGGGCAGGGACCGTAGTCTCCCGGCTCGTGTCCGTCGTCGACCTGCTCGTCGCAGCCGGGGTCGCCCTCCTCGCCGGGGGCATCAACTCCATCGCCGGGGGCGGGTCGCTGATCCTGTTCCCCACCCTCGTGGCCCTCGGCCTGCCGCCGGTGGCCGCCAACGTCACCAACTCGGTCGCGCAGTGGCCGGGCTACCTCGGGGGCGTGATCGGCTTCCGCGACCACTACCGGGGCCAGCGCAACCGGCTGGTCGGGCTGTCGGTGGTGGCCGTGGTCGGCGGGACGGCCGGCAGCATCCTGCTGCTCACCACCCCCAGCTCGGCCTTCGACACCATCGTGCCGGTGCTGGTGCTGCTGGCCAGCCTGCTGATCGGCCTGCAGCCCCTGCTGACCAAGCGGCTGAAGGCCAACGAGACCGACGGCGAACGCCGCGACCCGCTGTGGCTGTACGTGGTGGTCCTGCTGGCCTGCGTCTACGGGGGCTACTTCGGCGGGGCGCTGGGTGTCATCCTCACCGCCGTGCTCGCCCTGGGCCTGGGCCGGCTGAAGCTGGCCAACGCGATCAAGAGCCTGCTCGCCCTGGTCACCGCCAGCACCACCGTCGTGGTGTTCGGCATCTTCGGCCCGGTCGACTGGCTGCTGGTCGCGGTCTGCGCACCCGCCTCGCTGCTGGGCGGCTTCCTCGGCGCCCGGGTCGCCAGCCGCATCCCGAGCACCCCGCTGCGGGTCTTCATCGTGGTCTTCGGCGTCGCCGTCGCGGTCTACCTGTTCCTGCGCGCGTGAGCGTCGACGCCCTCGCCCTGGTCCTCGCGGGGGCGCTGCTGCTGGGCGCGCTGGCCGCGGCGGTCGTCGATGCCCCGAGGCTGCCGGGCGCCGCGGTCGCCGTCCCCGGCGGGCTGCTGGTCGCCGCCCTGGGCTTCGTGACCTGGTCGCGGGCGTGGGACACCGTGCGCGAGGTGGCACCCACGGTCGGGTTCCTGGTGGTCATCCTGCTGCTGAGCGACCTCGCCGACCGGGAGGGCCTGTTCGGCTGGTCGGCCGCGGTCACCGCCCGCCGAGCCGGCCGCTCGCCGCAGGGACTGCTGGTCCGCGTCGTCGCGCTGTCCGCCGTCGTGACCGCGGTGCTGTCGCTGGACGCCACCGTCGTCCTGCTGACCCCCGTCGTGCTGGCCACCGCGGCCCGGATGCGGGTGCCGGCCCGGCCGCACGCCTACGCCGCGGGGCACCTGTCGAACTCGGCGTCGCTGCTCATGCCGGTGTCGAACCTGACCAACCTGCTGGCCTTCGCCGCGACGGGCCTGACCTTCCTGCACTTCACCGCGCTGATGGCCGGCCCCTGGGTGGTGGCGGTGGCCGTGGAGTACCTGGTGCTGCGCCGGCTGTTCCGCGCCGACCTGCGGGTCCAGGTCGCCGAGCCGGTGCGCACCGTCCCGCCGACACCGGTGCTCGCCCTCGTCGTCGTCGGGCTGACCGTCGTCGGGTTCGGCGTCGCCTCGCTCACCGGCATCGCACCCGTCTGGCCCGCGCTGGTCGGCGTCCTCGTGCTCGCCGGCAAGCAACTGGCGCGCCGGACCACCCGCCCGGTGCAGCTGCTGCGCGCGGCCAACCTGCCGTTCGCGCTGTTCGTGTTCGGCCTGGCGGTGGTGGTGCTCGCGCTGCAGCTCAACGGCCTGGAGCGGTTGCTCACCGCCGTCCTGCCCGCCGGGGACGACCTGCTGGCCCTGCTCGGCGTTGCTGCGCTGGCCGCCGTGGTGGCCAACCTGCTCAACAACCTGCCCGCCACGCTGGCCCTGCTCCCGGCCGCCGCGGTGGGCGGCACCCCGACGCTGCTGGCCGTGCTCGTCGGCGTGAACGTGGGCCCCAACCTCACCTACGTCGGGTCGCTCGCCAACCTGCTGTGGCGCCGGGTGTTCGCCGCCACCGGCGAGCCGTCGCCGAGCGCGGCCCGGTTCAGCCTGGTCGGCCTGGCCACCGTGCCGCCGACCCTGGTGCTGGCCACCGTCGCGCTGTGGGCGGCGCTGCAGGTCTGAGCGTCACTCCCCGCCGCGGCCGGGCTCCCCGATCGCGATCATGGCCTCGACGGCCCTGCGGGCCCGGGCGGCCACGTCCTCGGGCACCTCGATCGCGCCCTGGCCGGTCTGCAGGGTCCGCAGCAGCTTCTCCGGCGTGATCATCTTCATGTACCGGCAGGCTGCTCGGTCGTTCATCGGGATGAACTGCGTCCCGGAGTTCAGTGCCCGCAGCTGGTGCAGGATGCCGACCTCGGTGGCCACCAGCACCTGGCCCGCGCGGGTCGCCGCGGCGGCCTCGGCCATGCCGCCGGTGGAGAGCACCCGGGTGCGCTCGGCGGGCAGGTCGCCGTTGCTGACCAGGTCGAGCACGGAGGTGGTGCAGCCGCACTCGGGGTGCACCAGGATCTCCGCGTCGGGGTGCGCGGCGATCTGCGACCGGACGTCGGAGGGCGAGATGCCGGCGTGCACGTGGCACTCCCCCGCCCAGACCCGGATGTTCTCCCGGCCGGTGACCCGCTTGACGTGCGCGCCCAGGAACTGGTCCGGGCAGAACAGGATCTCCCGGTCCACCGGGATGGAGCGGACGACGTCGGCGGCATTGGAGGAGGTGCAGCAGACGTCGGTCTCGGCCTTCACCGCGGCCGTGGTGTTGACGTAGCTGACGACGACGGCACCCGGGTGCTCGGCCTTCCACTCCCGCAGCTGCTCGGCGGTGATCGAGTCGGCCAGCGAGCAGCCGGCGTCGTGGTCGGGCAGCAGGACGGTCTTGTTCGGGGAGAGGATCTTCGCCGTCTCGGCCATGAAGTGGACCCCGCAGAAGACGATCTCGCGGGCGTCGGTCTGCGCGGCCACCCGGGACAGGTAGAGGGAGTCACCGGTGTGGTGGGCGACGTCCTGGATCTCGGGCACCTGGTAGTTGTGCGCCAGGACGACGGCGCCGCGCTCGTCGGCCAGCCGGCGGACCTCGGCGGCCCACTCCTCGTACTGGGCCGGGGTGAGGGTGCGCTCGTCGCCGGTCACGGCCGGGGCTGCTGCAGTCACGGTGACCATGATCCCCCGCGGTCGTGACCTGGGGGTGACCAGGCTGCCCTTACGATTCCCGGGTCCCCCGTTGGTAGAACCCTCAAGGACCCGCCGTGCGCCGTCGTCCCCTCGCCCTCACCGTGCTCGCCACCGCCGCCCTCGCGGTCTCGGCGTGCGCCCCGCAGGAGTCCTCGACCGGCTCGGCCGCGTCCGGGTCGGCCGGCGGCGGGTCCTGCACGCCCGAGGACCTGCCCACCGTCACCGCCGACACGCTGACCGTCGCCACCGACACCCCTGCCTACGAGCCCTGGTTCGTCGACGACGACCCCACCAGCGGCGAGGGGTACGAGTCCGCCGTGGCCTACGCGGTGGCCGAGCAGCTGGGCTACGACCGCGACCAGGTCGAGTGGACGTCGGTGCAGTTCAACGCCGCCATCACCCCGGGCGACAAGGACTTCGACTTCGACGTGAACCAGTTCACGATCAACGCCGAGCGTCAGCAGGCGGTGGACTTCTCCTCGCCGTACTACACCGCCACCCAGGCCGTGATCACCACGGCCGGCTCCCCCGCGGCGGAGGCCACCTCGTTGGCCGACCTGCGCGGGCTGCGCCTCGGCGCGCAGGTCGCCACCACCAGCCTCGACGTCCTCACCGACGTCATCGCACCCGACACCGACCCGCAGGTCTTCAACACCAACGACGACGCCAAGCTCGCCCTGCAGAACGGCCAGGTCGACGCCATCGTGGTCGACCTGCCGACCGCCTTCTACATCACCAGCGCGGAGCTGGACGACGGCGTCGTCGTGGGGCAGGTCGAGGACTCCGGCGACGCCGGCGACCAGTTCGGCCTGCTGCTGGCCAAGGACTCCCCGCTGACCGATTGCGTGAGCCAGGCCGTCGACGCGCTGGACGCCGACGGCACCCTGGCCGCGCTGCAGCAGCAGTGGCTCTCCGAGGCCGCCGACGCGCCCGTCCTGAAGTGAGCCCGACCTGAGCCTGCCCGCGCCGAGCGCGCTGGAGCTGGACCGGCGGGCCTTCCGCGCCCGCCGGTCGCAGCGCTCGACCCTCGTCGCACTGGTCTCGACGCTGGTCTTCGCCGTCGTCGCCTACCTCGTGGTCACCCGGTCGCCGGGCTGGCCCCGGGTGCAGGCCACGTTCTTCTCCCTCGACGTCGGGCGCGAGGCGTTCCTGCCGATCCTGCGTGGCCTGTGGGTCAACGTGCAGGTGCTGCTCATCGGCGGGGCGTGCGTCGTCGTCCTGGGCCTGGGGCTGGCGGTGCTGCGCACCCTGCGCGGGCCGGCCTTCGCCCCGCTGCGCTTCCTGGCGACCGCCTACGTCGACCTGTTCCGCGGCATGCCGCTGATCATCACGCTGTACCTGGTCGGGTTCGGTCTGCCGGCACTGCGCCTGCAGGGCATCCCGACCTCCCCGTTCGTGCTCGGCACGGCGGCGATCGTGCTCACCTACTCGGCGTACGTGGCCGAGGTGTTCCGGGCCGGGATCGAGTCCGTGCACCCCTCGCAGCGCGCCGCGGCCCGCTCGCTGGGGCTCACCCACCGGCAGATGATGCGGATCGTGGTCCTGCCGCAGGCGGTGCGGAACGTGACCCCGGCGTTGCTCAACGACTTCGTCGCGCTGCAGAAGGACGTCGGGCTGATCTCGGTGCTCGGCGCGATCGACGCCGTGCGCGCCGCGCAGATCATCGTCGGCCAGACCTTCAACTTCACCCCCTACGTCGTCGCCGGCCTGCTGTTCGTGCTGCTGGCCGTCCCGTCCGCGCGGATCGCCGACGCGGTCAGCGCCCGGGCCCGCCGGCGCCAGCAGAGCGGGAGCGTGCTGTGAGCGGCGTCCTCGAGGTCCGCGGCGTGGTCAAGGCGTTCGGGGAGAACGTGGTGCTGCGCGGGGTCGACCTCGCCGTCGACGAGCACCGCGTGGTCGCCCTCATCGGCGGCTCGGGGTCGGGCAAGTCGACCCTGCTGCGCTGCGCGTCGCTGCTGGAGGTCGTGGACGACGGCCAGGTGCTGCTGGACGGCGAGGACGTGACCGACCCGCGGGTGGACGCCGACGCCGTCCGCCGCCGGCTGGGTGTGGTGTTCCAGGCCTACAACCTGTTCCCCCACCTGTCGGTGCTGGAGAACGTGACCCTGGCACCGGTGCGGGTGCACGGCCGGTCGCGGTCCGAGGCGCGGGAGGAGGCGCTGGCGCTGCTGGAGCGGATCGGGCTGGCCGACAAGTCCGGCGAGTACCCCGACCGGCTCTCCGGCGGGCAGCAGCAGCGCGTGGCCATCGTCCGGGCCCTCGCCGTCCGGCCGCGGGTGCTGCTGCTGGACGAGATCACCTCCGCGCTGGACCCCGAGCTGGTCGGCGAGGTGCTGCGGCTGGTCCGGGAGGTGGCCGAGCAGGGGATGACGATCGTGATGGCCACCCACGAGATGGGCTTCGCCAAGCAGGTCGCCGACACCGTCTGCTTCCTGGACCAGGGCGTCGTCCTGGAGTCCGGGCCACCGGCCCAGGTGCTGGGCGACCCGGTGGAGCCCCGCACCAGGCAGTTCCTGAGCCGGATCATCGACGCCGGCCGGCTGTAGGGCACCCACCCCCAGCTGATCATCGCCGGGTGGCTGCCGCGCGCGGCGAGTCGGGCAGCCACCCGGCGATGATGAATAGCCAGTGCGGCCATGAGCACATCCGCCCGCGATGCACCGGCCACCGTCCACATCTCGTCGCGCCGTCCACAGATCCCCGCACGCCATCCTTTCGGGCCTCGGCGCACGCACCGTGCGCTCGTGGACCTGCCCCCGACCTACACCCTCGCGACGGCCCGCGACGCCGGGCTCACCCGGTCCCAGCTGCGCGGTGGTCGCCACGTGCCGATCAGCCACGACCTCGTCGTGCGGCTCGACGCCGCGATCGACGTCCGGGAGCGGCTGGCCGTGTCGGCCACCGCCTTGCCACCCGACGCTGCCTACAGCCACACGACGGCGGCGCACCTGCTGGGCGCACACGTCGACCTCCCGGCTCGGTCCCACGTCGTACTGACCCCGCGCCGGGTGCTGCCGCAGCGGGCAGACCTGGTGGTGCACACGCGTCGACTCGGTCCCCCGGACGTGGTCGACCTCGACGGGCTCCGGGTGACCTCCGCAGAGCAGACCTTCCTGGACCTGGCTGCCGTGCTGCCACCGGCCGAGCTGGTCGCGGTCGGCGACGCCCTGCTCCGCCCCGGTCACCTGACGGCCGCGGACCTGGCCGCGCGGCTCGACCGGGTGGAACGCGTGCGGGGCGTGGTGCGGGCCCGCGAGTGCGCACCGCTCCTGGTCGCGGGAGCGATGACGCGGCCGGAGAGCCTGATGCGCTACTGGCTGGTCGAGAGCCCCCTGCCCGACCCGAGGTGCAGGTGCCGGTCATGGACCGCTGGGGCGTCGTCGTGGCGCACAGCGACCTCGCCCACCGGCGCTGGCGGCTGCGGACGGAGTACGAGGGCCGCCAGCACGCCGAGCACGACCAGTTCGGCCGGGACGTGGACCGCTACTCGCTGATGGCCGCCGCCGGCGACCTCGTCCTGCGGTTCGCCGCCCGCCACCTCTCCGCAAGCACGGTGGTCACCCGGACCGAACAGGCGCTGCGGAGCCGGGGCCGGCGCCCGGACCCGCGTCGATCATCGGCCGATGGCCGGGTGACGCGCCGCGACCGCCAGCCACCCGGCGATGATCACCTGGGGTCGGGGCGCAGGTGCGAGGTGTCGTTGACCAGGCGTACGGAGCTCGAGCCGTCGGTGCTCCAGGACACCTCGCTGAGGCTGGCGGCCTCCAGGAAGACGCGGTGCACGACCTCGTCCCCCACGCCCAGGCCGGCGGCGAGCATCAGCTTGATCGGGGTCACGTGGGTGACCAGCAGGACGGTCCGCCCCGCGTGCCGCTCCAGGATGCGGGCCCGGGCGGCGGCGACGCGGGCAGAGACGTCGGCGATCGACTCGCCCCCGGGCGGTCGGACGTCGAGCGCAGTGCGCCAGCGGCGGAAGGCCAGCGGGTTGGCCGCCAGCGCCTCCGCGCCGGTCATGCCCTCCCACGCCCCGAAGTCCAGCTCGCGCAGGTCGCGGTCGACCTCGATCGGCATGTCCAGCACCTCGGCGACGGCACCGGCGGTCTGCCGGCAGCGCTTGAGCGGCGAGGACACGATTGCCTCGATGCCCCGCCCGGCCATCGCCTGCGCGGCGGCCTCGGCATCGACGCGCCCGAGGTCGGACAAGTCCAGGTCGCTGCTGCCGCTGAAGCGGCGTTCGGGGGTGTGCGCGGTGCGGCCGTGCCTCAGCAGCAGCGTGCGGGTGGTGACGACGGGCGCGGGCTCGGCCGGCGGGGCCGCCTCGACCTCGACCGGCGCGGGACCCGCGTCGCGGTGCACGGGCCTGCCGTCCATCGCGGAGTTGGCCAGGGCGTCGGCGGCGGAGTTCTGCGCCCGCGGGATCCAGGTGTAGCGCACCCGGCCCAGCTGCTGGGCGATGCCGCGGGCCTCGACCGCGAGCTTGCGCATGTCGGGGTGCTTGATCTGCCAGCGGCCCGACATCTGCTCGACCACCAGCTTGGAGTCCATCCGGACCTCGACCTCGGCGTCCGGGTCGATGCCCAACGCCGCCTGCAGGCCGGCGACCAGCCCGCCGTACTCGGCGACGTTGTTGGTCGCCCGGCCCACCGAGGCGGCCCGCTCGGCCAGCACGTCGCCGGTGTCGGCGTCCCGCACCAGCGCGCCGTAGCCGGCCGGGCCGGGGTTGCCCCGGGACCCGCCGTCGGCCTCCACGACCAGTCGGCGGCTCACAGTCCCGACTCGGCGGTGCGGACCAGGATGCGGTTGCAGTTCTCGCAGCGGATGACGGTGTGCGGGTCGGCGTTGCGCGCCGCAGCCAGCTCGGTGCCGTAGAGCTCGATCCGGCAGCCCTCGCAGCGGCGGGCGTGCAGGGCCGCGGCGCCGGTGCCACCGGTCTGCTTCGCGACCCGCTCGTACAGGGCGAGCAGCGGCTCGGGGACCGTCCCGGCGACCTCGGTCCGCGTGGCGCCGTGCGCCTGCTCGCCCGACGCGATCTCGGCGAGGGCGGCGTCGCGGGCCTGCTCGGCGGCGGTCTGGTCGGCGCGGGCGCTGTCCAGGCCGGACCGGGCGGTGGCGAGCACCTCGTCGGCGGCCTCGCGGCGCTCCATGAGCTCGAGCACCTGGTCCTCCAGGTCGCCCTGGCGGCGGGCCAGGGAGTCCAGCTCCTGCTGCAGGCTGGTCATCTCCTTGGGCGTCGCCGTCCCGGACGCCATCCGCTGCCGGTCGCGCTCGGCGCGCGCGCGGACGCCGTCGACGTCGGCCTCCAGCCGCTTCTGCTCGCGGTCGAGGTCGCGCACCTCGGTCTCGGCACGGACGACGTCCGCCGCCAGCGTCCGCTGCGCCTCCTCGGCGGCGCTGACGGCGGCGTTCTCGGGGAGGGTCCGCCGTCGGTGGGCGAGCTGCGCGAGCGCGACGTCCTCCGCGGCCAGGGCCAGCAGCTTCTGCTGGTCGAAGTGGTCTGCCTGCACCCCGCCAACCTACCTGCGCTGCGGGTCCTCCCCGGGGGCCGAGGCGAGCGGGTCCGGCAGGTCGCGCACGGAGGGGTCCTCCCGCTCGGCCGTGTAGTCGGTCGCCGCCGTCCCGTCGACGCCGTCGTCGACCTTCATCGCCCGCAGCACCAGGGTGACGACGACCGTCACCAGGAGGTTCGCCAGCAGCGCGAGGAACCCCGCGTAGACGGTCGTCGTGGTGTCGAACCCGAGCTTGGACAGCGAGAACGCCGACCCGCCGAAGTGCTCGCGGACCACGGTGCCGTCGGGCCCCAGCCGCGGGATCTCGTAGAGCGCCCACAGCGCGGAGAGCATCCCGGCGGCCCAGCCGGCCACCAGCGCACCCCGGTGCATCCAGCGCGTGTAGAGCCCGATCCCGACCGAGGGCAGCGTCTGCAGGATGATCGCGCCGCCGATGAGCTGCAGGTCGATCGAGAACTGCGGGTTGATGAAGATGATCGCGGCGACCGCCCCGATCTTGACCACCAGCGACGCCAGCTTGGCGACCTTGGCCTCGTTCTCCGGCGTCGCGTCCTTCTTCAGGTACTCCTTGTAGACGTTGCGGGTGAACAGGTTCGCGGCGGCGATGCTCATGATCGCGGCCGGCACCAGCGCGCCGATCCCGACGGCGGCGAAGGCGACACCGGCGAACCAGCTGGGGAACATCTGCTGGAACAGCGCCGGGACGATCGTGTTGCCGTCGCCGTCCACCGGGGTCGTGCCGGCGGCGATGGCCATGTACCCCAGCAGCGCGATGAACCCCAGCGCCAGGCTGTAGACCGGCAGCAGGCTCATGTTCTTCTGCAGCGTGCCCCGGCTCTTGGCGGCCAGCGCCCCGGTGATGGAGTGCGGGTAGAGGAACAGCGCCAGCGCCGAGCCCAGGGCGAGCGTGGCGTACTGCACCTGCCCGGTGCCCGGCAGCAGCAGCCCACCGCTGCCGGCCAGGTCGAACTTCTCCTCCGCGGCCCCGAAGACGACGTCCCAGCCGCCGAGCTTGGTCGGGATGACGATGACCGCGACGATGATCGTCAGGTAGATCAGGGTGTCCTTGACGAAGGCGATCAGCGCCGGCGCCCGCAGGCCCGAGCTGTAGGTGTAGACCGCCAGGATCAGGAACGCCACGATGATCGGCAGCTCGCCGGTGACGCCCATGGTCTTCAGCACCGCCTCGATGCCGACCAGCTGCAGGGCGATGTAGGGCATCGTCGCGACGATGCCGGTGATGGCCACCAGCAGCGCCATGGTGGGGCTGTCGAACCGCGAGCGGACGAAGTCGGCGGGGGTGACGAACCCGCGCACGTGGCTCACCGACCACAGCCGGATGACCACCAGGAAGATCAACGGGTACACCACGACGGTGTAGGGGACGGCGAAGAACCCGGCCGCCCCGGCCCCGAACACCAGCGCCGGCACGGCCACGAACGTGTAGGCGGTGTAGATGTCGCCGCCGATGAGGAACCAGGTGATCCAGGTGCCGAAGCTGCGCCCGCCCAGGCCCCACTCGTCCAGGTGCATGAGGCTCTCGGCCCGCCGCCAGCGCGCCGCCCCGAACCCCAGGGCGGTGACGACGACGAAGAACAGGATGAAGACCGCCAGCTCGACGGTGTTGATGCCGTCCACCGGTCAGCCCCTCTTCCGGCGCTGGTGCGCCCGGTACACCAGCGACGTGGTGACCACGCCGACGACGACGAAGGCCAGCTGCACCCAGTAGAAGAACGGCCAGCCGAACAGCTCGGGGTCGCGCCGGTTGTACAGCGGGACCAGCAGCGGCACCGCGATCGGCAGCAGCAGCAGCCAGTTCCACGGGCTGCGGTCGCTGCGCGCCGGGGCGACGTCGGCCGCCCGGCGTCCGGCAGGTGGTTGGTCGGTCATGGCAGGTCCCCCCGACCCACCTGTGCGCGGGTCAGCCCTGTGTCGACGTCGTCCGCTCGTCTGCCGGGCGGACGCCACGGGTGACACCCGGGTCGGGGACGTCGTCCGTGCGCTGGGGCACGTGCAGCGTCCAGGGGTCGGTGCGCCGCCGGGAGACGGCGACGTCGACCCGCCCGCCCAGGTCACGGTGCAGCACGTCCGCGGCCACGGGCAGCCAGGGCCACTCGCTGGCGAAGTGTGCCACCTCACAGATCGCCGGGCCCGGCGACCCCATCGCGTCGAGGGCGGGGTGGTGCTTGACGTCGCTGGTGAGCAGGACGTCGGCGCCGGCGGACGCCGCGGTGCCGTACAGCGAGCTGCCGCTGCCACCGCACACGGCGACGGTGCGGATCACCCGCTCGGGGTCACCGGCCACCCGGATGCCCGCAGCGGTCGCCGGCAGCACGGCCGCGGCCCGTTCGGCGAACTCGCGGAGGGTGATCGGGTGGGCCAGCTCGCCCAGCCGCCCGAGGCCGGCCCGGCTCGGCGTGGAGGAGTTCTCGAAGACCGCGTACCCCGGGTCCTCGTAGGGGTGCCACTCGTGCAGCGCCCGCAGCACGTCGGCCTGCGCGGCTCGCGGCACGACCATCTCGAGCCGGGTCTCCGGGACCCGCTCCAGCCGGCCGTTGGCGCCGATGGCCGGGTTGGCCTCGTCGCCGGGGATGAAGGTGCCGGTGCCGACGGTCTGCCACGCGCAGCGGGTGTAGTCGCCGATCACGCCGGCGCCGGCGGCGCTGAGGGCGTCGACCAGCCGGTCGCTGTCCTCGACGGGGGTGAACACGACCAGCGTGTCGGTCTGCGGGGCGCCGACGGACTCCAGCGGGACGGTGTTGCCGACGCCGAGGGCTGCGGCCAGCGCGTCGTTGACGCCGTGGTCGGCGGCCCGGTCGGCGTTGGTGTGCGCGACGAACAGACCGATCCCGGCCCGGATCAGCCGGTGGACGACCCGGCCCTTGGGGTCGTCGGCGGGCACGCCGTGCACGGGCGTGAGCAGCAGCGGGTGGTGGGTGACCACCAGGTCGACGCCGGCCTCGATCGCCTCGTCGACGACGGCGTCGGTGGGGTCGACGGCGAACAGCACCGAGCGCACCGCCTCGGCCGGGTCGCCGCACACCAGGCCCACGGCGTCCCAGTCCTCGGCCAGCGCGGGGTCGTAGCGGGCCTCCAGGGCGGCGACGACCTCGGCCAGCGGGGCACCGGCGCGCGGCAGGGACCGGACCGTCGCCAACGGGTCCGGGTAACCGCCTTCGTCCACCGGTAGTGCCACGCTCTCGGACTTTAGGTGCCGCGCCTGTGGTCTGCCCGTCAGGCGGCCCACAGGTGTCGCCCAGCTCGGCGGCGGCACGGGCGCTCTGGTGCTCATCATCCTTTGTTCGCACGCCGGGAGCTGGGTGGACGGGTCCCCGGCACGGCACCAGGTGTGGCGCAACTCATGCGTGTGCGATCAGTCGACCAGGGCGTCGGCGGCGTAGGACCGCCAGAGCACCGCGTAGGGCCCCTCGGCCCGGCGCAGCTCCTCGTGCGGTCCGACCTGGACCACGCGGCCGTGGTCGAGCACGACCACCCGGTCGGCGCGGGCAGCCGTGGTCAGCCGGTGGGCCACCACCACCGTCGTGCGGCGCCCCGCCACGGCGTCGGCCGCGCGGTTCACCGCCGCCTCCGAGGCGAGGTCGAGGGATGCGGTGGCCTCGTCCAGCAACAGCACGTCGGGGTCGACCAGCTCGGCACGGGCCAGGGCGAGCAGCTGCCGCTGGCCCGCCGACAGCGACCTGCCCCGCTCCCCCACGCGCGTGCGGTAGCCATGGGGCAGCCCGGCGACCACCTCGTGCGCCCCCACCGCCCGGGCGGCCGCCTCGACCTCGGCGTCGGTGGCCCCCGGCCGGCCGTAGGCGATCGCGTCGCGCACCGTGCCGTCGAACAGGTGCGCCTCCTGCGGCACGACGCCGAGCCGGGCGCGGTAGCCCGCGAGGTCCAGCGTGCGCAGGTCGCGGCCGTCGACCAGCACGGCACCGCCGGTCGGGTCGTAGAACCGGGCGATCAGCTTCACCACCGTCGACTTGCCGGCACCGGTCTCGCCGACCAGGGCCACCGTCTCCCCGGGGGCGATCCGCAGCGTGACGTCGCGCAGGGCCGGCGTCGAGGCGCCCTGGTAGGCGAAGGTGACCCCGTCGAGCAGGACCTCGCCGCGCAGCCGCCCGACCGGCGCCGGGTCGGCCGCGGGCGGGGTCGAGGTGGGCGTCTGCAGCAGGTCCCGCAGCCGGCGCAGGCCGACCGCGGCCTGCTGGTAGCTGTCGAACACCTGGGACAGCGACTGCACCGGGGAGAAGAACGTGCCGACGTAGAGCAGGAAGGCCACCAGCACACCTGCGGTGATCGTGCGGTCGGACAACCGCTGCGCGCCCACGACCAGCACCGCGGCCACCGCCAGCTCGGAGAGGAACTCCACGAACGGGAAGTAGGTGGCGATGTAGCGCTGCGCCCGCAGCCGGGTGTCGCGGTAGGCCCGGGCGCGGTCGGCGAACACCTGCAGCGAGCGCTGCGTGCGCACGGCGGCCTGGGTGACCCGCACCCCGGCGACGTCCTCCTGCAGCCGCGCGTTGACCGCGCTGACGCGCTCGCGGGCCTCGGTGTAGGCCGGCACGGAGCGGCGGCGGAACCACCACGTGGCCACCGCGAGGACGGGCAGGAAGGCCACCAGCACCAGGGCCAGCTCGACGTCGAGCAGCAGCAGCGCGACCAGCACGCCGACGAGGGTCAGCAGGCTGACCACCGCGGTGGTCAGGCCGGTCTGAAGGAACGCCGAGAGCGCGTCGACGTCGGTGGTCATCCGGGTCATGATCCGGCCACCGAGCTCGCGCTCGTAGTAGTCCAGGCCCAGCCGCTGCAGCTGGGCGAAGGTCTTCACCCGCAGCGTGTAGAGCAGCCGTTCACCGGTTCTCCCGGTCAACCGGGTGGCCCCGATGGTGACCAGCCAGTCGACCACGACCACGGCGAGGGCCAGCGCGCTGATCGCCACGAGGGCGGCGAGGGAGTCGGCGGACACGCCCCGGTCGATGCCGCTGCGCACCAGTGCGGGCACCGCGATCTGCGCGGCGGCGTCGGCGGCGGTGAGCACCAGGGCCGCGGCCAGCACCCACCGGAAGGGCCGCAGCAGGCCGGCCAGGGTGAAGCCGGGGTCGGCGGCCCGGGCGCGCTCCGGGGGCACCCGGGGGTCGTCGTCGAGCGGGGGCAGTGCCGCCACCAGCTCGCGCAGCTCCGGGGTGGCCGCCATGTTCGCCATCGCCGAGCCGCGCCCCCCGATCGAGCTCGCCGCGCCCCGCAGGGTCCGGTCGCCGCCGGGCCCCGCCTGCTGCGGCTCCGGCCACGCGGCGGGGTCGCTCCCGCCCTCCGCCCGGGGCAGTGCCCGTCCTCCCCGGTGGCCGTTGCTCCCCGAGGACGACGTCGGACCACGGTCGTCGACCACCGCACCGGGACCGGCGTCCTCGTCGCCGGAGACCAGCAGCCGGTAGAGCGCGCTGCGCTCGGCGAGCTCGTCGACGGTGCCGACGTCGACCACCCGGCCGGCGTCCAGCACCGCCACCCGGTCGGCCAGCGCGAGCGTGGAGGCCCGGTGCGCGACGACCAGGGTGGTCCGCCCGGGCGGGCCGGTCTCCTGCAGCGCCTGCTGGATGCGGGCCTCCACGGTCGCGTCGACGGCGGAGGTGGCGTCGTCCAGGACCAGCACCCGGGGCTCGGTCAGCAGGGCCCGGGCCAGCGCCACCCGCTGCCGCTGCCCGCCGGACAGGGTCAGCCCCTGCTCGCCGACGACGGTGTCGTAGCCGTCGGGCAGCTCCTCGATGAAACCGTCGGCCTGCGCGACTTCGGCCGCGGCCCGGACCTCGGCGTCGGTGGCGTCGGGGCGGCCGAAGGCGATGTTGGCCCGCACGGAGTCCGAGAACAGGAAGCTGTCCTCCGGGACCACCCCGAGGGCACCGCGCAGCCCGTCCAGGTCGAGCTCGCGGACGTCGACCCCGCCGACCCGCACCCGCCCGGCGTCCACGTCGTAGAAGCGCGGCAGCAAGCCCACGACGGCCGACTTGCCCGACCCGGCCGTGCCGACCAGCGCCAGCGTCTCCCCGGGCCGGACCTCCAGGGACACCCCCGACAGGGCCGGGGTGCCCCCGGCGGCGAAGGAGAAGGTGACGTCGTCCAGCTCCAGGGACAGCGGGCCAGCGGGCACCGGCCTGGACCCCGACCGCAGCCCGGGCTCGGTGTCGACGATCTCCAGCACGCGCTCGACGCCGGCCCGGGCCTGCTGGCCGATGGTGAGCACCGCGGCGAGCTGGCGGACCGGGGAGACCAGCGCGGCCAGGTAGGTGGCGAAGGCCAGGAAGGTGCCCAGCGAGATGCTGCCGCGCAGGGCCAGCCACCCGCCGAGCGCGAGCACCCCGACCTGCCCGAGCGCCGGCACGGCCTGCAGCGCCGGGTTGTAGCGCGCGGTGAAGGCCACCACGCGCATCCGCGCGCCGAACAGCGTCCGCGCGCCGGCGTCGAGCCGGTCGAGCTCGCGGCCCTCCTGGCCGAACCCCTTGACCACCCGCACCCCGGTGACCGCGGCCTCGACGTCGCCGGCTACCGCCCCGGCCTGCTGCTGGGCGGCCCAGTTGGCCGGGAACAGATCCCGCCGGGAACGCAGCGCCAGCCACCACAGCGCCGGGCCGACGGCCAGGGCGACCAGCGTGAGCAGGGGCGACAGCCAGGCCATCACCACGATCGAGACCACGAACAGCAGGGCGTTGCCGGCCAGGTTGGGCAGGAAGGCCAGCAGGCCCTGCACCAGCGTGACGTCGGAGATCGAACGGCTGACCACCTGGCCGGTCTGGGTGCGGTCCTGGCCCGGGCCGTCGAGCCGGGCGAGCGCGACGGCGACGTCGTTGCGCAGGTCGTACTGCACGTCCAGGCTCAGCCGCCCGGCCAGGTAGCGGCGGGTGAACCCGGCGGCGAACCGGACGGTCCCGGCGACCACCAGCAGCCAGACGTAGGGCGTCACCGACTGCGTGCCGCCGGCCACCACGTCGTCGACGACCGCGCGCACCACCAGCGGCACCCCGCCGGCGATGACCGACCCGACCAGCGCGGCCGCGAAGGCCCCGACCAGGTCGCCCCGGTGGCGCAGGCAGTAGCCGACCAGCCGGCGCAGCCAGCCTCCCCGGTCCGGCGCGGTGGGCGATGGTTGCGGCACGCCGCCCAGTCTGCGCCGGGGGTCCGACAAGCGCGGGTGGGAAGCTTCCGCCGTGGCGGACAGGGGGCTGCGGGCACCGGCGTGGCTCGACGAGCTGGTCCGCACCGAGCGCCCCCCGGTGCCCTGGCGCGACGTCGTCCGGTTCGCGCTGTCCATCACGGGCCCGCTGGCCGTCGTCGCGCTGCTCGGCCGGCTCGCCGACCCCGCCGCGCTGGGCGCGGGGGTCTTCGCCACCACCGGCGCGCTGGCGGCCACGATGGCGCCGCAGGGCGGGCCGCTGCGCACCCGGATGCGCCGGGTGGCGGCCGCCGCCGGGTTCGGCACGCTGGGCCTGCTGGCCGGCGAGGCGGCCACCGGCGAGGGCTGGCGGCCGGTGCTCGTCATCGGCGTCCTGTCGGCGGTCGCCGCGCTGATCAGCTCGATCGACGCCGCACTGTCGCTGGGCGCGCTGCAGCTGCTGGTCTACGCGGCGCTGTCCTCGGGCCTGCAGACCCCGCTGCCGCTGCGCGTCGAGGTCGGCTGGTTCGTCGCCGGTGGGCTGTGGGCGACGGCGCTGGTGCTGGTGCAGGCCCGGACCGAGGCCGCCGACCCCGACCGCACGGCCGTCGGTGCGGTGTTCACCGCGATCGGCGACCTGCTCGCCGCCGTGGGCACGCCCCGCACCGACGACGCCCGCCGCGCCCTCACCGGGGCGCTGAACACCGGCTACGACCGGGTCATCCACAGCCGCAGCACGTCCGCGGGCCGCAGCCGGGAGCTGGCCGAGCTCGCCGGCATCCTCAACGCCGCCGCACCCCTCGTCGAGGGCGCCGTCGCCACCGCGCGGACCG
>NZ_JAMXRZ010000033.1 GCF_024124375.1 Klenkia sp. PcliD-1-E
GCCGCGGTCGCGGCGAAGGTGCCCTACCTGGAGTCCCTCGGCGTCCGGTACCTGCACCTGATGCCGCTGCTCACCCCCGGCCCGCCGCCCAACGACGGCCGCTCCGCGGTGGCCGACCACGGCGGCTCGGCGACCACGGCGGCAGCGCAGAACGTCGTCATCACCGACCCGCAGGACGCCACCTCGGCGACCGCCGCGGCCGCGAAGGCCGCCCCCAGCGTGGTCACCGTGTACGTGACCAGCGGGCAGAGCGCCGGCTCCGGGTCGGGCGTGGTGATGAGCGCCGACGGCTACGTGCTGACCAACAACCACGTGGTCACCCTGGACAGCAGCACCGACCAGGCGACGGTCCAGGTGACGACGTCGGACGGCACCCTCTACGACGCCACGGTCGTGGGCACCGACCCGACCTCGGACCTCGCGGTGATCAAGCTCGAGGGTGCCTCGGGGCTGACCCCGGCCACCTTCGCCGACTCGAGCAAGGTGCAGGTGGGCGACCAGGCGGTCGCCATCGGCGCCCCGCTGGGGCTGTCCAACACCGTCACCACCGGCATCGTGAGCGCCCTGGACCGTGCGGTCTCCACCGGCTCGGACCAGAACACCACGGTCATCGACGCCATCCAGACCGACGCCGCGATCAACCCGGGCAACTCCGGCGGCGCGCTGGTCGACGCCGCCGGCGAGGTGATCGGCATCAACTCCGCGATCGCCTCGGTGGCCAACCAGAGCTCGCAGGAGCAGCAGAGCGGCAACATCGGGGTCGGCTTCGCCATCCCGTCCGACACCGCCCAGCGGGTCGCCCAGCAGATCATCCAGACCGGCAGCGCCACCCACGCGCTGCTGGGGGTGAGTGCGCAGACCGCCGCGGAGCAGGGCTCCGAGGTCGGCGAGGGCGCGAAGGTGGCCCAGGTCGCCGACGGTGGTCCGGCCGCGCAGGCCGGGATCCAGGTCGGCGACGTCATCACCGCGGTCGGCAGCCGGGAGATCTCCACCGCGACCGACCTGACCGCCGCGGTGCGCAGCGCCTCGCCGGGGCAGAAGGTCACCCTGACCGTCCGCCGGGGCAGCAGCACCGAGCAGGTCGACGTCACGCTGGGCACGGCGTCCAGCTAGGTGACCTGCTGGAACGGCCCGGCTGCAGGGCCCCGCGGCACGCGCAACGTGCCGTGGGGGCAGTCGGGTCCTTCTCGGGGGCCGGTACCGCGACCGCGGTACCGGCCCCCGCTGCATAGCCTGGGCCGGTGGCTCCCCCCGTCCCGCTGACCGGCGCGCTCGACGACCCGGCCCGCGCACGGGACCTGCGGCGGATGAAGACCCTGGCCACCGGGCTGTTCGGAGCCGCTGCCCTGGTCTACCTGGCCTGCGTGGTGTGGGGCGGGGACCGCACCTGGGTCGGTTACGTCGAGGCCACCGCCGAGGCCTCCATGGTCGGTGCCCTGGCCGACTGGTTCGCCGTCACCGCGCTGTTCCGGCACCCGCTGCGGCTGCCCATCCCCCACACCGCGGTCATCCCGCGCAAGAAGGACCAGATCGGCACCAGCCTGGGTGCGTTCGTGCAGGAGAACTTCCTGACCGCCGCGGTGGTCTCCGAGCGGCTGGCGACCGTCGACGTCCCCGGCCGGATCGGGGACTTCCTGGCCGCGCCGGGCCGCGCCCAGCGGCTGGCCGGGGACGCCGGGGTCGCCGTCCGGGCGCTGTTCGACCTGCTGGACGACGACGTCGTGCAGGAGGCGCTGGGGTCGCTGGTGGACCGCAAGGCGCGCGAGACCCCCGCCGCGCCCGTGCTGGCCCGGGTCATCGAGGCCGTGGTGGAGGGCGACAAGCACCAGGACGTGCTCTCGGCCGGGTTGACCGGGCTGGCCGGGTTCCTGCGCGACAACCGGGCGCTGTTCCGGGCGCAGCTGTCCGACGCCTCGCCGGTGTGGGTGCCCGACTGGGTCGACGACCGGGTGTTCGTGCGGGCCTTCGACGGGGTGCAGCGGTTCCTGGCCGAGGTGGGGGCGGACCCGCAGCACGAGCTGCGTCGCTCCTACGACGCCCGGCTGCGCGCCTACGTGCAGGCGCTGCGCACCGACCCGGCCACCGCGGCCAAGGTGGAGGACGCCAAGGCCGACCTGCTCGACCACCCGGCGGTGCGCACCTGGTCGGCCGGCCTGTGGGGCACCGCGAAGGCCGCGCTGCTGGCCGCCGCCGACGACCCGGACTCCGCGCTGCGGGCCCGGGTGGGCGACCTGCTGCTGCGCGCCGCCCGGATGCTTCAGGAGGACGAGCAGGTGCGGGCGACCGTGCAGGAGCAGGCGGTGCGCGCGGCCCGCTGGGCGGTCACCCGGTTCAGCGGCGACGCCGCCGAGCTGGTCAGCACCACGGTGGCCCGGTGGGACACCGAGGAGACCAGCCGGCGGATCGAGCTGCAGGTGGGCCGGGACCTGCAGTGGATCCGGGTCAACGGCACCGTCGTGGGTGGCCTGGCCGGGCTGGTCATCCACACCGTCGGCCAGCTGATCGGCTGACCGGTCCACCGAGCGGCGACCAGCCCACCGAGCGGCATGGATCAGGTGGGACGGGCAACGTGCATCCTCCGCCACCGGCGTCCGTGGCGGAGGATGCACCGTGATCAGCTGAGCTGATCCACGCCGCGGCCGGTGATCAGCTCAGCGCGAAGCCCGACCACCGGAAGCCCGGCGAGACCACGCAGCTGACCAGCACCTCGTCGGCGGCCGGCGCGGTGGCCTGCGGCACGCCGGCGGGGACCAGGGTCTGCGGGTGCGCGGCGTCCAGCACCACCCGCTCCTCCCCCACGTGCAGCTCGAGCGCACCGGGACCGTGCCAGAGCCACAGCTCGTCGGCGTCCACGGTGTGCCGGGCCGAGGACTCCCCCGGCGCCAGGAGGAACAGGATCGCGGTGGCCTGCGGGCGGCCACCGCCCCCGGGCGGCCCCGTCCAGGTGCGCCGGAACCACCCGCCCTCCGGGTGCGGCGCGAGGTCCAGCCGCTGCGCCGTCGCCGGCCGCGCGGTCACCGTCGGGCGGAGGCCGCGGCGTAGAGGGCGATGGAGGCCGCGACGCTGACGTTGAGCGACTCGGTGTCCTTGGTCATCGGGATGCGGACGACGACGTCGCACCGCTCGCGCACCAGCCGGGAGAGGCCCGCGCCCTCGGCCCCGACCACCAGCGCGACCGGGTCGGCGAAGCCGTCGTAGGCGTGCAGGTCGACGTCGCCGTCACCGGCCAGGCCGACCGTCTGCAGGCCGGCGTCCTGGTAGGCGGCCAGCGTGCGGGCCAGGTTGACGGCACGCGCCACCCGCACCCGCGCGGCGGCGCCGGCGGAGGTGCGCCAGGCCGAGGCGGTCATGCCGACCGCGCGCCGCTGCGGCACGACCACGCCGTGCGCGTCGAACGCCGCGGCCGAGCGCACGACCGCGCCCAGGTTGCGGGGGTCGGTGACGCCGTCCAGGGCCACCACCAGCGGGGGCCGCCCGGCGTCGCGCGCGACGTCGAGCAGGTCGTCGGGGTGGGCGTAGTCGTAGGGCGGGACCATCAGCCCGATGCCCTGGTGCAGGGCGCCGTCGCTCATCCGGTCGAACTCCGCGCGGCCCACCTCCAGCAGCGGCAGGCCGCGGTCGGCGGCCAGCTGCACGGCCTCGGCGATCCGCTCGTCGGTGCCGCCGCGGCTGCCGTCGCCGGTGACGACGTACAGCGCCTGCGCCGGGATGGCGGCGCGCAGTGCCTCCACGACCGGGTTGCGACCCAGCAGCAGCTCGGGCTGCTCCTCGTTGCGCTTGGCCACCCGGGCCCGGTTGTCCCGCCGCGCGGCGGCGGCCTTGGCCTTCCTGAACGCCGGGTGGTAGGGCCGGTCCTCGGCCTTGGGGGTGTTGCCGCGCCCGGCCAGACCCCGGCGCCCGTGCCCGCCGGTGCCGGCGGTGGCGCCCTTCTTGCCCGCGCCGCTCGTGCGGCCGCGGCGCTGGCTGTTGCCTGCCATCAGTCTTCTCTCCGTGCTGTCCGGCTCACCGGGAGAGCTCCCAGCGGGGGCCGGACGGGGTGTCCTCGACGACGACGCCGAGGGTGGTCAGCTGGTCGCGGATCGCGTCCGCGGCCGCGTAGTCCTTGCGGGCCCGGGCGGCGGCGCGCTGGTCCAGCGCCAGCCGCACCAACCCGTCGGTGACCTCGGCCAGCCGGTCGTCGGCCCCACCGGCGGCCCACTGCGGGTCCAGCGGGTCCAGGCCCAGGACGCCGAGCATCGCCCGCACCGCGCCGAGCTCGGCGGCCACCGCCGCGTCGTCGCCGTCGGCCAGGGCGGTGTTCCCGGCCCGGGCGTGCTCGTGGGCGACGGCGACCGCGGCCGGCGTCCCCAGGTCGTCGTCGAGCGCGGCGACGAAGGCGTCGGGCAGCCGGCCGCCCTCGACCGTGCCGACCCGTTCGGCGGCGCGGCGGACGAAGGACTCCAGCCGGCGGTAGGCGGCGCCGGCCTCGGCCAGCGCGGCGTCGGTGAACTCGATGGTCGACCGGTAGTGCGGGGCGACGAGGTAGTAGCGCAGCTCCACCGGGCGGACCCGGGTGACGACCTCGTCGACCAGGGCGGTGTTGCCCATCGACTTGCTCATCTTCTCCCCGCCCAGGGTGACCCAGCCGTTGTGCAGCCAGTACCGGGTGAACGGGTCGCCGGCGGCGCGGGACTGCGCCTGCTCGTTCTCGTGGTGCGGGAAGCGCAGGTCCAGCCCGCCGCCGTGGATGTCGAACTCCTCGCCCAGGTACTTGTGCGCCATGGCCGAGCACTCCAGGTGCCAGCCCGGCCGCCCACGGCCCCAGGGGGTGTCCCAGGAGGCGGTGGCCGGGTCGGTGGGCTTGTGCGCCTTCCACAGCGCGAAGTCGCGGGGGTCGCGCTTGAGGTCGTCGGTGTCGGCGTCGCCGGCGGGCTGCAGGTCCTCGAGCTTCTGCCCGGTGAGCTCGCCGTAGGACGGCCACGACCGGACGTCGAAGTACACGTCGCCGCCGGCGGCGTAGGCGTGCCCGCGCTCGACCAGCCGGCCGATCATCTCCACCATCTCGGGCACGTGGCCGGTGGCCCGGGGCTCGTAGGTGGGCGGCAGGGTGCCCAGCACCTGGTAGGCGCGGGTGCAGGCCAGCTCGTTGCGGTAGGCCCAGTCCCACCACTCCGTGCCGGACGCTGCGGCCTTGGTCAGGATCTTGTCGTCGACGTCGGTGACGTTGCGGACGAAGGTGACCTCCAGGCCCTGCGCGGTGAACCAACGGCGCAGCACGTCGAAGGCCAGCGCGGCGCGGACGTGGCCGATGTGCGGGGGGCCCTGGACGGTGAGCCCGCAGACGTACATCGACACCCGGCCGGCCCGCAGGGGGGTGAAGTCGCGCACGGCGTGCGCGGCCGAGTCGTACAGCCGGAGGTCCACCGCCGGGAGTCTACGGATGGGCGGTCCGACGCCGGTTCCGGTGCGGGCGTGCGGGCTCAGTAACGTGAAGAGGATGCCCACGCCCGGCGCCTCCGCGCCCTCCCGCGGCCCCGCCCGGGGCACCGGCCTGCTCGGCCTGGTCGTGGAGAACCCCGCCGGCATCCCGGGGCTGCGCCTGCAGGGCCGGCCGCTGCTGGGCCACGGGGTCGACACCCTCGGCGCGGTGGCGACGCTGCAGGTCCGGGTGCTGGGCCGGGGCACCGCCGGGGCGCTCGGCCTGCACCCCGGGGAGCACTGGCGGTCGCTGGCCACCGAGGGCCTGGTGCTGCACGACGCGCTGTGCCCGCTCCTGCCGGCGTCGGCGGTCCGGGAGGCGGTGCAGCTGCTGGCCGCGGCCGGCCCCCGGGGGGTGGTGGTCGGCGTCCGGCCGGTCACCGACACGGTCAAGGAGGTCGTCGACGGCGCCGTGGTGGGCACCGTCGACCGGGACGCGCTCAGCGCACTGGCCTCCCCCGTCGCGGTGGGCGCCGGACTGCTCGACGCGCTGGCGGCGCGGTTGCCGACCGCCGGCGGGCTGGCCGACCTGACCGCGGTGCTCGAGGCGCTGGACGGCCTGGGCACGGTGGTGCCCTTCGAGGTGCCCTCGGCCGGGCGGCGGCTCACCGACGCCGACGACGTCGTCCTGATGGAGTGCCTGCACGGGCTGCGCGGCCGGCTCCGGGAACGCTGAGCCTCAGCGGCCGCGGATGAGCGTGCCGAGCTCGGCGAGCAGCTTGCCGGGCTGGCGCAGCAGCGCCCCGGGCAGCTCGCGGGCGAAGCGCAGCGGGTCGCGGCGGGCACGGCGGGCCATCCGCACCGGCTTGCTGGTCACCCGGTGCTCGAGGTCGTGCAGGTAGCCGGTCAGCATCGAGCGGGGCACGACCTCCACGACGTGGCCGCAGGCGGTGCAGGTGGTGGTGGCCAGCAGCCGGCCCACGTGCCGCAGCTCGTGCTCCACGGTGCGCCCGCAGGCGGTGCAGGTCAGCTCGGCGTACTCCTGCTCCACGTCAGCTCCCCCCTGCCGCTCCGGGTCCCAGCCGGCGGACGTCGAACGAGGACCGCGCGAGCAGCGCCTCGGCGAGGAACAGGTCCTCGGCGTATGTGATCTTGATGTTGGTCGAGCTGCCGGGCACGTTGCAGATGCGCACCCCGGGGGCGAACCGCTCGATGCTCGCGGCGGTGTCCGAGCCCTCGAAGCCGGCGTCCGCGGCGGCCCGGTAGGCCGCCACCAGCTCGCGGGCGGTGAACCCCTGCGGGGTCTGCACGCCGACGGCCTCCCCGGCGCGGACGGCGAGCCCGTCGCGGTGCAGCAGGCCCGGCTGTCGGCGGCCGGGGACCGCCCCGCCGTGCTGGCGGGCGGCCGCGGCGACGTCGCGGAACAGGCCCGGACCGCTCAGCGGGCGGGCGGCGTCGTGGATGAGCACCACGTCCACCTCCCCCCGCTCGATCGACGGCAGCAGCTCCTGCACCGCTGCCCACTCCGAGGCGTGCCGGCTGGCTCCCCCGACGACGACGCGGACGTCGCGGCCGGCCGCCTCGCGGGCCAGCACTGTGTGCGCGGCCTCGACCTCGTCGGCCCGCACGACCAGCACCACGGGCCCGATGCCGGGGTCGTGCGCGGTGGCGTCCAGGGTCCAGACGAACACCCGCCGGCCGGCCAGCGGCAGGAACACCTTGTTGGTGCGGTGCCCCGTCCGCGAACCGGTCCCCGCCGCGAGCAGCACGAGGGCTGCCCGCGGCGGGGACGGGTCACGCGTCACCCGGCCAGCGTAGGGCCCGGGCTCAGGCGGGGACGCCGCCCAGCGCGGCCACCAGGTCGGCCTCGGACGGCGCGGTGCCGGCCGGGGTGGCGTCCTGCAGCTTGCGCAGCGCGACGATGACCGAGTCCTGCGCGAGCTCGACGTCGTCGTAGGTGAGGTACTCCCCCGCCTTGACGTCCCGGACCAGGCGGGCGTGGGCGATGACGCCCAGCGGCACCCGGTTGCCGGCGGCGAAGTCCGCGGCGTCCTCGATCAAGCCGTGCACGTGCGCACCGCCCACGCCCTCGAGCACGGTGCCCGCGGCCAGGTCGCTCTTGGCGACCGCGCCGACCTCGGCGGTCCAGAACTCCGAGGTCAGGCTGGCACGGTTGTCCAGGACCATCTCGGCCACCGTGAGCGGGGCCTCGACGCTGGCCAGGTGGTAGGGCCGGTAGAGGGCGAAGTACGGGCCCGTGCCCATCTGCAGGTAGGACAGCTCGTGGTTGACGTAGGGGTCGTCGGTGCGGACGACGACGAACACGCCGGGCGCCACCGGGCCGGTGCAGTAGTCCACGACGCCGGCCTTCTCCAGCACGCCGCCGTCCTCGACGAGGGCGAAGGTGTCCTGCAGGGTCGGGACGGTCGACGCCGGGCCGTGCATGCCGCGGGTGGAGACGCCCAGGCCCGTGGTGTTGGCCAGCGCGGCCATCTCGATCATGGCCTTGGAGCCGTCCACGAAGCTGCACAGCATCTTCGGGTTCATGCCCTTGCGCTGCGCCTCCTCGGTGAGCGAAGCGGGCGTCGCCGACGGGTTCAGCGGGTTGTTCTTGCCCTTGCCCGCCATGACGACCTCCATGGAGAGGTCACGGGCGTAGTCGACGAGGATCTTGCACTCGACGGGCTCGTCGCCGCGGCAGATCGAGTAGATCGCGCCGGAGGACTGGGCCAGGTCGTGCAGCAGCCGGCCGATGGTCACGTCGGACTCGACGTTCAGCGTGGCGATGTGCTTGCCGGCCAGCAGGCAGCGGACCGCGACCTGCGCGCCGATCTCGGGCACGCCGGTGGCCTCGACGACGACGTCGACGGGCAGGTCGGTGAGCATGGACAGGTCGTCGAGGGCGACGGCGCCCCCGCTCTCGACCACGCGGACGACCTCGTCGAGGTCGTGGCTGATGACCGGCTGCTGGCCGGTGCCGACCAGGGCCTCCGACGCGCGCTCGGCGACGACGTCGACGACGGCGGAGACGTGCACGCCGGTCATCCGGTGGGCCTGGGCGGCGAACCCGCGGCCCATCTGGCCGGCGCCGACCAGGGCGATGCGGACCGGACGGCCGCGCTGCGCCGCCAGGGCGGCGAGACGGGAGCTGTAGCTCATGAGGCGTCCTCGGGGGTGGCGACCGGACCGGCCGGTCGCAGGATGCGGAAGGTGTCGCCCGGCTGCGGGAGCACGAGCGAGCCGACGGGGAGGTTGCAGTCACCGGGCATGTCCGCCTCGGTCGCACCGTTGGCCTTGAAGTCGATGTGGCCGAGGTTGACCAGGTTGGCCTCGACCACCGCGCCGACGGCGAGCACGGGGATGCGGGTGCCCCCCAGCTCGACGACGTCGCCGGGGCGGGGGCCGGCGCTGGCCACCGTCGGTTCGTGCAGGGCGGAGAAGTCGTGCAGCTCGGCCGGGGAGTCGGCACCGAACAGGACCAGGATCCCGTGGTCGGAGACGAACATCCCGACCTGCTCCCCGACCGCGGTGACGGTGGAGGAGTAGAGGACCTGCTCCTCCACCGTCACCTCGGGGGTGGTCACTTCTCGACCACGTCCGCGACGCCGACGCCGGAGACGAAGATGTCCTCCTTGATGAAGGAGGCCAGCGGGCCCGACGGCGACGTGGCGTGCACGTCGACGGTCATGACCTTCTTCATCGGGTAGACGCCGACGCGGGCGGTGCCGCCGCAGTCGATGACGGCCACGGCGATCTTGTCGAACGGGGCGGAGCTCTTGAAGCCGTCGAAGGCCTCGCCGCCGGTCAGCTCGGCGATCTTGGCAGCCACGGGGTGGATGCCCCCGCCGGTGACGCTGTAGATCAGCGGCTTGTCGGCGGTCGGGGTGATGGTGAGGGGGCCTCCCCATCCACCGCGGCCCTTGCTGATGGTGACGGACTTGTACTCGGGCATCTCGTGCTCCTCTTCGTTGCGGTGGTGCTCGGGTGGGTCAGTTGGACGAGTACATCCCGAAGCTGGCGAAGTACGCGATCACGACCGCGATCGGCCCGGTGACCAGGCGGCTGAACAGCACCGCCGGGACGCCGGCCTCGACGGTCTCGGGCTCGGCCTCGCCCAGGGCCAGGCCGACGGGGATGAAGTCGCAGCCGACCTGCGGGTTGATGGCGAACAGCGCCGGCAGGGCGTACTGCGGCGGGATGTCCCCGGCGCCGATGCGGGTGCCGAGCAGGACGCCGACGACCTGCGCGATGACCGCACCGGGGCCGAGCACCGGCGACAGCACCGGGATGGCGCAGAAGATGCAGATCGCCAGCAGGCCGATCAGGTTCGACGCCAGGGGGGCGACGACGTTGGCCAGGGCGTTGCCCAGGCCGGTGTAGTTGACGATCCCGACGATGACCGAGACGAAGGCCATGAACGGGATGATGTTGCGGATGACGGTGTCGATGGTGTCGCGGCCGGCCTGGTAGAGGACGCCGACGACGCCACCGACGGCCTTGCCGACCCGGACCAGGAGGCTGCTGGCCTTGCTCGCGACGCCGTTGCCGCTCTTCGCCGGCTTCTCGGTGGTTGCGGTGCTCACGCCAGGGCTCCCTCGGTGCGGGTGTTGCGGGCCAGGAGACGCGCGGTGATGAGCTCGGTGACCACACCGCGGATGAGGATGACGACCATGCCGACCAGCAGGAAGCGGACGGCGAGGTCACCCAGGCCGAGGCCCAGGGTGGTGATGCCGGCGGCGATGCCGTAGTAGACGAACAGCTCACCGGGGTTGGCGTGCGGGAACAGGCCGAGGATCGGGTGCACGAAGCTCACCGAGGAGTCGTAGAAGGCGGGCTTGTACTTCTCCGGGAGGAACCGGCCCATCGTGTAGCACATGGGGTTGGTCAGGAAGAAGACCGACAGGACCGGCAGCACCAGGTAGCGGACCGGGTACCACTGGATGCCGGGGCGGGCGGCGAGCTCGCCGAAGCGCTCGATGCGCTCGACGCCGATCGCCCTGACCAGGGCGTTGACGGCGGTCAGCAGGACGATGAGCAGCGGGATGATCCCGGTGAGCAGGCCGACGAAGTTCGTCGCGCCCGCCTGGAAGAGGCCGATGAACCACTCGGCGGCGTGGGCGAGGACACCGAAGAAGCCGGTGGGGTCCTGTGCCTGCGAGGTGTCCGTGGCTGCCAGTACTGACATGCGTGCGTCCCTCCTAGGGATGCGTGGCAGGGGTGGTGGGGGCGGGTGGGCACGGCGGGGAGACCGTTCCCGTGGTGCGGTGGGTCGGTCGGGCGGTGGTGCGGTGGTCGTGCGGGGTGGGACCCCGGCGGGTCACGCCGGGCTGGACACCCCCGCGGGGGTGGAGGCCGTCGTCCCGGTGGTGCTGGTGGCGCCGGGACGGCCGGCCAGGGCGGCGCGGAGCATCTCCGCGGCCTGTCGAGCGGCTTCCCGCTCGGGCTTGGTGAGGCCCTCGACGGGCCGGTCGCCGGCGACCACCGCCAGCCGGACGCCGACCAGGGCGTCCAGCGGGGTGGGCCGGGCGAAGGTGGTGAACCCGCGGAGGGTGAAGGCGCCGGTGATGCGCTTGTCGGCCACCGCGATCGCGACGAACGCGCGACCCCCGCGGTAGCGGCGCCCGCCGGCGCCGACGGCGGTGGCGCCCAGGGGCCGCAGGCGGCGCAGCTCCCGGGCCCAGGCGGTGGTCTGCTTGCTGGTCAGCCACAGCTGCAGGACGGTCCCCAGGACGACGGGGACCAGCAGGATCGCCCAGCTCATCGCAGTGCCTCGCTCTCGTCGGTGTCGGACGTGCGGTCGGTGTCGCGGGCCAGTGCCAGGACGGCGCGGGCCAGGCTCTCGTCGCACACCAGGACGTCGACCAGGCGCCCGCGCAGGGCACCCAGGACGCCGGCGGCCTTGACCCGGCCGCAGGCGACGCCGACGACGGTGGGGATGGCGGCGAGGTCGGAGAGGGTCACGGCGAGCACCCGCTCGTGCACCGCGCCCAGGACGGGGTTGCCGTCCGCGTCGAAGTAGCGGGCGGCGATGTCGCCGACCGGGGCGGCCTTGCGCAGCTGCGAGGCCTCCTCGGCGTCGAGGGCGAGCGCGGAGAGGATGGCCGCCGACGACCCGTGGGCCGGGGTGCCGATGCCGACGAAGGCGATGTCGGCCCGCCGGGCCTCGGCCAGGGCCTGCTCGACGCTGGCCTCCTCGGCGAGGGCGTCGCGGGCGGCGGCGGTGGTCAGCGTCGCCGGGGCGTGCAGGTAGCGGTAGGTGGCGCCCAGCCGGGAGGCGAGCTCGCGGACCAGCTCGTGGCCGGAGACCTCGTTCTCCACGGCGGACAGCCCGCCGACGAGCTGGACCAGCTTGACCGCGTAGTCGTGCTCGGCGGTGGTGTGCCAGACCATCGACTGCAGGGCGCTCCCCCACGACAGCGCGACGACCATGCCGTCGTGCAGCTCGTCGAGCAGCAGCCGGCCGGCCTGGACGCCGACCTGCTGGTCGGCGTCGCCGGCGGCGGTGCGCTGGGCGACGCGGACGGCGCGCAGGCCGAAGCGGGTGCGCAGGGCCTCCTCGAGCTCGCGGTCGCGGCCGGCCGGGTCGTTCACCCGGATCTCGACGACGCCCTGCTCGACGGCGGATGCGAGCATGCGGGAGACGTTGCTGCGGCTGGTGCCCAGCCGCTGGGCCACCTCGGCCTGCGACTGGTTCTCCAGGTAGTACAGCCGGGCCGCGGCCACCAGGAGCTCCAGATCTCGGGGAGCAGGCATCGTCACCTCCGTCCATCGCGTCTGCACCGTTGTGCACGTTGTTGCGCGACGCACAGTGGCATGTGACAGGGACCACCCGCAAGTACCTGACGCACCTATTTCCAGATTTTCTGCACATCTGTGCGCACGCGACTCCCGGGTCCGGGCACGCCGAGGCCCCGGGCGCGGCGACGGCGGCGCGACCGGGGCGGGCCCTCCCAGGACGTCGTCGGCCCGGGAGGGGGTAGGCGGGGCGCCGCAGGCCGGCACGGGGACGGCCTGCGGCGCGTGGGGGCGTCCTCGCGCCCGCGTGGGTCAGGCCAGGTCGTCGGCCATGAGGGCGAGCAACCGGGCGCCGTCGGCGCCGTCGCCGACCCGGTGGTCGACGGTCAGGCCCGCGGTGACCACCAGCGCGGTGCCGATGCCGCCGGGGACGGCGACCGGGCGGCGGCTGATCGACCCCAGGGCGAGCACGCTGCCCTGCGGAGGGGTGATCAGGGCCTGGAACCGGTCGACGCCGAGGCCGCCCAGGTTGGACAGGCTGGCGTTGGCCACCGCCTGGTGCGCGGCGTCGACCTTGCCCGTGCGGGCTGCCCCCGCCACCGCGCGCAGGTCCTCGTCGAGCCTGCGCGGGTTCTGGCTCTCGGGTGCGGTGAAGGTCGGCACCATGAGCCCCTCGGGGGTGTCCACCGCCAGCGCGACGACCGGTCCGCCGGTGGGCACCGCGTTCTCGCCGTCCCAGCGGTCGAGCAGCCGCGGCACCTGCAGCAGCGCGCGGGCGTAGCTCTGCAGCAGCACCGTGGTCCAGGACAACCCGTCGCGGTGCCCGTCCGCGGTGTCGAGCACCAGGTCCCGCCAGACCGTGAACTGCGGGATGGCCGCACTCTCGGTCATCTTGCGGGCCACGGCCCGCCGGACCGCCGCGACCTTGGCGCTGACCTGCCCGGTGGCCGGGGCAGCTGGCGCCACCGGCGCCGGCGCGGGCACCGGTGCGGGGGCCGGCTCGGGCACCGGGGCCGACTGGGCCTGCGCTGCGGCCCGCTTGCGCTGCGGCGGGGTCAGCGGCTTGGCCGCGGCCGGGGCCTCGGCGGCGGGCACCTCCGCGGCCGGTTGCGCAGCGGCGTCGATGGCACCCTGCACGTCGGCGATGGACACCACGCCGCCGGGGCCGGTCGGGGTGATCGACCGCAGGTCGACACCGGCCTCGGACGCCATGGCCCGGGCCTTCGGGACCGCCGCGACCGGACCGGTCGACGCCGCCCCCGCGGTCGCCGGTGCGGGCGCGGGCGCCTGCTGCGGCTCGGGGGTGGGTGCGTCGGCGCCGTCGGAGCCCAGCTCGTCGCCGGCGGCGGCCGGCTCCGCGGGGTCACCGAAGTCGAGCAGGTCGGTGAAGGAGTCGCCGTCGGCCTCGATCCAGCCGATCGGCTCGCCGACGGGCACGATCCCCGACTCGTGGACGATCTCCACGAGGGTGCCGGTGGCCGGGCTCTCGACCTCCATGTCCACCTTGTCGGTGAGCACCTCGCAGATCACGTCGCCGGAGGCGATCTCGTCGCCGACGCCGATGGCCCAGTGCGACAGCTCGCCCTCGGTCATGGTCATCGACATCTTGGGCATGCGGACGGGCACACGCGCCACGGCTCAGGCCTCCTGGGTGGCGAGCGCGCGGGCGGTGGTCACGACGTCGTCCAGCTGCGGGACCATCGCCGACTCCAGCGCCGGGGCGTAGGGCATGGGCGCGTCGAGCCCGCACAGCCGCTTGATCGGCGCCTCGAGGCTGTAGATCGCCGACGAGCCGGCGATCCGGGCGGCGATCTCGCCCATGTAGCCGACGTGCCCGGGGGCCTCCTGCACCAGCAGGACACGTCCGGTGCGGCGGACGGCGTCCAGGATGGGCGCCTCGTCCAGCGGGGTGAGGGTGACCGGGTCGACGACGGTGGCCTCGATGCCCTCGGCGGCCAGCCGCTCGGCGGCCTCCAGGCTGCGGCCCACCATCACGCCGGTGGCCACGATGGTCAGGTCGGCGCCCTGGCGGCGGACGACCGTCTTCCCCAGCGGCACGCGGTCCGCGCCGGCGGGGACGACGCCCTTGGTGCGGTAGAGCAGCTTGTGCTCGAGGAACACGACGGGGTTGGGGTCGTCGATGGCGGCCAGCAGCAGGCCCTTCACCTCGGACACGGTGCTGGGCATGACCACCTTGAGGCCGGGCACGTGGGCGAACCACGCCTCCAGGCTCTGCGAGTGCTGCGCCGCGGCGCCGGTGCCCGAGCCCAGCGGGGTGCGCAGCACCATGGGCACCGACACCGCCCCTCCGAGCATGAAGTGGATCTTGGCGGCCTGGTTGACGATCTGGTCCATCGCCTGGCAGGTGAAGTCGGAGAACTGGATCTCCACGATCGGCCGCATGCCGGCCAGCGCGGCACCGACGGCGGCCCCCACGATGCCGAGCTCGGAGATGGGGGTGTCGCGCACCCGCTCCTTGCCGAACCGGTGCACCAGGTCACCGCTCACCCCGAAGGCCCCGCCGTAGACCCCGACGTCCTCGCCCAGCATGAAGACGCGGTCGTCGGCGGCCATGGCCTCGGCCAGGCCCTCGCGGATGGCCTCGGAGTAGGTCATCTCGCCGCGCGCGGCGGCGGTGCTCGCGGCTGCGTCCTGCGCGGTGGCGGTCATCGGGTCACGTCCTGGGTGTCGGCGGGGGCGAAGACGGCGTCGAGCAGGTCACCGGGGTCGGCGTCGACCCCGGAGTTGGCCTCGCGGACGGCGGCCTTGACGGCCTCGGTGGCCTCGTCGCGGGCGGCCGCGACGTCGTCCGCGGTGAGCAGACCGGACCCGGTCACCTTCGTCTCGAAGGCGACGATGGGGTCGCGCTCGCGCCACTCCGCGATCTCCTCGCGGGTGCGGTAGAGGTTCTTGTCGCTCTTGCTGTGGCCCTTCCAGCGGTAGGTCTCGGCCTCGATCAGGGTCGGGCCGCCGCCGCCCCGGGCGCGGTCGACGGCCTCGGCGGCCGCGGCGTGCACCGCGTCGAGGTCGTTGCCGTCGACGGTGACGCCGGGCATGCCGTAGGCCGCGGCGCGCTCGGCCACGTGCGGCACGGCCATCGAGAACTCGGTGGAGAAGCTCATGCCGTACTTGTTGTTCTCGCACACGAAGACCACCGGCAGGTCCCAGATCGCGGCCAGGTTGAGGCCCTCGTGGAAGGCGCCCTCGTTGGTCGCGCCGTCGCCGAAGAAGCTCGCGACCACGCGGTCCTCGCCGCGCATCTTGTAGGCCAGCGCCGCACCGGCGGCGATCGGGATGCCGCCGCCGACGATGCCGTTGGCGCCGAGGTTGCCGGTGGCGACGTCGGCGATGTGCATCGAGCCGCCGCGGCCGCGGCAGTAGCCGCTCTCCTTGGCCAGCAGCTCGGCCATCATCCGGGTCAGGTCGGCTCCCTGCGCGATGCAGTGGCCGTGGCCCCGGTGGGTGCTGGTGATGGCGTCGCGCTCGCGGAGGGCCAGGCACACACCGGTCGCGCTGGCCTCCTGGCCGATCGACAGGTGCATGGTGCCGTGCATCAGGCCCCGGGCGAACAGGTCGTCGACGGCCTCCTCGAAGCGGCGGATCTTCCACATGGTGGCCAGCGAGGTGCGGGCGGTCGTGGGGTCGCTGGACGGCGCGACGGGGCGGCCGTCCTGGACAGGCGGCTGGTGCGCGATGGCAGTGATGACGAACTCCCTGGTCTGCACATTTGTGACAACGGTTTGCACGTCTGCCCAGGGAATGTATGGGGTGGACCACACCGATGCAAGAGGCACCGCCGCGGCTGCCGCGCGCGGGCACCCCGGGGGCCCCGGGCGCGGGTGCGCACGGGGTGGGAGAGGTCCGGGTCAGGCCCGGGCGACGACCAGCGCGGTGGCGACGGCGGCCAGGCCCTCGCCGCGACCGGTGAGGCCGAGCCGGTCGGTGGTGGTCGCGGTCAGCCGGACGACGGCACCCAGCGCCTCCTCGAGGACCTGCACGGCCTCGGCGCGCCGGCCGCTCAGCCGCGGGGTGTTCCCGACCAGCTGGACGGCGACGTTGCCGACGTCGAACCCGGCCGCGCGGACCAGCCGGGCGGTCTCGGCCAGCAGAGTGAGCCCCGAGGCGCCGGCGTACTCCGGGCGCGAGGTGCCGAACACCCCGCCGAGGTCGCCGACCCCCGAGGCGCTCAGCAGCGCGTCGCAGGCGGCGTGGGCCACGACGTCGCCGTCGGAATGCCCGGCCAGCCCGGCCTCGGCCCCGGGCCAGTGCAGGCCGGCCACCCACAGCGGGCGACCCGCCTCCAGGGCGTGCACGTCGACCCCGACCCCGACCAGCGGCAGCTGCATGCGGGCAGTCTCCCGGATGCACGAGGGGCCCCCGACCAGGTGGTCGGGGGCCCCTCGGACGAGCGGTGCGGGAGGTCAGCTGGCGAGGACCTCGTCGAGCAGCACCTCGGCCTTGTCCTCGTTGGTGCCCTCGGCGAGCGCGAGCTCGCTGACCAGGATCTGGCGGGCCTTGGACAGCATCCGCTTCTCCCCGGCCGACAGGCCGCGGTCCTTGTCACGGCGCCAGAGGTCGCGGACGACCTCGGCCACCTTGTTCACGTCACCGGAGGCCAGCTTCTCGAGGTTGGCCTTGTAGCGGCGCGACCAGTTGGTCGGCTCCTCGGTGTGCGGGGCACGCAGCACCTCGAAGACCTTGTTCAGGCCCTCCTGGCCGACGACGTCGCGGACACCCACGATCTCCGCGTTGTCGGCCGGGACCCGTACGGTCAGGTCGCCCTGGGCGACCTTGAGCACGAGGTAGGCCTTCTCCTCACCCTTGATGGTCCGCTTCTCGATCGCCTCGATGAGCGCTGCGCCGTGGTGCGGGTAGACGACGGTCTCGCCGACAGTGAAGCCCATGTGTGTGTGACCCCTTTCGCTGTCGCCCAGAATACCACGGGACAGGTGGGGAAGAACTGGTTGGTCCTGCCAAACGTGCAGGTCAGGGGCTTGTCGCTGGTCAGGGAGGGGTTGACAGAGGGGTGGTTGGTGTGCGTGTGCCGGGCGAGCGGCCCCGGTCGGGGCCTGTGCGCGCCGTCACGGCGATGGCGCTGGCGACCCACCTCGGGCCCACCGTCGCGGTCACCGCGGTGGCCACCCTGCTCGCCCTCGCGTCGGGCGCCGGGGCCGCCCGCACCGCCCTGGTCGGGCTCGCCGTGCTGGCCGGGCAGGCCTCCATCGGGTGGAGCAACGACTGGCTGGACGCCGGGCGCGACGCCGCGGTCGCCCGGGCGGACAAGCCGACCGTGCAGGGGCTGGTCACGCCCGCGCGGTTGCGCGCCGCCGCGCTGGCCGCCGTCGTCCTGGCCGTCGTGCTCTCCCTGGCCCTGGGCCCCGCGCCCGGGGTGCTGCTGCTGGGCGTCGTGGCCGGCGGCTGGGCCTACAACGCGGGCCTGAAGCGGACGGCGGCCTCGATGCTGCCCTACCTGGTGGCCTTCGGGCTGCTGCCCGCCGGCGTCGTGGCCGCCGCGCCGGGCACCCCGGTGGCGCCGTGGTGGCTGGTCGCGGCGGGCGCGCTGCTCGGCGGGGCCGCGCACCTGGCCAACGTCGCCCCCGACCTGGAGGACGACGCGGCCACCGGCGTGCGCGGGCTCCCGCACCGGCTCGGCGCCACCGTCTCCGCCCTGGTCGCCGCGGGTCTGCTCGGGGCGGCATCGCTGGTGCTGGTGCTCGGCCCGGCCGGTCCGCCGTCGGTGGTGGGCTGGGTCGCGCTGGTGGTCGCCGTCCCCGCCCTGGTGGTGGCCGCCCTCGCCGGCACCGCCCGGTTCCGGGCGGCGGCGTTCCCGGCGGTGATGCTGCTGACGGTGGTCGACGTCGTCCTGCTGCTCGTCGGTGGCGGTGCCGTTCAGTAGGGGTCGGTCCCCCGCTGCTGCTCCTGCTCCACGACCGCCTCGCGGTCCTTCAGGCGCCGCAGGCCGGCCAGCGGCTGGGCCATCCGCCGGTTGCCGGCCAGGGTGTCCTCGACCCGGTCCAGGAACCCCCAGTAGCCGGCGGTGAACGGGCAGGCGTCCTCCCCCAGCCGCTTCTTCGGGTCGTACCGGCAGCCACCGCAGTAGTCGCTCATCCGGTCGATGTAGGCACCGCCCGCCGCGTAGGGCTTGGTGGCCAGCACGCCCCCGTCGGCGTGCTGGCTCATGCCCACCACGTTGGGCACCATCACCCAGTCGTAGGCGTCGACGAAGGTGCGGTGCATCCAGTCGGTCATCGCCAGCGGCTCGATCCCCCGCTGCAGCGCGTAGTTGCCCAGCACCATCAACCGGGGGATGTGGTGCAGCCAGCCGCGCGAGCGCAGGTCGCCGACCACCCCGGACAGGCACGCGGCGTCCAGGTCGGTGGTGTCCAGCTCGGCCATCCAGGCCGGCACCTCGGCGTGCGCGCCCAGGGCGTTGCCGTGCCGGTAGTCCCGGCCCAGGTGCCAGTACAGGTGCCAGATGTAGTCCCGCCAGCCCATCACCTGCCGGACGAACCCCTCCACCGAGTTCAGCGGCAGGCCCTCGTCGCGGTAGGCCTTCTCCGCCCGCTGCACCACCTCGGCCGGGTCGACCAGACCCAGGTTCATCGGCGCCGACAGCAGCGAGTGCGCCAGCCACGGCTCGCCGGCGAGCATCGCGTCCTCGTGCGGGCCGAAGGCGGCCAGCCGGTGGGCCAGGAAGTCGCGCAGCCGGTGCAGGGTCTCCCGCCGGGTGACCGGGAACAGCCGGGGCCCGTCGTCGCCGACGAAGCAGACGTCGCCGTCGGCCTCCCAGCGGTCGAGGTCGGCCCGCACCTGCTCGTCGATCTCGTCCTCGGCCGGGATCCACGGCTCCGGCGCGGGCGAGCTGCCATCCTTCGGCGGCGGCTCCCGGTTGTCGTGGTCGAAGTTGTACTTCCCGCCGGTGGGCTCGCCACCCTCCATCAGGACGTCGTGGTGCTGGCGGGCGGCCCGGTAGAAGTCGTCCATCAGCAGCCGCTTGCCCCCGTCGCCGCCGCGGCCGGACGCCCAGCGGCGGAACGTCTGCTCGTCGGTGACGAAGCCGCGCGAGGCGAGCACCTGGACGCCGTCGCGGGCCAGCACGAAGTCCCGCGCCGGCCAGGTCGTGGGCGCGCAGACGCTCAGCGGCTCGTCGACGGCGTCCAGGGCCTCGCCGTAGGTGGTGGTCTGCAGGAAGCGGGCCTGGTCGCCCAGCTCGGCCGCCCGGTGGCGCAGCGCCGACAGCAGCAGGTGGGCCTTCTGCCGGTGGAACCGGCGCCGCCGGAACACCGCGCGGGACTCGACCAGCAGCACCTCCTGGTGCGGGTCGTCCAGGAAGTGCGGGCCGAGCTGGTCGGCGAAGCACCACCGCCGGGTGTCCGGCGCGCGGGCCGGGAAGTCGGCCAGTGCCGGGTCCTCCCCGGGGTCGTCGTCAGCCACGCCGGTCACCGCCACGCGCGCATCGTGGGCAGACCGATACGCTGCCCGCGACTCGAGTTGGACGAACGCACCCGGTGCCCACCGGTTGCCGGAGGAGGTCTCCCGCCGTGAACCGCGTGCTGCGCGCCGCCACGATCGGTGTGCTGGTGCTGTCCCCGGCGGTGCTGTCGGCCTGCAGTGCCGGCCAGATCGCCCAGACCGCCACCCAGGAGCGGGACATCCGCGGCGGCCAGGCCGACCTCGGCAGCATCCACCTGCGCACGGCCACCACCGCCTACCCGCAGAGCGGGGTCTACGAGGAGGGCGGCGACGCGCGGCTGCTGGTCGCCATCGCCAACTCCGGCACCTCCGACGACGAGCTGACCGACATCTCGGGCCCGGGCTTCGAGTCCTACGAGGTCGTCGACCCCACCGCCTCGGGCGACGCCTCCCCCACCGGGTTCACCATCCCGGCCGGCAGCAACGTCTACGTCGGCGACGGCGGTCCCCAGGTCACGCTGACCGGGCTCACCGAGGCCCTCACCCCGGCCCAGTCGCTCGAGGTCACCTTCACCTTCCGCGACGCCGGCGAGGTCACCCTCCCCGTCCTGGTCGGCACCCCCTCGCTCGACCTGCCCCGCGGCGAGCAGTTCGACTTCCACGACGAGGGCGGCGCCGCCGAGGGGTGACCTCCGCGGTTCTGTCGTACCCCCGGTCCACCATGGGGTCGTGCCGCCCACCGTCGTGAAGTCCCGCCCCGCCCACCGCTGCAGCGAGTGCGGGGCCACCTCGCCGCGCTGGGTGGGCCGCTGCCCCGAGTGCCAGGCCTGGGGCACCCTGTCCGAGGTCGGCGGCGGCGCCTCGGGCGGTCTGCGCGCCGTGGCCCCCGGCCCGGTCAGCGGCCGGGCCCGGCCGATCGCCCAGGTCGAGCTCGAGGGCTCCCGCGCGGTGCCCACCGGCATCGGCGAGTTCGACCGCGTCCTGGGCGGGGGCCTGGTGCCCGGCGCCGTGCTGCTGGTCGCCGGCGAGCCCGGGGTGGGCAAGTCCACCCTGCTGCTCGAGGTCGCCCACCGGGTGGCCGAGGCCCACGGGCCCACCCTGGTCGTCTCGGGCGAGGAGTCCGCGGCCCAGGTGCGGCTGCGGGCCGAGCGCATCGGGGCCCTGCACCCGCACCTGTTCCTGGCCGCGGAGACAGAGCTGTCCGCGGTGCTCTCCCACGTCGAGGAGGTCAACCCCTCCCTGCTGGTCCTCGACAGCGTGCAGACCGTGCGCTCCCCCGCCGTCGACGGCACCGACGGCGGCGCCACCCAGGTCCGCGCGGTGGCCAGCGCGCTCACCGGGGTGGCCAAGGCCCGCGGCATGACCGTCATCCTGGTCGGCCACGTGACCAAGGACGGCGCGATCGCCGGGCCCCGGGCCCTGGAGCACCTCGTCGACGTGGTCATCAGCTTCGACGGCGAGCGGCACTCCACGCTGCGGCTGGTGCGGGCCACCAAGAACCGGTTCGGCCCGGCCGACGAGATCGGCTGCTTCGAGATCGGCGACGGCGGCGTGGTCGGCGTCCCCGACCCCTCCCACCTGTTCGTCTCCAAGCGCGCTGCCCCGGTGGCCGGCAGCAGTGTCACGGTAACCATGGAGGGCAGCCGCCCGCTGCTGGCCGAGGTGCAGGCGCTGGTGGCCACGAACAACGGCGGTGGCTCGCCGCGGCGGGCGGTCAGCGGCCTGGACCCGCAGCGGCTGGCGATGATCAACGCGGTGGTCGAGCGGCGGGGCGGGGTGCCCCTGGGCGGGTCCGACGTGTTCGCCGCCTCCGTCGGCGGGGTGCGCATCCTGGAGCCCGCGGCCGACATGGCCGTCGCCCTGGCCATCGCCTCCTCGGCCAAGGACAAGGCGCTGCCGGTGGGCATGGTCGCCTTCGGCGAGGTCGGGCTGTCCGGGGAGGTCCGCCGGGTGGGCGGGATCGGCCGCCGGCTGGCCGAGGCCGCCCGGCAGGGCTACACGCTCGCCGTCGTCCCGCCCGACCCGGGCCCGGTGCCGCGCGGCCTGCGGGTGGTCGAGGTGCCCGACCTGGGTGCCCTGCTGAACCGCCTGTTCTGAGCCGGGCGGCGGCAGGTCACCGGCCGGTCACGGGGAGACCGCGCGGCCAGCCCCGCCCAGGCCGGTCACCTAGACTCGGCGCAGCCGTCCCGCCCACGTCAGGAGCAACCCGTGCCCGCCCTGGACCCCGACGTCGCCCTGCGCGAACTGCTCGGGCGCATCGCCCCGGGCACCGCCCTGCGCGACGGCCTGGAGCGGATCCTCGCCGGTCGCACCGGCGCGCTCATCGTCCTGGGCTACGACGGCGTGGTCGAGTCCCTGTGCACCGGCGGGTTCGCCCTCGACGTCGCGCTGTCGGCCACCCGGTTGCGCGAGCTGGCCAAGATGGACGGCGCGGTCATCGTCTCCGCCGACGGCCTGCGCATCGTCCGGGCCGGCGTGCACCTCATGCCCGACCCGACCATCCCCACCGAGGAGTCGGGCACCCGGCACCGCACCGCCGAACGGGTGGCCCTGCAGACCGGGTTCCCGGTGATCTCGGTCAGCCAGTCGATGCACATCATCTCGGTGTACGTGGCCGGCCGGCGCTACACCCTGGAGCACCCGACCACCATCCTGGCCCGCGCGAACCAGGCGCTGGCGGCCCTCGAGCGCTACAAGCTCCGCCTCGACGAGGTGGCCAGCACGCTCTCGGCCCTGGAGATCGAGGACCTGGTCACCGTCCGCGACGCCATGAGCGTGAGCCAGCGGCTGGAGATGGTCCGCCGGATCGCCGACGAGATCGAGGGGTTCGTCATCGAGCTCGGCACCGACGGCCGGCTGCTGGCCCTGCAGCTGGACGAGATGCTGGCCGGCGTCGAGGAGGACCGGGGGCTGCTGGTCCGCGACTACCTGCCCGCCGACGGCCGGCGTGCCCCGGCCGGGGAGCAGGTGCTCACCGACCTGCGGGCGTTGAGCGCCACCGAGCTGCTCGACCTGTCCGCGGTGGCCCGCTGCTACGGCCTGCCCACCTCGCCCGACGCCCTGGACTCCCCGGTCAGCCCGCGCGGCTACCGGCTGCTGGCCCGGGTGCCGCGGCTGCCCGCGGGCATCATCGACCGGCTGGTCACCCACTTCGGTGGCCTGCAGAAGCTGCTCGCCGCCACCATCGAGGACCTGCTCAGCGTGGACGGCGTCGGCGAGGCCCGCGCCCGCGGCATCCGCGAGGGGCTGTCGCGGCTGGCCGAGACCTCGATCCTCGACCGCTACAGCTAGCCGACGACGAACGCCGCCGGGGTGCCGACCTTGGTGTCCAGCCGGCCCTGCAGCGTGTAGCTGCCCGGCGCCGGGGCGGTCCGCGGCGTGCTGCAGCCCGGGGTGCTGGTCAGGCCGCCCCACTGGATGGGGATGCTGACCGCCTCGCCGACGGCGAGGGTGCGCGGGTCGCTGCTGACCTCGGGGAAGCAGTCGTTGCTGCCCCACACGCGGGTGCCGGCCGCGTCGAGCAGCACGACCTCGCGCAGCCCGGCATCCAGGCTGCGGGTGCACGGCACCGGCGAGGTGTTGGTGACCACCAGGGTGAAGGTCGGCTTGCTGGCCGCCGCGGCCTGCGGCGCCTCGGGCACCACGTCGACGGCGATCATGTCGTCGGTGCAGGCCTGGCCGGCGGTGTACTGCGGCGCGGCCGGCGCGGTCTCCACCACCGGTGCGGCGGTGGGCTCCGGGGCGGCGGTCGCCTCCTGCTCGGGCACCGGGGCCGACGAGGGCACGACGACGGCGGCCAGCGAGGGCACCACCTGCTCCAGCGACGGCACGCCCGCCGCGGTCTGCGTCGCGCTCGCGGTGACCGTCCCCGAGCCGTCGGGGGTCGCGGTGGCCGACACCGCCAGCCAGCTGCCCCCGCCGACCACCGACAGCAGGGCGCCCAGCACGAGGGCCCGCCGACGCCAGTAGACGCCCGCGGGCAGCTCGCCGACCGGGTGCAGCACGTCGGTGACGGTATCGGCGACCGGCCCCGGTGCCGGGGCGGCTCGCCGAGGGCGGTGGAACGGGGACAGGGCTGCCGCGGCGACTGGGACACTGGTGCCCCGTGACCACCCCGTCCCCCGGCGACGCGATCGTCGACTGGTACGCCTCCGCCGCCCGCGATCTGCCGTGGCGGCAGCCGGGCGTCGACGCGTGGGCGGTGCTGGTCAGCGAGGTGATGCTGCAGCAGACCCCGGTGGCCCGGGTGGAGCCGGTCTGGCGGCAGTGGCTGGCGCGCTGGCCCCGGCCCTCGGCACTGGCCGCCGAGCCCACCGGCGAGGTCATCCGGGCCTGGGGCAAGCTCGGCTACCCCCGGCGCGCGCTGCGCCTGCAGGCCGCCGCGGCCGCCATCGCGGCCGACCACGGCGACGTGGTGCCCGACGACGTCGCGGTGCTGGAGTCCCTGCCCGGCATCGGCAGCTACACCGCCCGGGCGGTCGCCTGCTTCGGGTACGGGCAGCGCCAGCCGGTGGTCGACACCAACGTGCGCCGGGTGGTGGCCCGGCTGGTGCACGGCCGGGCCGAGGCCGCCCCCGCCCGCACCTCCGACCTCGCCGACGTCGCCGAGCTGGCGCCGGCCGACCACGACCGGGCGGTGCGGTTCTCCGTCGCGGTCATGGAGCTCGGCGCGCTGGTCTGCGTGGCCGGCGCACCCCGCTGCGGGGTGTGCCCGGTGCGGGAGCTGTGCGCGTGGCGGCTGGCCGGGTCCCCCGCCCACGACGGACCCCCGCGGAAGGTGCAGCGGTTCGCCGGCACGGACCGGCAGGTGCGCGGCCGGCTGCTGGACGTGCTGCGCGCCGCCACCGGTCCCGTCGAGCAGCCCGCGCTGGACGCCGTCTGGGACGACGCGGTGCAGCGCGGCCGGTGCCTGGACTCGCTGCTGGTCGACGGCCTGGTCGTGCAGACCGACGACGGCCGGTTCGCGCTGCCGTCCTGACCCCGGCACGAAGGAGGCCCGCCACCCGCGGGGAGCGGGTGGCGGGCCTCCTGGTGACCCGCTGGGACGGCCCCGTCCCAGGGGCCCCGGGTGCGCGGAGCGCAGCTGGGGGTGGGACGGGGTCCTTCGTCAGCTTGCGGACTCGGCCTGGCCGTCCTCGTCGTCGGCGCCCGAGAGGGCCACCGGCGGGGTGTCGGGGACGTCGATCGGCTTGGTCTCGCCGCGGAAGGTGAACCGGGCCTTGGTCGGGTCGGCGTCCTCGTCGACGTCCACCACGATGATCTGGCCGGGGGCCAGCTCGCCGTAGAGGATCTTCTCCGAGAGCGCGTCCTCGATCTCGCGCTGGATGGTGCGGCGCAGCGGCCGCGCACCGAGCACGGGGTCGAACCCGCGGGCACCGAGCAGCTTCTTGGCCGCCGGGGTGACCTCGAGCGCCATGTCCTTGTTCTGCAGCTGGCCCTCCACGCGGGAGAGCATGAGGTCGACGATGTGGACGATCTCGTCCTCGGTCAGCTGGTGGAACACGACGATGTCGTCGATGCGGTTGAGGAACTCCGGCCGGAAGTGCTGCTTGAGCTCCTCGTTGACCTTCAGCTTCATCCGGTCGTAGTTGCTCTGGTCGTCGTTGCCGACCTGGAAGCCCAGACCCACGGCCTTGGAGATGTCCCGGGTGCCGAGGTTGGTGGTCAGGATCAGGATCGTGTTCTTGAAGTCCACGATCCGGCCCTGGCCGTCGGTCAGCCGGCCGTCCTCGAGCACCTGCAGCAGCGTGTTGAACACGTCCGCGTGGGCCTTCTCGATCTCGTCGAAGAGGACAACCGAGAACGGCTTGCGCCGCACCTTCTCGGTCAGCTGGCCGCCCTCGTCGTAGCCGACGTAACCGGGAGGGGCACCGACGAGCCGCGACACGGTGAACCGGTCGTGGTACTCACCCATGTCGATCTGGATGAGCGCGTCGTCGTCGCCGAACAGGAAGTTGGCCAGCGACTTGGCCAGCTCGGTCTTCCCGACGCCCGAGGGGCCGGCGAAGATGAACGACCCACCGGGACGGCGGGGGTCCTTGAGCCCGGCACGGGTGCGCCGGATGGCCTGGCTGACGCTCTTGATGGCCTCTTCCTGGCCGATGATCCGCTTGTGGAGCTCGTCCTCCATGCGGAGCAGACGCGAGGTCTCCTCCTCGGTGAGCTTGAAGACGGGGATGCCGGTCCAGTTGGCCAGGACCTCGGCGATCTGCTCCTCGTCGACCTCGGCCACGACGTCCATGTCGCCGGCCTTCCACTGCTTCTCGCGCTCGGACTTCTCGCCCAGCAGCTGCTTCTCCTTGTCGCGGAGGCTCGCCGCCTTCTCGAAGTCCTGGGCGTCGATCGCCGACTCCTTCTCCCGGCGGACGGCCGCGATGCGGTCGTCGAACTCGCGCAGGTCCGGCGGGGCGGTCATCCGCTTGATGCGCATCCGGGCACCGGCCTCGTCGATCAGGTCGATCGCCTTGTCGGGCAGGAAGCGGTCGGAGATGTAACGGTCGGCCAGCGTAGCCGCCGCGACCAGGGCCGCGTCGGTGATGCTGATCCGGTGGTGCGCCTCGTACCGGTCGCGCAGGCCCTTGAGGATCTCGACCGTGTGCGCCAGCGTCGGCTCGGACACCTGGATGGGCTGGAAGCGGCGCTCGAGCGCGGCGTCCTTCTCCAGGTGCTTGCGGTACTCGTCCAGCGTGGTGGCGCCGATGGTCTGCAGCTCACCGCGGGCCAGCATCGGCTTGAGGATGCTGGCGGCGTCGATCGCGCCCTCGGCGGCGCCGGCCCCGACGAGGGTGTGGATCTCGTCGATGAACAGGATGATGTCGCCGCGGGTGCGGATCTCCTTGAGGACCTTCTTCAGCCGCTCCTCGAAGTCACCGCGGTAGCGGGAACCGGCGACGAGGGCGCCGAGGTCGAGGGTGTAGAGCTGCTTGTCCTTCAGCGTCTCGGGCACCTCGCCCTTGACGATGGCCTGCGCCAGGCCCTCCACGGCGGCGGTCTTGCCGACGCCGGGCTCGCCGATGAGCACCGGGTTGTTCTTGGTGCGGCGGGAGAGCACCTGCATGACCCGCTCGATCTCCTTGGCCCGCCCGATGACCGGGTCGAGCTTGGAGTCGCGGGCGGCCTGGGTGAGGTTGCGGCCGAACTGGTCCAGGACCAGCGAGGTCGACGGCGTGCCCTCGGCGGGCCCGCCGGCAGCGGCCGGCTCCTTGCCCTGGTAACCGCTCAGCAGCTGGATGACCTGCTGGCGGACGCGGTTGAGGTCGGCACCCAGCTTCACCAGGACCTGGGCGGCGACGCCCTCGCCCTCGCGGATGAGGCCGAGCAGGATGTGCTCGGTGCCGATGTAGTTGTGGCCCAGCTGCAGCGCCTCGCGCAGCGACAGCTCGAGGACCTTCTTGGCGCGCGGGGTGAAGGGGATGTGGCCGGACGGGGCCTGCTGGCCCTGGCCGATGATCTCCTCGACCTGCTGCCGGACGCCCTCGAGCGAGATGCCCAGGGACTCCAGCGCCTTGGCGGCGACGCCCTCACCCTCGTGGATCAGGCCCAGGAGGATGTGCTCGGTGCCGATGTAGTTGTGGTTGAGCATCCTGGCTTCTTCCTGCGCCAGGACGACGACCCGTCGGGCTCGGTCGGTGAACCGTTCGAACATCTGCTGCTTCCCCTCTGACCGGCTCGGACGTGCGGTGCTGCTCCCCTCGCGGGGTCCTGCTGACCGACGTCGTCGGTGTCTTCTCCGATGAACGGGGCACCGGTCGTTCCACTGTAGTCGCGGACGACGGGCGCCGGAGCGCCGTCCACACCCGGAGGTGGTGTCGTCCACCCTGCTCAACCCCCGGTCCGGGGCCGGTGTTCCGCACCCGTTACGCCCTCAGCGGACGACGCAGGCCCGGCACCTTCCGGTACCGGGCCTGGCGACGTGCTAGAACGGCCCCCTCGCAGGGCCGCGGGCCGCGCGGAGCGTGGTCCGGGGGGGGCGAGGGGGTCCTTCCTCAGTGGGCGGCTTCGTAGGCCTCGACCACGCTGGCCGGGATGCGGCCGCGGTCGCTGACCTCGTGGCCGTTCTTGCGGGCCCAGTCGCGGATCGCGCCGGCCTGCTCGCGGTCCATCCGGCCGGCACCCGTGCCACCGGTGGCCTTGCTGCGCCCCCCGCCGGAGGCGCGACCCCGGCCGGCGACCTTGCGGGCGGCGCCGACGTACTTGGCGAACACCTCGCGCATCTCGGTGGCGTTCTTGTCCGACAGGTCGATCTCGTAGGTGGTGCCGTCGAGGGCGAAGGTCACCGTCTCGTCGGCGGGGACGTCGTCGTCGAAGTCGTCGCTGAGGATGACCTGGACCTTGCGTGCCATTTCTTCTCCTGCTGTCGTCGGCCCCCGTTGTGGCCACGTGCATTCCGCCGCCGAGAATGCGGCGGCGACGGAATGCATTCCACCACACCCCGGCCGGTAATGCGCAATTACCGCGCAGAACTGCTCGACGGGGTGAGTGGAACCGAATTGTTCAGGAAGTGAGCGGACGGACCAGCGGGAAGAGGATGGTCTCGCGGATGCCGAGACCGGTCAGCGTCATCATCAAGCGGTCCATGCCCATCCCGACACCACCGGTGGGGGGCATGCCGTACTCCAGCGCCTCGAGGAAGTCCTCGTCGAGCACCATCGCCTCGGGGTCGCCCGCGGCGGCCAGCAGGGCCTGCTGGGTGAACCGCTCGCGCTGCGCGGTGGGGTCCACCAGCTCGGAGTAGCCGGTGCCGCGCTCGATGCCGCCGATGTAGAGGTCCCACTTCTCGGCCACGCCCGGCGTGCTGCGGTGCGCGCGGGTCAGCGGCGAGGTGTCGGTCGGGTAGTCCACGACGAACGTCGGCGCCTGCAGCGAGTGCTGCACCAGCGCCTCGAACAGCTCCTCGACGAGCTTGCCGTGGCCCCAGGCGGGGTCGACGCCGAGCTCGACCCGCTCGGCGTGCGCGCGCAGCTGCTCGACGGTGGTGCCGGGCGTGATCTCCTCACCCAGCGCCTCGGAGGTGACGCCGTACAACGACACCTGCGGCCATTCCCCCGACAGGTCGACCTCGGTGCCGTCGTGGTGCCGCGCGGTGTGGTCGCCGAACAGCGCCGCGCACGATTCCTGCACCAGTTCCCGCGTCGTGCGGGCCATGTCCTGGTAGTCGGCGTGGGCCTCGTAGAACTCCAGCATCGCGAACTCCGGCGAATGCGAGGAGTCGGCACCCTCGTTCCGGAAGTTGCGGTTGATCTCGAACACCCGGTCCAGCCCGCCCACGATGCACCGCTTGAGGAACAGTTCCGGTGCGATGCGCAGGTACAGGTCGAGGTCGAATGCATTCATGTGCGTGCGGAAAGGGCGCGCCGTGGCCCCGCCGTGGACCACCTGCAGCATCGGCGTCTCGACCTCGAGGTAGCCGCGCGAGGTCAGCCCGGCCCGGACGGCGGCGTTCACCGCGGCGCGCTGGTGCACGGTGCGGCGGGCCTCGTCGCGGACGATGAGGTCGACGTAGCGGCGGCGGACCCGCAGCTCCTCGCTCATCGGCTTGTGCGCCACCGGCAGCGGGCGCAGCGCCTTGGCGGCCAGCTGCCAGGAGTCGGCGAACACCGACAGCTCCCCGCGCCGGGAGGTGCCCACCTCGCCGGTGACCAGCACGTGGTCTCCGAGGTCGACGTCGGCCTTCCACGCCGCCAGCGCCTCCTCCCCGACCCGGTCGCGGGAGAGCATGACCTGCAGCTCGGTGCCGCCCTCGCGCAGCGTGGCGAAGCACAGCTTGCCGGTGTTGCGGCTGAAGATGACCCGGCCGGTGACGCCCACGACCTCACCGGTCATCTCGTCGGCGTCCAGCTCGGGGTGGGCCTCGCGGACGGCGGCCAGCGACGTCGTCCGGGGCACCGAGACCGGGTAGGGCTCGACGCCTGCCTCGCGCAGCCGGTCGAGCTTGCCGCGGCGGACCCGCAGCTGCTCGGGGAGCTCGTCGTCGGGGGTGTCGGTGGGGCCGTCGGTCACCGGGCAAGGGTACGGAGGGACCCCGGGCGGCTCGCCCTCACCTGGAGGACTGGTGCCGTTCGTGGGCCAGCCGCAGGCCCTGCACGGTCAGGTCGGGGTCACGCTCCCCGACCGACCGGCAGCTGTCGACCACCAGGGGGTGCAGCCCGCCGGTGGCGACCACGACCGGCCCGACGCCGAAGGTGGTCATCAGCTCGGCCGCCACCCGGTCGACCAGCCCGTCGACCAGCCCGGCGAACCCGAGGACGACGCCGGACTGCAGCGCGGCGACGGTGTTCTTGCCGATCGCCTTCTCCGGCACGGTGAGCTCGACCGAGCGCAGCTGCGCCGCGCGGGTGGCGAGGGCGTCCAGCGACACCTCGACGCCGGGCGCCAGCGCCCCGCCGAGGAACTGGCCGGCCGGGCCGACGGCGTCCACCGTGGTGGACGTGCCGAAGTCGACGACGACCACCGGCCGGCCGGTGCCGTCGGGCCGCTTGCCGTACAGCTCGTGGGCGGCCAGCGCGGTGACCACCCGGTCGGCGCCCACCTCGCGCGGGTTGTCCACGTGCAGCGGGACGCCGGTGCGCACGCCCGGGCCGACCAGGGTGACCGGGACGTCGAGCCGGTCCAGCAGCTGGCGCAGCACCGGCAGCAGCTGAGGCACCGTCGAGCAGGCGGCCACGCCGGTGACGTCGGTGTCGCGCAGCAGGCCGCGCCAGACCAGCTGGATCTCGTCCGCGGTCGCGCGGGGCTGGGTGCGCACCCGCCAGCAGCCGGTCACCCGGGCGCCGTCGAAGGTGGCCAGCACGGTGTGGCTGTTGCCGATGTCCACGCAGAGCAGCACGTCAGGCCCGCAGGTCCAGGGCGAGGTCGAGGATCGGCGAGCTGTGGGTGAGCGCGCCGACCGACAGGTAGTCCACGCCCGTGGCGGCCACCGCGCGGGCGCCGGCGAGGGTGAGCCCGCCGGTGGCCTCGGTCTGCGCCCGCCCGCCGACCGCCACCACGGCCTCCCGCAGGACGTCGGGGGGCATGTTGTCCAGCAGCAGGAAGTCCGCGCCCGCCTCGACGGCCTCGACCGCCTGCGCGACGGTGTCGGCCTCCACCTGCACCGGCACCCGCGGCGCCCGCTCCCGGACGGCGGCGACGGCGGCGGCCACGGAGCCCGCGGCGGCGACGTGGTTGTCCTTGACCATGGCGACGTCGTAGAGGCCCATCCGCTTGTTCGACCCGCCCCCGCAGCGCACCGCGTACTTCTCCAGCGGCCGCAGCAGGGGCGTGGTCTTGCGGGTGTCCAGCACGACCGCGCCGGTGCCCTCGACGGCGTCCACCCAGGCCCGGGTGGCGGTGGCGATCCCCGAGGCGCGGCTGGCGATGTTCAGCGCCGACCGCTCGGCGGCCAGCAGGGCGCGCACGTAGCCGGTGACGGTGAGCAGCACGTCGCCGCGGCGCACCCGGTCACCGTCCGCCGCGCCGGCGGCCAGGGTCGCCGAGGGCGCCAGCCGGCTGAACACCCGCGCGGCGACCGGCAGCCCGGCGACGACGCCGTCGGCCCGGGCGACCAGGTCGGCGGTGCCGCGCTGGGTGGCCGGGACGGTGGCGGCGCTGGTGACGTCGTGCGCCACCGCCTGGTCGGGGGCGTGCGGCAGCGGGGAGCCGCCGGTCAGGTCCTCGGCGAGGGTGCGCTCGACCAGGTCGGTCACCCAGGCCTCGTCCAGGCCGGTGCCGGCCAGGTCACGGGGGTCACGGGCACCGCTCACCAGGTCACCTCCGGGGGCGTGCCGACCGGGCGCGGGGTGAGCTGCAGGGTGCCGTCGGCGTGCAGCGCGACGTCCAGGTGCACCCGCCAGGCGTCGTCGTCGTCGGGGTGGTCCTCGCGCCAGTGGCAGCCGCGGGTCTCCTCGCGGGCCCCGGCGGCGGCGGTGAGCGCGGTCGCGACGGTGAGCAGGTCGGTGGCCTCCCAGCCGGCCACGCCGGGCTCGGCGGTGCCCAGCAGGTCGGCGATCGCGGCCAGCTCGCCGGCGGCGACGGTCAGCCCGGCGCCGCTGCGCAGGGCGCCCACGCGGGTGGACATGGTGGCGGTGAGCCGGCTGCGGGCGGCGGGGTCGAGCAGGCCGTCGAGGTGGGCGACCTGCGGCGGGCCGTCGGCGGGGTCGGGCAGGCCGGCGGCCAGCTCCGCGCCGATCCGGCCGGCGAAGACGAGCCCCTCGAGCAGGGAGTTCGACGCCAGCCGGTTGGCCCCGTGCACGCCGGTGCAGGCCACCTCGCCGCAGGCGTAGAGGCCGGGCACCGTGGTGCGGCCGGCCAGGTCGGTGACCAACCCACCGGAGGCGTAGTGCGCCGCCGGGGTGACCGGCACCAGGTCGGTGACCGGGTCGATGCCGGCCTCCCGGCAGCGGGCCACGATGGTCGGGAAGCGCTGGGCCAGGCCCTCGACGTGCCGGGCGTCGAGGAAGACGTGGTCGGTGCCCTCGCGCAGCATCACCCGGGTGATTGCCTTGGCCACCACGTCGCGGGGGGCGAGCTCGGCCAGCGGGTGCACGCCGACCATGAACCGCTCGCCGGCGGCGTCGCGCAGCAGCGCGCCCTCCCCGCGCAGCGCCTCGCTGACCAGGGGCTGCTGGCCGCGGGAGCCCGGGCCGAGGTAGAGCGCGGTGGGGTGGAACTGCACGAACTCCAGGTCGGTGGCCACCGCCCCGGCGCGCAGCCCCAGCGCGACGCCGTCACCGGTGGAGACCGAGGGGTTGGTGGTGGCGGCGTAGACCTGGCCCATGCCGCCGGTGGCCAGCACCACCGCGCGGGAGCGCACCGCGCCGACGCCGTCGGAGCTGCCCTCGCCCAGCACGTGCAGGGTCACCCCCGCGGCGCGGCCGGCCGCGTCGGTGACCAGGTCGAGCACCATCGCGTGCTCGACCAGGGTGATGCCGGGGTCGGCGGTGACGGCGGCGTGCAGCGCCCGCTGCACCTCCGCACCCGTGGCGTCGCCGCCGGCGTGCACGATCCGGTCGGCGTGGTGGCCGCCCTCCCGGGTGAGCAGCAGCTCGCCGTCCGGGCCGCGGTCGAAGGCCGCCCCCCAGGCCATGAGCTCGCGCAGCCGGTCGGGGCCCTCGGTGACCAGCGCGTGCACCGCGTCGGGCTCGCACAGCCCGACGCCGGCGGTCTCGGTGTCGGCGGCGTGCGCGGCCGGGGAGTCGGTGGCGGCCAGGACCGCCGCGATGCCGCCCTGCGCCCACCGGGTGGACCCGTCGTCCACCTCGACCTTGGTCACGACGGCGACCGACAGGCCGGCGGCGCGGGCGTGCAGTGCCACGCACAGGCCCGCGACCCCGGAACCGACCACGCAGACGTCGGCGACCAGCTCCCACCCGGGGACGGGTGCGGCCAGCCGCGACGGCAGCCGCGTGGTCAGCGGGGGCCCCACGACCGGGCCGGCGAGTGTCACCCGCGGACCGTATCCCCCCGGGCATCCCCCCGGACCAGGCCGTTGCCCGCGACGCCGGGCGGCGGGGTCGCGGGGTCGGCACCGAGCTCGACCACCCGGTTCCCGGCGTCGACGTGCACGACCTTCGGCAGGAAGGACTTCGCCTCGGTCTCGTCCATCAGGCCGTAGCTGATCAGGATGACCAGGTCGCCGGGGTGCACCAGGTGGGCGGCGGCGCCGTTGATGCCGATGACGCCCGAGCCGCGCTCGCCCGGGATCGTGTAGGTCTCCAGCCGGGCGCCGTTGGTGACGTCGACGATGGCCACCTGCTCGCCGGGCAGCAGGTCCGCGGCGTCGAGCAGGTCTTCGTCCACGGTCACCGAGCCGACGTAGTGCAGGTCGGCCTGGGTGACGGTGGCCCGGTGGATCTTGGACTTGAGCATCGTGCGCATCATCGGGGCTCCCCCAGGGTCACGGCGGTGTTGTCGATCAGGCGGGTGCCGCCGGCGCGGGCGGCGACCAGCAGGCGGGCCGGGCCGGTGGACGGCGCCGGCCCCAGGTCGGGGTCGGTGAGGGCGAGGTAGTCGGGTACCAGGGAGGGCTCGGCGTCCAGCACCTGCCGGGCCGCCGCGAGGACGGCGTCGGGCCCCCGGTCGCCGGCGGCGGCTCCGGCGCGCAACGCGGCCGAGATGGCCGCGGCCGCCGACCGCTGGGCGGGGTCGAGGTAGCGGTTGCGCGAGGACAGCGCCATGCCGTCGTCCTCGCGGACGGTGGGGACGCCGACCACCTCCACGCCCAGCGCCAGCTCCCGCGCCATCCCACGGAGGAGCGTCAGCTGCTGGTAGTCCTTCTCGCCGAACACGGCGACGTCCGGGCGCACCAGCCCGAACAGCTTCGCGACGACGGTGAGCACGCCGGCGAAGTGCCCGGGCCGGACGGCGCCCTCCAGCACCTCGCCGAGCGGGCCGGGGTGCACGGTGACGCCGAGCGCGCCGCCCGGGTAGACCTCGTCGACGCCGGGGTGGAACACCACGTCGGCGCCCTCCTCGGCCAGGGCGGCGAGGTCGGCCTCCCACGTCCGGGGGTAGCGGTCGAAGTCCTCGCCGGGGCCGAACTGGGTCGGGTTGACGAACACCGAGACGACCACGCTGCCGCCGAGCGTGCGGGCGTGCCGGACCAGCGTGCGGTGGCCCTCGTGCAGGGCGCCCATGGTGGGCACCAGCACGACCGGGCCGGGCAGGTCGGCGACCAGCTCGAGCAGCTCGGCGGCGGTCTCCGCGACGGCCGTCGTGGCGACCGCGGTCACCGGGGCACCTCCACCCCGTCGAGCAGGTCGGTGAGCGGCTGCGCCTCGTGCGGCTTGAGCCGGCCGGCGGCGGCGGCGCGCTCGGTGGTGCGCCGGGCCATGGCGACGTAGCCGGCGACGGCGTCGGGGGCCCGCTCGGCCAGCGCGGCGACGTGGCCGGCGACGGTGCCGACGTCGCCCCGGCTGACCGGGCCGGTCAGCCCGGCGTCCCCGCGGCGCAGGCCGTTGTCCAGCGCCGCCGACAGCAGCGGGCCCAGCACCCGGGCGGGCTGGTCGACCCCGGCGGTGCGCAGCAGGTCGGCGGCCTCGGCGACCAGGGTGACCAGGTGGTTGGCGCCGGTGACCAGCGCGGCGTGGTAGAGCACGCGGTCGGCCTCGGCGACCCAGAACGGTTCACCGCCCATCTCCAGGACGACGGTCTCGGCGACGGCGCGGTGCTCGGGCCGGCTGGTGACGCCGAAGGGGGTGCCAAGCAGGCGGGGCAGGTCCTCGGGTCCGCCGGAGAACGTCATCGCCGGGTGCAGCGCCAGGCCCAGGACGCCTGCCTCCTCCGCGGGGGCCAGCACCCCCAGGCCGTGCGCGCCGGAGGTGTGGAGGGCCAGCTGGCCGCGACGCCACCCGCCGGTGCCGGCCAGGCCGGCGACGAGCCCGGCCAGGGCGTCGTCGGGGACGGCGAGGACGACGAGGTCGGCGGCGGCCACCACCTCGTCGGTGGGCAGCAGCGGGACGCCGGGCAGCAGCCGGGCGGCGCGGGCGCGGGAGGCGTCGGACAGGCCCGCGGCGGCGACCACGTCGTGGCCGGCGGCGGCGAGCGCGGCGCCCAGGACGGCGCCGACACGACCGGCTCCGACGACCCCGACGCGCAGGCGGGCGGGGCTGTGGCGGTCGGCGGGCAGGGCCGCGCTGAACCCGTCAGGGCTGAACTGGTCCATCGGTGTGCACCTCTCGTTCCAGGCCCTCGCGGGTCCCGGACTGCTCGGCGACGACGGGCCCTCCTCGTCGAGGACCCGGGTGGTGCTGGGTGGTACGGGGTGGTGCCGGTGCCCCGGGGCTCGGCTGCAACGGGTTGTCACGCGGTGACCGGGCGCCGACGAGTGTGCTACCCGGATGCGGCGCCGACCACGCCTGCGCGGTGTGGGCTCACCCACACCGGGGGGCGGTCGCTACGGTGCGGCACGTGACCGAAGCCGCTCGCACCGACCTGTTCTCCTTCGCCGGCCGCACCGCCCTGGTGACCGGCGCCAGCCGGGGCATCGGCCTGGCCATCGCCCGCTCGCTGGTCGACCGCGGCGCCCGGGTGGTGCTCACCGCCCGCAAGCCCGACGCCCTCGCCGAGGCGGTGGAGTCCCTCGGCGGGCCCGAGGTGGCCGTCGCGGTCGCCGGCAACGCCGCCGACCCCGAGCACCGCACCGAGGCCGTGCGGACCGCGGTGGAGACGTTCGGCAGCCTGGACCACCTGGTCGGCAACGTCGGCATCAACCCGGTCTACGGCCCGCTGCTGGAGACCCCGCTGGACGCCTTCCGCAAGATCCTGGACACCAACGTGGTGAGCACGCTGGGCCTGGTGCAGGAGGCCCACCGGGCCTGGCTGGGCGAGCACGGCGGGTCGGTGCTGATCGTGGCGTCGGTGGCCGGGCTGAAGTCCAGCCAGGGCATCGCCGCCTACGGCGTCAGCAAGGCCGCGCTGGTCAACCTGACCACCCAGCTGGCGGTGGAGCTCGGCCCGCAGCGGATCCGGGTGAACGCCGTCGCCCCGGCCGTGGTGAAGACCAGGTTCGCCGAGGCGCTGTTCGAGGGGCGCGAGGACGCTGTGTCCCGGCAGTACCCGGTCGGCCGGCTCGGCGTGCCCGAGGACATCGGCGAGGCCGGGGCCTACCTGCTGTCGGACGCGGCCGGCTGGGTCACCGGCCAGACCCTGGTGCTGGACGGCGGCGCGCTCTCCCAGGGCCCGATCTAGCGGTCTCGCCCCGCCCCCGCCGGTCGGGCCTACTGGTCGAGGACCCGGGCGAGGACGTCGTCGCCGTCGTCGTCCTCCTCGCGGTACCGGCGCCGCCGTCGGCCACCCAGGGTCGCGCCGGACTCGGCGAGGATCTGGGTGAGCCGCTGGTGGCCTGCCGTCTCGAAGACGTCGGGCTCGTGCTCGGGCTCGGCCGGTGGCGGCGGGGGCTCCTCCGGGGCCGCGCGGCGGTGCGGGCGCTGCGCGGCGTCCGCGGTGGTGTCGACCGGGTCGCCGAGGGTGCCCCACAGCCCGCTCGGCGGGCCGG
>NZ_JAMXRZ010000034.1 GCF_024124375.1 Klenkia sp. PcliD-1-E
GTCCTCCGGCGGTGGCGGGCGGTCCTCCGGGCCGGCCCGCACCCGGGCCGAGCTCGCCGCCCGCGCCGGCCAGCAGCCCGCCCGCCCGCGCCGCAGCACCGGCCGCTGACCGGGATCCTTCCCCCCTGATCATGGGGTCGTCGCCGGTGGACACGCCCGTCGTGGCATGTCCGCCGGGCACGACCCCATGATCACCGCGGTCGAGGGCGCCGGGCGGGCGAGCGGCGAGGGGGTGGGGGAGGATCGGGTCCCCCACCCGCACGACGAACGAGGTCCCATGCGCCTGCCCATCACCCCCGCCGAGATCGCGCCGCGCCTGGCCACGGGGGCGTTCATCCTCAACTCCGGGCTGGGCAAGCGGCACGCCGACGAGGCCACCGCCGCCGGCCTGCACGGGTTCGCCTCCGGCGCCTACCCGTTCCTGCAGAAGACCTCCCCGGCGGCGTTCGCCAAGAACCTGTCCACCGCCGAGATCGCCATCGGCGTGGCCCTGCTGACGCCGTTCGTGCCCACCGCCGTCGCCGGGGCCGCGCTCACCGGCTTCGCCGGCGGGCTGCTCGGGCTCTACCTGCGCACCCCCGGCCTCACCAAGCCCGGCAAGTCGGTCGCCCCGACCCAGGACGGCCTGCCGGTGTCCAAGGACGTGTGGATGCTCGGCATCGGGCTGGGCCTGCTCACCCAGGCCGCCGCCGCCCGCCGCGCCCGCCGGGCCTGACCTCCCCCACCCAGGGCTGGCGCGCTCCGCCGCCCTGGGTGGAGGCTGTGGGCGACGTCGCACCGGCGGTCGACGCGCAGCCGGTGGCCAGCCCGGCTGGAGGACGCCGCCCGTGGGACGATGAAGACATCATGACGACATCCGGAGCTGCTGCTGTGACCACGAACCCGACCGCCGGCCGCCGTCCGCGGGTGGTCATCATCGGATCCGGCTTCGGCGGCCTGTTCGCCGCCCAGCGCCTGCGCAAGGCCGACGTCGACATCACCCTCATCGCCAAGACCGGCCAGCACCTGTTCCAGCCGCTGCTGTACCAGGTGGCCACCGGGATCATCAGCGAGGGCGAGATCGCCCCGCCGACCCGCGACATCCTCAAGAAGCAGAAGAACGCCACGGTGATCCTCGGCGAGGTCGTGGACATCGACCTGGCCGACCGCACCGTCACCTCGTGGCTGCTGGGCCGGGAGTCCACCTTCTCCTACGACCACCTGATCGTGGCCGCCGGGGCCGGGCAGTCCTACTTCGGCAACAGCCAGTTCTCCCAGTTCGCGCCCGGCATGAAGACCGTCGACGACGCGCTGGAGCTGCGCGGGCGCATCCTCGGCGCCTTCGAGATGGCCGAGGCCGCCACCGACCCGGCCGAGATCGACCGGCTGCTGACCTTCGTCGTGGTCGGCGCCGGCCCGACCGGGGTGGAGATGGCCGGCCAGATCGCCGAGCTGGCGCGCCGCACGCTGCGGCACAACTTCCGCAACATCGACCCGAAGTCCGCCCGGGTCATCCTGCTCGACGCCGCCCCGGTCGTCCTGCCACCGTTCGCGCCCAAGCTGCAGGAGAACGCCGCCAAGCAGCTGCGCGACATCGGCGTGGAGATCCAGCTGGGCGCCATGGTCACCGGCCTGGACGCCAACGGCCTCGACGTCAAGGAGGGCGACACCACCCGCCGGATCACCGCGGCCACCAAGATCTGGGCCGCCGGCGTGCAGGCCAGCCCGCTGGGCGCCCTGCTGGCCCAGCAGTGCGACGTCACCGTCGACCGGGCCGGCCGGGTCGAGGTGCAGCCGGACCTGACGCTGCCCGGGCACCCCGAGGTGTTCGTGGTCGGGGACATGATGAGCCTGGACAAGCTGCCCGGCGTGGCCCAGGTGGCCATCCAGGGCGGCCGGTTCGCCGCCGACCGCATCAAGGCCACCGTCACCGGCGGCAAGCACAAGGAGAAGTTCGAGTACTTCGACAAGGGCTCGATGGCGACCATCAGCCGTTACAAGGCCGTCGCCGACCTCGGGAAGATCAAGGTCACCGGCTTCCTGGCCTGGACGATGTGGCTGCTGGTCCACCTGGTCTACATCGTCGGGTTCAAGAGCCGGCTCACCACCACGGTCAGCTGGATCGTGTCCTTCCTGGGCAAGGGCCGCGCCCAGCGGGTGGCCACCCAGCAGCAGGTCTACGGTCGGCTCGCGCTGGAGAAGCTCGGCCCCGACTTCGAGGTCGCGCAGACCGGGGGCCTGCACGGCTCGGCCGCCGACCCCGTCGCGACCGGCGACCCGGTCACCGAGCACCCCGCCCAGCGCACCGTCGCCTGAGCCGGTGAGCGCGCCGCCGGTCTGGCTGGAGGTCGCGCTCAACGGCACCTGGGGCAGCGGTCGCCAGCCGCTGGCCCCGGTCACCACCGAAGCGCTGGTGGCCGAGGCGGTGGCCTGCGTGGACGCCGGCGCGGCCGTGGTGCACCTGCACGCCTTCGACGACGCCGGCCGGCCCCGGGAGGCCTACGACCTCTACGCCCCGGTGCTGGAGGGCATCCGGGCCGCCCGCGACGCCGTCTGCTACCCCACCGTGCCGATGGGTCCCGTGCCGTCCGCGGACGCCGCAGCCGGGCGGGAGCGCTACGCGGTGGTCGACCGGCTCGCCGCCGCCGGGCTGGCCGAGTGGGCCGTCGTCGACCCGGGCTCGCTGGTGGTGGCCACCGCCGAGGAGCTGGCCGCCGGCGGCGACGGGTTCCTCTACGCCAACGGTGCCGCCGACGTCCGGGCCGGGCTGGACGTCTGCGCCCGGCACCGGCTGGTGACCAGCTTCGCGGTCTACGAGCCCGGCTTCACCCGGCTCGGCGCGCTGCTGCGCCGTCCGGACGCACCCCGGCCGGTGCACCGGTTCATGTTCAGCGACACCTTCGGGTTCGGCTTCCCGCCGGCGGACTGGGCACTGGAGGCGCACCTGCGGCTGCTGGAGCGCTGCGACCCCGGCGCCCCGTGGATGGTGGCCGGGCTCGGGGTCGAGCTGGGCGAGCTGACCGACGTCGCAGTGCACCGTGGCGGGCACGTGCGGGTCGGTCTGGAGGACGCCCCGCTGGGCTGCCGCCGGAGCAACGTCGAGCTGGTGCGGGCCGCCGTCGCGCGGATCGAGGCGGTGGGACGACGGGTGGCCACGCCGACCGAGGTCCGGGCCGCCACACTCGGGGCATGACCAGCCTGACCCTCTCGGACTCGATCGTGATCGCCGCCTCGCCCGAGGAGGTGTACGACCTGGTCTCCGACGTCACCCGCACCGGCGAGTGGAGCCCGCAGTGCCGGGAGTGCTGGTGGGAGCCGGGCGCCACCGGTGCGGTCGGGGACCACTTCGGCGGCCGGCAGGAGACCCCCGAGCGCACCTGGGAGACCCGGTCGCGGGTGGAGGAGGCGACGCGTCCGCGGGCGTTCGCGTGGAGCGTCAACGACCGCAAGGTGCTCTGGCGCTACGACCTGGAGCCCCTCGAGGAGGGCACTCGCCTGACCGAGTCGTGGGAGTTCCTGGACGCCGGGCAACGGTTCATGGCCGAGAAGCACGGCGCGGACGGGCAGCGCGAGATCGACATCCGGCAGTCGGCCGCCCGCGCCGGCATCCCCGTGACGCTGGCGGCGATCAAGCAGATCGCCGAGCAGGGCACCGTGTCGCGGAACTGAGACACCGCTCCGGTTGTGCACGTCCGGGACGCGCGGTGAGGTGGTGCCGACCACACCCGCCGTGCACAGGAGCAACGATGCCCACCCCCACCGACGACCGCCGCGACCTGCTCACCGTCATCGCATACATGAAGGCCGCCCCGGGCAAGACCGACGAGCTGCGCTCGGCCCTGGAGGGCCTGATCGCGCCCACCACGGCGGAGGACGGCTGCGTCAACTACGACCTGCACGAGGCCGTCGAGGAGCCGGGCACCTTCTTCTTCTACGAGAACTGGGAGTCAGGCGAGCACCTGGACGCCCACCTGGCCACCCCGCACCTGGTGCAGCTGGCCGAGCGCATCCCCGAGCTGCTCGACGAGAAGGGCCTCACCATCACCCGGCTCAAGCGGATCGCCTGATGGGTCTCGACGTCCGGGTCATCGGCCCCGAGGAGCGCGACACCCGGACGGCGCAGACCCCCGGCCTGCAGCGGTTCGCCGCGATCTGCGCGGACAAGACCGGCTCGTCCGAGCTGTGGATGGGCTACGCGGTGCTCGAGCCGGGCGGGAAGACCGGCGTGCACCACCACGGGGAGTCCGAGACCGCGATCTTCGTGATCAGCGGGGTGACCCGCTGGTGGGTCGGCGAGCAGCTCGACGACGTCCGGGAGGCGCGGGCGGGCGACTTCGTCTTCATCCCGCCGGGCATCGTGCACTGGGAGCAGAACGCCAGCGACACCGAGCCGGTGGAGATGATCGTGGCCCGCAGCACGCAGGAGGCGATCGTCGTCGCCGTCGAGGGCCACCCGCACCGGCCCGCGCACGCCAGCTGAGGCAGCAGCCGGGTCGTCATCACCGCGCGGCTACCGTGCGGTGGTGACGACCCGCACCCGCTCCCTGGTCACCGGCTCCTCCCGCGGCATCGGCGCCGCGATCGCGCACACCCTCGCCGCCCGGGGCGACGCCGTCGCCGTGCACGCCGGCCGCAACGTCGACGCCGCCCGCGAGGTGCTGGCCGGCCTGCCGGGCGAGGGCCACGTGCTGGTCACCGGCGACCTCGCCGACCCCGCCGCCGTCGCCACCCTGGTCGCCGACGCCGTCGAGGGGCTGGGCGGGGTGGACGTGCTGGTCAACAACGCCGCCGCGCACGACCCGCTGGTGATCGAGGAGTCGACCTACGAGCGGTGGCAGGAGTCCTGGCAGCGGATCCTGTCGGTCAACGTGGTCGGCACCGCCAACGTCAGCTGGCAGGTGGTGCGGCACCTGCTCGACCGCCCCGAGGGCCCGGACGGCGGCCGCATCGTCACCGTCGGCTCGCGCGGGGCCTACCGGGGCGAGCCGCAGGCGATGGCCTACGGGGCGTCGAAGGCCGCGGTGCACTCCCTCACGCAGTCCCTCGCGCTGGCGCTGGGCGGGCACGGCATCGGCGTGAGCGCGGTGGCGCCGGGATTCGTGGCCACCGACATGGCGACCTCGCTGCTGGCCGGCCCGGTGGGCGACGGCATCCGCGCGCAGAGCCCCTTCGGCCGGGTCGGCGAGCCGCCGGAGGTCGCCGCGGCGGTCGCCTTCCTCACCGGCCCCGACGCCCTGTGGTGCAGCGGCGCCGTCCTCGACGTGAACGGCGCCTCCTACCTGCGCTGAGCCCGGGGGTGGCCGGACATCGCCGACGGTGGCCGCACGGTGCGACGGCCGGCCACCGTCCAGGAGGGCCGGCCACCCTGCACGGCACTCAGACGAGGACCTCGCCGTCGCGGACGACGACCCGGCCGCCGGCCAGCACCAGGGCCCGGCGCGGGGCCCGGACCAGGGCGTCGGGCGCGTGCTCGGCGTCCAGCAGCACCATGTCGGCCCGGGCACCGGCGACCAGGTCGTGCCGGTCGCGGTGCACGAACCGGGCGGCGCCCGACGTCGCCAGCCGGACGGCGGCGGTGAGGTCGGCGTCGGTGCGCAGGCCCTGCAGCCGGGCATGGTCCAGCGCCACCCGCAGGAGGTCGCCGTCGCCGTAGGGGGACCACAGGTCGCGGATGCCGTCGGTGCCCAGACCCACCGCGATCCCCCGCTCGCGCATCGCGGCCCACGGCAGCGGGGTGTACCGCAAGGGAGCCACGGTGGCCCAGGCGACGTCGAGCTCGGCCAGCTCGTCGAGCAACCGGGCCTGCCGGGCCGGTGCCAGCTCGCCGAGCGCGAACCCGTGCGAGATCGTCACCCGGCCGGCCAGCCCCAGCGTGCGCACCCGCTCCAGCACCAGGTCGTAGGTGAACCCGCCGAGCTCGCCGCCGTCGTGCAGGTGCAGGTCCAGCCCGCAGCCGTGCCGCTGCGCGATCGCGAACAGCCCGTCGAGCTGGGTGAGCGGGTCGCGGTCGATCGAGCACGGGTCCAGCCCGCCGATGCTCGCCACCCCGTCGGCCGCGGCCCGCTCGAGCAGGTCGAGCACCCCGGGACGGCGGACGACGCCGTCCTGCGGGAAGGCGACCAGCTCCACCTCGACCGCGCCGTCCAGGGCGGCCGCCGCCTCCCGGACGACGTCCAGCCCGCGCAGCCCGACCCCGAGGTCGACGTCGACGTGGCTGCGCACCGCCGTCGTGCCGTGCCGCAGCAGTTCGCGGAGCACCGCCGTCGTCGCCTCGACCGACGGGATGCCGAGCCGGTCGCGCTCGGCGCGCTCGTGGGCGATCCGGCCCTGCGTGGTCGGCTGCCCGCCGTAGGGCTGCCACGGCCTGCCCCACCAGCTCTTGTCCACGTGGGCGTGGGCGTTGACGAACCCGGGCAGCGCCAGCCGCCCGCCGCCCTCGACCCGCTGCGCGCCCGAACCGGTGCCGACGGGGACGACGTCGGTGATCCGGTCGCCGGTGACGAGCACGTCGACGGGGTGGCCGCCCCAGGGCCGGACGTCGGCCAGGAGCAGGTCGGTCACCGCTTCTGCCGCCGGCTCCCGCCGTGCCAGTCCTCGGTCCTGCCCACCTCCCCGGGGGCGACCCCGTAGCTGCGCAGCTGCGGGCGCTCGCGCAGGGACCGCTTCAGCTCGGTGAACCCGGGGAACGCGGCCAGGCCGATGACGTGGTCCCAGAGGGCGACGGCGTCCTCGGGTGCGGGCAGCCGGCTGATGACCGGGCCGAAGAAGGCCAGCCCGTCCGGCGGCGCGAACTGCAGGATCGGGGTGCCGACGTCCTTGCCGGCCAGCGCCAGCGCCTCGTCGGTCTCGGCCTGCACCAGGGCGTCGCGGCCCTCGTCGTCCAGGGCGTCGGCGAGGTCGGCCGACCAGCCGAGGTCGGCGAGCACGGGGGCGAGGAACTCCCGGGTGCCCCGGCGGTCGTGCCCGGGAGTGCCGCCGCTGGGCTCCGCGTCGTGGATGCCGTGCCCCACGGCGGTGTAGAACCGGCCGACGCCGGCGTCGCCGTGCTCGTCGCGGACCCGGGCGGCCACCCGCAGCAGCCGGAGGCCGGCGGTGTGGCCGGCCTCGTACTCGGGCGGGAAGTGGCTGGCGTAGTCGACGTGGGCGTTGAGCAGCCGCAGCGAGATGAACCGCCACTCGACGGTGTACTGCCGCTGCCGGGCCACCTCCTCCACCCAGCGGCTGGTCAGCCACGCGAAGGGGCACACCGGGTCGAACCAGAAGCGGAGGTCGGTCACCGTCCCAGTCTCGCGGCCCGGCCCGGTACCCGCAGGTCGCGGCGGCCCCGGCCACGGTGGGTGGCCCTCACCCGGAGGGATGTCCTCCCGACCGTCGAAGTGGACGGAACGGTTCCGCCGGCCGAAGACGGGGGCGGGCCGGAGACCTCTGGCCCGCCCGTCGTCCTCGGAGGTCCGGTGCCGATCCTCGACACCCTCCTGCACCGCCCCCGCGCCCGCCGAGGCGTGCCGTTGTGGGCCTACCTGACCGCGCTGGTCGGCGTCCCGCTGGTCGGCGTGGTCGTGCTGAGCTCCGTCATCGTCGACACCCGCCGCGCCGAGGCGCGCAGCGCCGTCCGGGCGGAGGACGCCGTCGCCGAGACCGCGCTGCTCGACGAGGCACGGCGGACGACGGAGAACGAGGCCGTGTGGGCCCTGCTGCTGTGGGCGATGGACGACCCCGCGGTGATCGAGGCCGTCGGGCTGCCCGTGGACCAGGTCAGCGCCCAGCGGCCGTTCATCGACGGGCTGCAGACCAGCTACCGCGAGGAGACCGACGCAGCGCTGACCGCGCTGGCCGCCCGCCGTCCCGAGCTGGCGGCGTCGGTCGCCGGCGAGCTCGAGGACGTGCGCCGGGTCGCCGCGGCCCGCACCACCGGGCTGCACGGGCTGTACCTGGACTACGTCGGGCTGTCCGACGAGCTCATGGCCGCCGAGCGGCGGGCGGCCGCCGAGGCGCTGGCCGGCGGTACCCCGGCCCCGACCCGGACCGCGGTCGCCGACGCGCTGCTGGTCGCCGGCTACGCGCAGGCCGCGAGCCGCCAGCTGCCGCTCTACCTGGGGTCGATGATCGACCAGCAGGCCGGGTCGCTGATCGGCTCCCGCCTGGGGTGGGAGACCGGCTGGCTGACCTACACCGACGCCCGCGCCCAGCTCGACGGGTTGTCCGACGAGGACGTCGCCGCCCGGTGGCGGGCGTTCGCGACCACCCCGGCGGTGCAGGGCCTGGACGACGCCCTCGACCCCGCGGCCACCCCGCCCGGGTCGGTCCCGACCGTGCTGCAGGTGGTGTCGCTGGTGACGCAGCGCAGCGCCCGGGACGCCGACACCGCTGCGCTCACCGGCGCGGCCTTCGAGCGGGCCCAGGCGCTGGCCGAGCAGGACGCCCACGCCGCCACCGACCGCTCCACCACCACCCTCGTGCTGGCCGGCAGCCTGGTCGCGGTGGCCGCCCTGGGCGCGGCGCTGCTGGCGCGCACCGTCGGGCGCTCGCTGGGCCGCCTGGCCGCGCAGGCCGCCGAGGTCAGCCAGGGGTCCCTCGTCGAGGTCGGCGCCCGCGGACCCCGGGAGGTGCGCACCGTCGGTGCGGCCCTGGGCACGGCGGTGGGCAGCCTGCGGCGGATCCAGGACCAGGCGCAGGCGGTCGCCGAGGGCGACCTGACCAACGTGCTGCTGGAGGAACCCCTGCCCGGGCCGCTGGGGGCGGTGGTGCACGCCTCGGTGCGGCAGATCGTGACGTCGGTGCGGCAGCGGGAGGAGCTGCAGTCCGCGCTGGCCCACCAGGCCGCCCACGACCCGCTCACCGACCTGCCCAACCGCGCCCAGGCGCTCGCGCTGACCGCGGCCGCGCTCAACCGCGGCCGCCGGTCCGGGGAGGTGGTCGGCCTGCTGTTCGTCGACCTCGACGGCTTCAAGGCGGTCAACGACGGCCACGGCCACGCCTGCGGCGACGAGGTGCTGCGCGAGGTCGCCCGGCGGTTGCGCGGCCAGCTGCGCGGCGGGGACGTGGTGTGCCGGCTGGGCGGCGACGAGTTCGTCGTCCTGGTCGAGCCGGTGGACGCCGAGTCCGACCTGGTGGAGCTGGCCGAACGGCTGATCGCCGCGGTGTCGCGCCCCATCACCGCACAGGGCCAGCGGGTCGCCGTCGGCGCCAGCATCGGGATCGCGGTCAACCGGGACGCCGCCGTCGACGCGGACGCCCTCCTCGCCGAGGCCGACACGGCCGCCTACCGGGCCAAGGCCCACGGCCGCGGCCGCGCGGAGGTCTTCGACGACGCCCTGCGCGCCCAGCTCACGGCGCAGGCCGACCTGGAGCGCGCCATCTCCGCGGGCCTGGACGCCGGCGAGTTCGAGGTGCACTACCAGCCCGTGATGGACGTCGGCTCCGCCCGGGTCGCCGGCTACGAGGCGCTGGTCCGCTGGAACCGGCCCGGCCGCGGCCTGGTCCCGCCCGACGAGTTCATCCCGGTCGCGGAGTCCTCCCGGCTGGTCTGCGACCTGGACCGCTGGGTGCTGGGCACCGCCACCCGCCAGCTCGCGGCCTGGCGCGCGGACGCGGCCGGTGCCGCCGACGACGTGACCATGGCGGTCAACCTGTCCGGCCGGCACCTCACCGACCGGCGGGTGGTCGACGACGTCGCCGCCGCCCTCGCCGCCGCGGGGGTGCCCGCCGACCGGCTGGTCCTCGAGGTCACCGAGACGGTGCTGGTCGACGACCCGGTCGCCGCCGAGCACCTCGCGGCCCTGCGCGGGCTGGGGGTGTCGATCGCCATCGACGACTTCGGGACCGGCTACACCTCGATCGGCCAGCTGCGCAGCCTGCCGGTGGACACCCTGAAGATCGACCGCAGCTTCGTGGCCTCCACCGAGCCCGGCCACGACCAGCTCGTGGCCCTGATGATCAAGGCGGCGCACACCTTCGGGCTCACCGTCGTCGCCGAGGGCGTCGAGGACGTGGCCCAGCTGGGCCGGCTGCAGGACGAGCGCTGCGACCACGCCCAGGGCTGGTGGTTCGGCCGGCCGTTGCCGGCCGACCGGGCCGGTGAGCTGCTGCGCGGCCGGTCAGTCGCCCAGGCGTGACTGCTGCGCGGTGCTGACCAGCGCCTGGTCGGACCGGATGCGGGTGACCTCCACCGACTGGGCGGGCAGCAGCGCGGCCAGCAGCCAGTCGGTGCCCACCCGCACGCGGTTGGCCATCGAGGGCAGCGCGTAGAGGTGGTAGCCGCGGGCCACCAGCTTGGCCAGCGGGCCGTGCAGCTTGATGCCCAGCGGCTTGGCGATGGCGTCGGAGCCACCCAGGTCGGCGACCAGGCCGAGGTCGTGGTGCCGGTAGGGCTTCGGGGTGCCGTGGCCGAGGCTGGCGGCGACGTTGCGGCCCAGCGCGGCGCCCTGCCGCTGCGCGTGCTGCGCGGTCGGCGGGGTGAGCGGGGTGCCCTCCTGGGTCAGGTCGGGGACGGCGGCGGCGTCACCGCCGGCGAACACGCCCGCCGTGCCGGGCACGGTGAGGTCGGGACGGACCACCAGCCGGCCCTTCTGCAACGGCAGGCCGAGGGTCTGCACCAGCGGGCTGGCCGCGACCCCGGCGCCCCAGACCAGCGTGCGGCTGGGGATCGTCGAGCCGTCGGTCAGCTCGGTCTCGCCGTCCCGGGCCTCCTTCACCGTCACGCCGAGCCGGACGTCGATGCCGCGCCGCTTCAGTGCCCCCAGCGCCTTCTCCCCCAGCTCGGGGCCGAGCTCGGGCAGCACGGACTCGGCGAGGTCGACGAGCACCCACGAGATGTCGGAGGGCTGCACGCGCGACCACCGGCTGGCGATGGTCGAGAGCCAGTACTGCAGCTGGGCGACGATCTCGGTGCCGGTGTACCCGGCCCCGACCGCGACGACGGTGAGCCGCTGCCGGCGCTCGGCGTCGTGCTCGGGCCCGGCCGGAAGGGCGTCGGCACGGTCGAGCTGGCGCAGCAGGTGGTCGCGCAGGAACTGGGCCTCGACCAGGGTCTTCACGCCGTGGGCGCGCTCGGCCACGCCCGGGATGTCGAACTGGCGGGTGATCGACCCCGGCACGAGGACCAGCCGGTCGTAGGAGAGGGTGAGGACGTCCTCGGTGGCCCCGCCGTCGTCCGTCGTCCGCACCGTCACCGTCTGCGCCTCGTGGTCGACGTCGGTGGCGCTGCCGAGCACCACCCGGGTGCGGCGCAGCTGCTGGCGCAGGCTGATCGCGATGTGCCGCGGCTCGACGACCCCGGCGCTGACGTCGGGCAGCAGCGGGCTGTAGAGCAGGTAGTCGCTGGGGTTGACCAGGACCAGCTCGGCGGCGTCGGCCGGCAGGGTCCGCTCCAGGGTGCGCAGGGCGTGGAACCCGGCGAACCCGCCTCCGACGACGACGATCCGTGGGCGGTCCATGCGGCTCTCCTCCGTGGTGCGACGACGTCCGGCCCCGGGTCTGCCCACCTCCCGCGCCCGGCAACCCGTCGGCTGGGCCACACCCGCCAGGTCGCGGGAGTGTGACGATCCGGGCGCCGACGCGTCGGACCCCGGACCAGGGGGCAGCCAGCACCGGATGCGACGACAGCAGGACGGACCCGGATCGTGATCCCGCACGACGACGGCGCGGCGGACCAGGCCCGCACCGACCCCTTCCACCGCCGGCTGCACGGGGCGCAGCGGCGGTGGCACGCGGTGGTCGACCGGCTGCCCGGGCCGGTGGTGACCTTCGGCCGCTGGCTGGGCAGCCCGGAGTTCTCGACCGTGAGCGCCGCGCTGGCCTTCTACGCGCTGGTCTCGCTGCCGCCGATGGTGCTCATCGCCTTCTGGGTCGCGGGGCTCGTCGTGGACGACGCGACGCTGCAGGGCCTGGGCAACCAGGTCTCCGGCCGCACCCCCGACCAGCTGCCGATCGGTGACGTGCTGCGGGGGTTGATCGACGTGGCGTCCCGGATCGGGCCGGTGGCGGTGCTGTCGGCCGTGTGGCCGGCCACCGCCTACGGCGCAGCGCTGGCCCGGGCGTTCACCGAGGTGACCCCGCAGACCAACGAGAAGATCCGGGGCCTGCGGGGCAGGCTGCTGGCCCTGGCCGTCATCGCCGTGCTGCCGGTGGCGGTGTTCTCCGGCCTCGCCGCGCTGTTCGTCGTCCCCCGGCTGCTCGGTTCGGGCTGGCAGCTGACCGCCCTGCTCGGGCTGGGTGTGCTCGTCCTGCTGGTCGGGGTCATCAGCCTCGTCTACTGGCTGTTCCAGGTGCGCGACACCCGGTGGGACGACGTCGTCCTGGGTGCGCTGCTCGCGGCCGGGCTGGTGGGCCTGAGCACGGCCGTCTACCTGGGCTACCTCACCTGGTTCGCCGACTTCACCGAGCGGTACGGCGCCAGTTCACTGGCCACCCTGGTGCTGCTGGGCTTCTGGCTGCTCATCGGCAACGCCGTGCTGCTGGTCGGGTACCGGTTCATGATCCGCCGCGCCCTGCGCCGCGCCGACGAGGACGCATGACCGCTCACCCCGCCGCGGTGCGGGGTGCCGCCCACAGGTCGATGCCGGAGTCGACGGCGTGCTGGTCGATGGCGACCAGCTCGTCGTCGGTGAAGGCCAGGTTCTGCAGGGCGCCGACGTTGTCGTCCAGCTGGCGCACGCTGCTGGCACCCACCAGCACGGAGGTGACGCGCTCGTCGCGCAGGGCCCAGGCCAGCGCCATCTGGGCCAGGGTCTGCCCGCGGCCCTCGGCGATCGCGTCCAGCGCGCGGACGTGGTCCAGCGCCTCCTCGGTGAGCAGGTCCGGGGACAGCGACTTGTCCTGGCTGGCGCGGGAGCCCTCCGGGATGCCGTGGAGGTACTTCGAGGTCAGCATGCCCTGGGCGAGCGGGGAGAACGCGATGCAGCCGGCGCCGACCTCGGCGAGGACGTCGAGCAGTCCCTCGGTCTCGATCCAGCGGTTGAGCATGGAGTAGCTGGGCTGGTGGATGAACAGCGGCGTGCCGAGGTCGGCCAGGATCGCCGCTGCCCGGCGGGTGTCCTCGGGACCGTAGGAGGAGATGCCGGCGTAGAGCGCCCTCCCGCTGGTGACGGCGGTGTGCAGCGCACCCATCGTCTCCTCCAGCGGCGTGGTCGGGTCGGGACGGTGGCTGTAGAAGACGTCCACGTAGTCCAGGCCCATCCGCTGCAGCGACTGGTCGAGCGAGGCCAGCACGTACTTGCGCCCGCCGCCGCCCTGGCCGTACGGGCCGGGCCACATGTCGTAACCGGCCTTGCTGCTGATGACCAGCTCGTCGCGGTGGGGGCGGAAGTCGTCGCGCAGGTGCCGGCCGAAGTTGGTCTCCGCCGACCCGTAGGGCGGGCCGTAGTTGTTGGCCAGGTCGATGTGCGTGATGCCCAGGTCGAAGGCCCGGCGCAGCACGTCGCGCTGCCGGTCGAAGGGGACGTCGTCGCCGAAGTTGTGCCACAGCCCGAGGCTGATCGCGGGCAGGTCGGTGCCGCTGCGCCCGGTGCGGCGGTAGGTCATGTCGTCGTAGCGGTTCGGGTCCGCCTGGTAGGCCATGCCGCTGATCCTGCCCGGCCCCGGGTCAGCCGGCGCCGGCGAGGTGGGAGGTCAGCCGCCGCAGGCGGGGCAGGCGTCGTCGGCGCCGCCGTCCCAGGCCGCGCTCCCGACCCGGACGACGGCGCCGCAGACCGCCAGCTCCGGGGCGCCGTCGAGCTCCTCGGCGGGCCGGTGGGTCTCCACGGCGTGCTGGGTGCTGCCGGTGGCCCGGCAGGTGCCGGCGAGGTGCGTGCTGGTCGCGCTGGTCATGCCCCGACCCTGCCCCAGGACGGCGTCCCCCGCCCGTCGTCGACGTCCCCCTGACGCCCAGCCGATCCTGCGCCTCTCGGTCGCGAGTGTGCAGTTCGCGGGGTCGATCCGGCCGCGAGCACCCCGACAACTGCACACTCGACGCGGCCCAGGTGCCACGGGCACGCATCCCGGGGCCTGGAGGCTTCAGGACGGGACGTCGGTCGCCACCCGGGCCGGGACCAGCTCGCGCGCGGTCGCCAGGCCCGCGACCGCGAGGACGGCAGCCGCGCCCCAGAAGACCGCGGCGAGGCCTGCCCCGGCGGCCACCACCCCGCCCAGTGCCGCGCCGACGGGTGCGATTCCCCAGGTGGCGAACCGGTAGGCGCTGCTCACCCGGCCCTGCAGCTCGTCCGGGACGACGGACTGCCGGTAGCTGACCGACACCACGTTGAACGCGAACGCGGCCAGCCCCACCACGCCCAGCAGGGCGCCGGCCACCACCGCGCTGCGGGTCAGCGCGAGGCCGACCTCGGCCAGCACGGTCAGCACGACGGTGACCACGACGAGCGGTCCGGTCCCCCACCAGCGCTCCAGCCGGGGCGCGACCGCCGCGCCGAGCACCCCGCCGACGGCGAGCCCGGTGAGCAGCAACCCGTAGGCCGACGGCGCCACCTGCAGCCGCTCCAGCGCGTAGAGCACGAGGACACCGATGACCGCCGTCTCGGTCAGGTTCCACACGGTCAGCAGCACCACCAGTGCCCGCAGCCGCCGGTGCCGCCACAGCCACCGGACGCCGTCGCCGATCTCGCGGGTGAGCCCGGTCCCGCTGCGCGCCGCGGCGCGGAACCGGGTCCGTATCGCGAACACCAGCGCGGCCGAGCCCACGAAGGACGCTGCGTCCACCGCGAACGGGACGGCGGGCTGCGCCACGAACAGCCAGCTGCCCAGCGGCGGCCCGACGAGCAGCCCCGCCACGACCGTGCCGGTGTACAGGCGGCTGTTGGCGGTGGACAGCTGGTCCCGGCCGACCAGCGAGGGCAGCGCGGCCTGGTTCGCGCTGTCGAACAGCGTGCTGATCGACGCCGCCGCGAACGCCGCGGCGCACAGCAACCACAGCGACGCCGCCCCGGCCAGCACGCCCACGGCCAGACCGGCGAACACCGCGGCGCTGGCCAGGTCGCACAGCCACATCGTGCGGCGGCGGTCCCAGCGGTCGGCCAGGGCGCCGGTGTGCAGGGCGAGCAGCAGCCAGGGCAGCCCGGCGAAGACGCTGACCAACGCGACCTGCCGCGGGTCGCGGGTGAGCGAGGCAGCCAGCAGGGGAAGACCGGCACTGGCCACGCCGCCGCCCAACCGGGACACCACGGCGGCCGACCACAGCCGCCAGAAGTCGGCGCCGAGCCGGTGGTCGGTCATGGGCCCCCTCCGGAGGTGGACCTAGCGGGGTCAGAGGTCGAGCAGGCGCAGCTGGACCATCGCGGCGAACCGCACGTCGGGGTCGCCGAGGTCCATGCCGCCGACCTCGGCGACCCGGCGGAGGCGGTAGCGGAACGTGTTGGGGTGCACGTACAGCGCGGCCGCGGCGGCCGGCACGTCGCCGAAGGCGTCCAGCCACGCCCGCAGCGTGGGCACCAGCTGCGCCCCGTGGGCCGCGTCGTACTCCCCCAGCCTGGCCACCGGCCCGGCGGGACGGTCGCCGCGGGCCTCGGCCAGGTCGTGCAGCTCGAGCAGCAGCCCCTCGACGTGCACGTCGTCGGCGCGGGCCACCCGCACGGCACCGGCGCCCCCTCCCCCCGCCCCGTTGCGCACCCGCAGCACCCGCAGCGCGCGGTCGGCGGCCACCCGTGCGGCGGCCAGGCCGGCGACGTCGCGGCCGGCCGGGCCGATCCCGACGACGGCCGGCAGGCGCGGGCCGATCCGGTCCAGGAAGTCGGTGGCGATCCGCACGGCCCGCACGTCGGCGTCCTCGCCCGTCACCGGCACCAGCCCGTACGCCACGTGACCGACCAGGGCGGTCGCCGAGCGCGGGTGCACGGCCGACAGGTGCACCCCGAACGCGTCGGCCAGCCGCTGCCGGTCGTTGGCCGACCCGGCGTCGCTGGCGGCGTCCTGGGCGTCGGCCGGGTCGAGCGCGGCCAGCGCCAGCACCACCACCGAGCGGTCGGCCAGGCCCAGCCGCTGCAGGGCCTCCCGGGCCCCGCTGCCCCCCTCCAGCGCCGTCGACACGAGGTCGGCCTGCAACCGGCGCTGCACGTCGGCACCCGCGCGGACCCGCAGCATGTGCAACGCCACCAGCGTCGCGGCCTCGCCCAGGGCCCGCGCCCGGTCGGGGCTCAGGCCGTCGCGCAGCACCGCCCAGATCGAGCCGAGCACCTCCTCGCCCGCCCGCACCGCGATCGCCGCCCGGGGCAGCGCACCCGCACCGTCCAGGGGTGTCACCGGGTCGACCAGCACCGGACCGGTCGAGCGGTACAGCTCGCGGAACACCCCGCGCTCGGTGAGCACCCGCGAGTAGACCTCGGGCACCTGCAGCCCCAGCACGGTCTCGATGCGTCCCCGGTCGGCCTCGTCCTGGCGGCCGGAGAACGCGAGCACGCGGTTGCTGCGGTCCTCGATGGTGATGGGTGCGTCGACCAGCGCGGCGACGGCGTTGGCGAGGGCGAACAGGTCACCCGAGGGCAGGCCGCCCAGCGACTCGGCGGTGTCGGCGCCGACGTCGCCCTCGGCCAGCAGCACCCGCAGCATCGCCGCCAGCTGGGCCCAGGTGGCCCCCCGGGTCAGCCCCAGCAGCGCCACCCCCGACTCCCGGGCCGCCGCCAGGACCGCCGGGGTCACGGTCACCGGGGCGCGCAGCACCAGACCGGCGGCCCCGCGCCGGCCGAGCTGGGTGAGCAGGGTGATCGTGGCGGCGGCACCCCCGACGCCGACCCCGAGCACCAGCGCGGCCGGGGGCAGGTCGGGTTCGTCGATGGGGTCGTGGATGGCCACCCCGCCCAGGCGGGGGACGGCGTCGGGGTCGCCGTGCAGCAGGTCCAGCAGCGTCGTCCCCAGGTCGTCGAGCACCCGGCGCAGGCCGGCCGGGGCTCCCATCACCGGGTCGACGTTACTGACCCGTCCGGTTCGTCAGCGGCAACCACTCGCGCCAGGTGGTCACCTCCTCGAGCACCTCGGGCACCGGGGTGACGCCCGTGCCCGGCCCCGTGGGCACGTCGAGGTGCCCGTCGGCCAGCACGAAGGGCTCGGTGAGGTCGGTGCGGTAGTAGCGGTCCGACGCCGAGGTGTCCCCGGGCAGGGTGAAGCCGGGCAGGGCGGCCAGCGCCACGTTGGCGGCCCGGCCGAGCCCGGTCTCCAGCATCCCGCCGCACCACACCGGGACCCCGTGGGCCGCGCACACGTCGTGGATCCGCCGGGCCTCCAGGTACCCCCCGACGCGGCCCGGCTTGACGTTGACGATCGAGCACGCGCCCAGGGTGATCGCCTCGGCCGCGGCGCGCGCCGAGGTGATCGACTCGTCCAGGCAGACCGGGGTGGTGATCTGCCGGGCCAGGGCCGCGTGGCCCAGCACGTCGTCCTCGGGCAGCGGCTGCTCGACCAGCAGCAGGTCGAAGGGGTCCAGCCGGGCGAGGTGGCGGGCGTCGGCGAGGGTGTAGGCGGTGTTGGCGTCGACCTGCAGCAGCACGTCGTCGCCGAAGCGCTCGCGCACCGCCCGCACCGGCTCGACGTCCCAGCCGGGCTCGATCTTGAGCTTGATCCGCACGTAGCCCTGGTCCAGGTACTGGCCCACGGCGTCCAGCAGCTCGGGCACCGAGTCCATGATCCCGACCGACACCCCGCAGGGCACCCGGTCGTGCACCGCACCCAGGTGCCGGGACAGCGGGGTACCGCCGGCCCGCAGCTCGGCGTCGAGCACCGCCAGCTCCAGGGCGGCCTTGGCCATCCGGTGCCCGTGCACCGGGGCCAGCACCTGCGCGACCGACGCGGCGTCGACCCGGCCGGCGGCGGCCAGCCGGGGCACCAGGAAGCGGCGCAGCACGTCGACCGCACCGTCCACGTACTCCTCGGAGTAGAGGGGGTCCGACATCGTCACGCACTCCCCCCACCCCTCGGCGGCACCGGTGACCACCCGCACCAGCAGCACGTCGCGGTGGGTCTGGGTGCCGAACGAGGTGCGGAACGGCGCGACGAGGGGCAGCCCCACCCGCCGCAGCTCGATCCCCTCGACCGGTGCGTCGATCAGCTCCACGGTGCTCTCTCCCCTGTCCTGGGCCGGTGCAGCACGTACCGCCCGGCGCGGTCGAACCCGGTGATCCGTCCGCCGTCGGCCAGCACCGGGTGCAGCACGGACCGCACGGCGGTGCGCCACTGCCCGGCCAGCGCCGGGTCGGTGCGCCGCAGCGACTCGATGTCGCGCGGCACGGCCACCAGCAGCACCGGGGCGTCGGTGCTCCCGGGCACCGGCGCACCGGCGGGCGAGCACCCCAGTGCGACCACCGCCCCGGGCGGCGCGGTCGGTCCGGGGGCCTGCCCCCGGCAGGCGGCGACCACCTGCGGGGCGCTCAGCTCCCAGCGCACGAGCAGGCGGTCGGTCTCGTCGGCGCCGTTGATCGCGTCGCGCATGCCGCCGTAGTGGTCGGGCAGGTAGGCCACGGCGTCGGCGCCCAGCTTGCCGGTGTTGAACCAGGCGTTGCGGGCGACCAGCGGGTCGAAGGTCCAGGTGACCTCGCCGACGCCGCGGGCCAGCGACCAGGCCCGCTGGTGCAGCTTCAGCGCGAACCCGACGCTGCGCCCACGCACCGCGCCGGACACCCCGGCGATGTGGCTGTGCAGCGACCCGGCGGCCGGCTCGGCGAAGAAGCCCACGCAGGCCCCCACCAGGTCGGGGCCGTCGAAGGCACCGGCCACGTAGCTGCCCGCGGTGGCCAGTGCACGCAGCAGCTCGGTGCTCAGCGGCGGGCTGTCCGCCCGCTGCCAGATGGCCCCCAGCAGCGCGGTCACCGCGGTCAGGTCGGGCACCGAGGTCACGGACCGGACGTGCACACCGGCCGCCCGCCCGGCCTGCTCCGCGGTCAGCAGCGCGTCGTCGACCGCCGTCGGCACCGTCATCGGGGGTCCCCCTCCTCGGCGAGCAGGTCGACCAGCAGCGCGGTCAGCAGCGCCCGGCGCGGGGCGAGCTCGGCCACCAGCACGTGCTCGTCGTCGGCGTGCGCGCCGCCGCCGACCGCGCCGAGGCCGTCGAGCGTGGGGACGCCGACCCCGGCGGTGAAGTTCCCGTCGGAGGCCCCGCCGACCGCCGCGCCCCGCAGCTCGGGCAGGCCCAGCCGGCGGGCGACCTCGGCGGCGCGGTCGAAGAGGTGGGTCGCGGTCTCCATCGGCGGCCGGTTCGGCCCGCCGGTGACCTCGACCCGGGCCCCGGGCAGCACCGGGCGCAGGGCGCGCACGGCGGCGTCGACCCGGTCCTGCTCGGCGGCGTCGGGCACCCGCACGTCGACGGCGACCCAGGCCTGCGCCGGCACGGTGTTGCTGACGGTGCCGGCCGACGACGCGGTCGGGGTGACCGTCGTCCCGCGCCCGGGGTCCCCGAGCGCCGCCAGCGCGAGCACCTGGTGGGCCAGCTCGACCCCGGCGTTGACCCCGTCGCCGGGGGCGAGGCCGGCGTGCGCGGCCCGGCCGGTGACCGTGACCCGGTACAGCGAGACGCCTTTGCGGGTGGTCTTGAGCGCGCCGCCGTCCGCGGCCGCCTCGAGCACGAGCGCGGCCCGGCAGCCCCGCGCCTCGTCCTCGATCAGCGCGCGGGAGGACGGCGACCCCAGCTCCTCGTCGCCGGTGACCAGCACGGTCACCCCCGACGGGTCCTCCAGCGCGGCGACGGCCGCGAACGCGACCACCAGGCCGGCCTTCATGTCCACGCTGCCGGGGCCGCGCAGCACGCCGTCGACGACCGTGGACGGGTGCGTGGCCAGCGACCCGACCGGCCAGACGGTGTCGTGGTGGCCCAGCACCAGCACCCGCGGCGGCCCCCCGCCCAGCCGCCAGCGCAGGTGGGTGCGCCCCTCGAGGACGATCCGCTCCGGCTCGGCGCCCAGCCACCGCGACCCGACCCGGGCGACCACGTCGGCGCTGCGGGCGACGGCGGCCAGGTCGTCCGACGGCGACTCGCAGGAGACCAGCTCGTGGACGTCGGCCAGCAACGGGTCGGTCACCGCACACCTGCCGGGACCGCGGCCAGCAGCTCGCGGGTGTACTCGTGGGCCGGGTCGCCGAGCACCTGCTCGGCCGGGCCCTGCTCGACGACGCGGCCGGCCCGCATCACCGCGATGGTGCCGGCCACGTAGCGCACGACCGCCAGGTTGTGCGAGATGAACAGCATCGAGGTGCCCAGCTCGCGCTGCAGCCGGCGGACCAGGTTCAGCACGGTGCCCTGGATGGACACGTCCAGCGCCGAGGTGATCTCGTCGGCCACCACCACCTCGGGCCGGGCGGCCAGCGCCCGGGCCACCGCGACCCGCTGGCGCTGCCCGCCGGAGAGCTGCCCGGGGTAGGACCGCGCGCGGGTCGGGTCGAGGTCGACCAGCTCGAGCAGCCGCAGGACCTCCGCGCGGCGCTGCGCCCGCGGGGTGCCGCGGGGCACGGCCTCGGCGATGCTGTCGCCGATCGTCATCCGCGGGTCCAGCGAGGAGTACGGGTCCTGGAAGACCATCTGCACCGGGCGGCGACCGGGGCGGGTGGGCACCGGCTGCCCGTCCAGCAGCACCGCTCCACCCGTCACCGGGGCCAGCCCGACCGCGGCCTTGGCCAGCGTCGACTTCCCCGAGCCGGACTCACCGACCAGGCCGACCACCGCGCCGTCGGGCACGACCAGGCTCACGCCGTCGACGGCGGTGTGCCCGGTGCGGGCGTTGCCGTAGCGCACCGTCACGTCGTCGAACACCAGCTCGCTCACGCGACCTCCTCCCGTCCGGCGCCGGCGGCCGCCAGCTGCTCGTCGAGGGCCCCGTCCGCCACCTCGTCGGCGTGCCAGCACGCCACCCGCCGTCCGTCCGCGTCGGCGACGAGCGGCGGGTCCTCGGCCCGGCAGCGGTCCGAGGCCAGCGGGCAGCGGTCGGCGTAGGCGCACCCCGGCGGCTGCGCCGCCGGGTCGACCGGCCGGCCGGGGATGACCGGCAGCGGCGCGTCGAGGTCGACCGACATGTCCGGCACCGTCGCCACCAGCGCGCGGGTGTAGGGGTGCCGGCCGGCGGCCAGCTGCCCGGCGGGCAGGTCCTCCACGACGCGCCCGGCGTACATCACCAGGACCCGGTCGCACACCTCGCGCACGACCGCGACGTCGTGGCTGATCAGCAGCAGGGCGACGTCCTCGGAGCGGCGGATCGCGGCGAGCAGGTCGAGCACCGAGCGCTGCACGGTGACGTCGAGGGCCGTGGTGGGCTCGTCGGCGACGATCAGCGCGGGCTCGCCCATGAGCCCCATGCCGATCATCGCCCGCTGCCGCATGCCGCCGGAGAACTCGTGCGGGTACTGCCGGGCCCGGCGCTCGGGCTCGGGTACCCGCACGCTGCGCAGCCGGTCCACGGCCCGGGCCAGCCCGGCGGCGCGGGAGAGCCCCTGGTGCCGGCGGACGCCCTCGGCCAGCTGGTACCCGATCCGCCGGGTGGGGTTCAGCGACGTCATCGGGTCCTGGAAGACCATCGCGAACCCGGTGCCCAGCAGCGCACGGTGCGTGCGCTCGCCGCCGCTGCGCAGGTCGGTGCCCTGGAAGTCCAGCCGGGCGGCGGTCACCTCGCCGGGCGCCTCGACCAGGCGAGCGAGGGCCAGCGCGGTCAGCGACTTGCCCGACCCCGACTCGCCCACCACGCCCACGGCCTCGCCGCGGCCGACCGAGAAGGTCACCCCGCGCACCGGCCGGACCGCGCCGCGCGCACCGGGGAAGGACACCGAGAGGTCCTCCACGTCCAGCACGGGCTGCCCGTCCACCGGACCCCGCTCGGTCGGGGGCTGCTCGCCCGTCCCGGGAGCCCGGCGGCGGCGCACGGCCCCGGTGGCCGAGGTGAGCCCGATGCCCTTGGCCACGGCCTCGCCGAACAGGTTGAACGCCAGGCCCGCCACGACGATGGCCAGGCCGGGGGCCAGCGCCGCCTCGGGGTGCCGGTAGATGCCCGACAGGCCGTCCTGCAGCAGCCGCCCCCAGTCGTAGTCCGGCGCCTGCACGCCCAGCCCGAGGAACGACAGGCCGGCGAAGGCCAGCAGGGCACCGCCGGCGCCGATGGTGGCGTTGACGACCAGCGGCTCGGCGATGTTGGGCAGCACGTGGCGCAGCAGCACGCGGACGCGGCCGACGCCGGCGACCCGGGCGGCGAGCACGTAGTCCCGCGACGCCACGCCGGCGGCCAGCGTCGAGGTCAGCCGGGCGAACACCGGGGCGCCGGCCACGCCGATGGCGAGCACCGCGCCGGTGGCACCGACGCCGAACACGATGGCGAAGAACAGCGCCAGGAGCAGGCCGGGGAAGGCCACGGCGATGTCGATGCCCGCGGTGACGAGCCGGCCGGCGCGGCGGCCCAGCAGCAGCGGGGCCGCACCCAGCAGCATGCCCAGCGCGACGGTGAGCAGCGTGGCGGTCAGCGCCAGCCGCACCGACAGGCCGGTGGCCACCATCGTGCGGGCGAACAGGTCGCGGCCCAGGTTGTCGGTGCCCACCAGGTGCGCGGCCGAGGAGCCCTGCAGGATCGCGTCGGTGTCGACGGCCTCGGCCTGCGCCCCCCACACGAACGGCGCGACGACCGCGAGCAGCAGCACCGCGGCCAGCAGCACCCCGGCGCCGATCCCGACCGGGGTCCGCAGCACGGAACCCCACCGGCCCCGGGCGGCCGGTCCGTCGGCGACGGGGACGAGCACCCCGGGGGTCATGGTGGTCATCAGCTCTCCCGGATGACGGAGCGCGGGTCCAGCAGGGACAGGACGACGTCGACGACCAGGTTCACCAGCAGCACGCCGGCGCCGTAGACCAGCACGACGCCCTGCACGACGGGGTAGTCCTTCTCCAGGATGGAGGAGACGATGGTCGACCCCAGGCCCGGCCAGGAGAAGACGTTCTCCACCAGCACGGTGCCGGCCACCAGCGCCGACAGCAGCAGCCCGCCGAGGGTGATGGAGGCCGTCAGCGCGTGCGGCAGCGCGTGGCCGAGGTACACCTGCCAGGCCGGCAACCGCTTGGCCCGCGCCGTCCGCACGTGGTCGGTGCGCAGTGCGGTGAGCATCTCGACCCGCACGATGCGGGCCAGGGCGGCCGCCGGGCCGAGGGCCAGCGCCAGGACCGGGAGCACGTAGGAGGACGGGCCGGTGCGCCCGGCCACCGGCAGCCAGCCCAGGGTGACGCTGAAGACGTAGACGAAGCCGACGCCGAGCACGAAGTCGGGCACCGCGCCGAGCACCGTGCTGGCCGAGGAGAAGGCCAGCTCGCCGCCGCGCCGCCGCCCACCCCGGGTGAGCACGCCCATCGCCGCCCCGACCGGCACGGCGAGCGCGACCACGACAAGGAAGGCCAGCAGCGCGAGCTCCAGCGTGGCCGGCAGGCGCTGCCCGATGATCCGTGAGACCGGCAGCGACGACCCCAGCGACGAACCGAGGTCGCCGGTCAGCACACCCCGCAGGTAGTCCAGGTACTGCTCCCACAGCGGCCGGTCCAGCCCGAGGGAGGCCCGGCGGGCGGCGACCAGGGCGGCCGGTGCGGTCGGCCCCAGGGCCGCCCGCACCGGGTCGCCCGGGATCAGGTGCAGGATCAGGAACGACGCCGTCACCAGGACCCACAGCGACACCAGCAGCCGGCCGGCGCGGCGCGCCGCGAAGGCCAGCCACGGGTTGTCGGCCGGCCGCCGGGGCCGGGTCCCGGTGGTCTCGGCGGTCCCGGTCGTGGCGGCGGTCACCGGCTCAGCCCTGCATGCGGATGCTGGTGGGGATGAGCCCGTCGCCGACCGCGAACTCCGCGCCCGAGCCGAAGTACGTCGACTCCTGGTTGGCGAAGGGGAACACGTCGGCGGAGGAGACGAGGGCGGCCTCGGCCTCCAGCCAGGTGTCGCACCCGTCGGTGCCCTCCATGGTGCTGGCCTGGGCGACGAGGGCGTCGTACTCGTCGTTGGCGATGTGCGCGAAGTTGTTGCCGTCGGGCACGACGGGACCGGAGACGAACGGCACGACCTGGTCGGGGCTGCTGACGTTGAGCTGCACCCAGGCGGCGTCCCAGTCGCCGGACCCGAACAGCGTGCTGATCGAGGCGGTCTCGTCCTGCGGGGTCACGTCGACGGCGACGCCGAGGTCCTGCCAGGCCGCGGTGACCAGCTCGGCGGCGGCCGAGCCGCTGGCGCCCAGCTCGGTGTCGTAGAGGAACGTGATGGCCAGCGGCGCGCCGTCCTTGGCGCGGGTGCCGTCGGGCCCGGCGACCCAGCCGGCCGCGTCCAGGGTCGCGGCGGCGGCGTCGGCGTCGAAGGCCGGCATGGCGCCGGAGACCGAGTCGCCGCCGCACGCCGAGGGGGCCGAGGCGGCGAAGCTGGTGCCCGGGCCACCGCGGTCGGCGCTCAGCACCCGGGCGACCTGGTCGAAGTCCACGGCCTGGGTGAGGGCCAGCCGGACGGCGGGGTCGGCCGCCGGGCGGCCGGCGGTCTGGTTGTACCACTGCTCGCCGAGGACGGCGGTGACGCTGGTGGAGAACAGCCCCGCCGACTGCAGGCGGTCGTAGTCGGGGCCGATGATCTGCGCGGCGTTCACCTCGCCGGACAGCAGCTGGTTGGCCGCGGTGGTCTCGTTCGGCACGATCTGGAACACCACCTGGTCGGGGGTGCCGGTGGTGCTGGTGCTGGCGCCGTCGGGGCCCCAGGTGTAGTCCTCGCGCACCGTGTAGGTGTAGTGGTCGTTCGGCACGGCCTCGGTGAGCTGGAAGGGCCCGGTGCCCAGCGTGGAGTCCGCCAGCGCGTCGCGGTCCGCCAGGCCGGCCGGGCACACCATGGGCACCCCGGCCAGCCCGTTGAGCACGAAGGGCGCCGGCGCAGCCAGGGTCAGGGTGACCGTGCCGTCCTCGTCGCCCGCGGCGGTCGTGCCGTTGGGCACGAACACGCCGAGGAACGGGCTCTGGTTGGCCGGGTCGGCGACGTAGTTGATGTTCTCCGCGGCATCCTCGGCGGTGAACGGCGTGCCGTCGGAGCAGGTGACGTCGGGGTCCATGGTCAGCGTGACCGTCGTCCCGTCCACCGACCAGTCGGTGGCCAGCTGGGAGACGACCTCCCCGTCGGTGTCCAGGCCGAGCAGCGAGTCGTAGGCGAAGTGGGTGATCTGGAACAGCCCGCTGGCCGCGGAGGCCTGGGGGTCCAGGTTGCCCGGGTCGGCGGCGACGGCGAAGACGAAGGTGCCTCCGGAGACGGCCTCGCCCCCGCCCCCGGAGCCGCCGCCGCAGGCGGCGAGCGCGAGGGCGGTGACGCCGAGACCGGCGGCGGTGCGGACGTGCCTCATGCGGGGGTCCTCTCGGGGTGGGGTCGGTCAGGCGCCGGCGCGGCGGACGGCGCGGCCCAGGTGCAGGAAGCGCGCCCGGCCCGAGCCGTCGTCGCCGAGGAAGACGTGCGGGACGTGCAGCCCCATCTGGCCCTGCACCGGGATGAGGGCGTCGGGGCCGAGGCCGACCAGCTCGGTGCGCTCGGGGGTCTCGCCCATCTCCACCAGCGGGTCCTTGGGGACGACCTGGAGCCAGATCCGGTCCTGCTCGTCGGTGCTGACGACGAGGTCGTAGACCAGGCTCTCGTAGGTGCCGGTGACCCGGGTGGCGTCGACGGGTGCGGGGTCGGCGGGCGGGGTGGGCAGGGTGCGGGGCTCGAGGCCGGCGAGCTCGCGCAGCACGTGGCCGACGACGTCGGCGTAGAGGGCGTAGGGGTTGCCGCCGTTGGTGAGCAGCGCAACGGCCAGGTCGTGCTCGGGCACCAGGCGCAGGAACGAGGCCTGACCGATGGTGTTGCCGTCGTGGCCGTGCACGCCGCCGGGGCCGTCGAACAGCTCCCAGCCCAGGCCCCAGGCGTCGCCCAGCACGCGCAGCTCGGGCAGCCGCACCTGCGGCTCGCGCATCGCGGCCGCGGTGCCTGGGGCGAGCACCTGGGTGCCGTCGGGCGCGCGGCCGTCGGCCAGGTGCAGCCGGCCGAAGCCGACCAGGTCGCGGGCCGACATGGCCAGCATCGAGCCGGCCGGGGCGTTGGAGCGCACCATCGCCCAGACCGGGGCGGGCACCTGCTCGGCCCCGGGCGCGGGGGTGACGTGGCCGACGGCGACCCGGTGCACGATCGCCTCGTACGGGCTGGGCGAGGCGGTGGCCAGGCCCAGCGGGGTGATGAGGTGGTCGGTCAGGCACTGGTCGTAGGGCTTGCCGCGCAGCACCTCGACCAGCCGGCCGAGCACGCAGTAGCCGGCGTTGTTGTAGCTGAACAGCTCGCCGGGGGCGAACAGCTGCTCGACCCCGGCGAGCTCCCCCAGGTACGTCTGCAGGGCGTCGTCGCCGCGGCCGGTGTCGGTGAAGACGTCGCCCTCGAACCCGGCCGTGTGCGCCAGCAGCTGCCGCACGGTGATGGCCGCGGCCGCCGACTCGTCGCCCAGCCGCAGGTCGGGCAGGTAGGCGCGCACCGGGGCGTCGAGGTCGACCGTGCCCTCGTCGACCAGCTGCATCACCAGGGTCGCCGTCCACACCTTGGTGACCGAGCCGATCTGGAACACCGAGTCCGGCGTCGCCTCGACCCGGGTCGCGCGGCTGAGCAGGCCGGCGGCGGCCTCGACGACCTCGGTGCCGACGGAGACCGCGACCGCCGCGGCGGGCACGTCGTGCTCGGCCAGCAGGGCCGGCAGCCGCTCCCGCAGCCAGGTCCCGACCTGCTCCACCGTGGTGGTCGTCGCGCTCGTCATGGCGGTGGACGCTAGGGGCGCGCCCCGCACCGCCGTTCGTCCGGGCGGCCGAACCGGGCAGTCCCCGTTCGTCGGTCAGGACGAACCGGCACGTGCACCGCGGCGGCACGATCCGGGCATGGCCCGCCCGCTGCAGCTCGCCGACCTGCCCGCGTTCGCGCTGCCCGGGGAGCCGGCGGTCTCCCCCGACGGGCGCACCGTCGTCTACGTGCTGCGGACCACCGACGCGACCGCCGACGCCGACCGCCGGAGCCTGTGGGTCGTGCGGGCCGGCGCCGGCGGCTGGGACGCACCGCGCCCGCTCACCCACGGCCCGGCCGACACCGCCCCCGCCTTCTCCCCCGACGGCACGGTGCTGGCCTTCCTGCGCGGCGGGGACGACGGGCCGGCCCAGGTGCACCTGCTGCCGATGACCGGTGGCGAACCCGAGCGGGTCACCGACCTGCCCCTGGGCGCCGGGGCACCGGTGTGGCGCCCGGACGGCGGTGCGCTGGCCTTCACCGCGCCCGTGCACCCCGACGGCACCCCCGACGAGCACGCCCCGCTGGTCACCCGCCGGCTCGGTCGGAAGGCCGACGGCGCCGGCCACCTCGGCCGGGTGCGCAGCCAGGTGCACGTGCTCGACCGGTCGACCGGCGAGGTCCGTCAGGTGACCTCGGGAGACCGGCACGCCGGTGCCCCCGCGTGGTCCCCGGACGGCGCGCGGCTCGCCTTCGGCGCCCCCACCGGCGCCGACCCCGACCTGACCGGCTGCTCCGCGGTGCACGTCGTGCCGGCCGGCGGCGGCGAGCCCGCGCCGGTCGGACCGGCCGGGGGCGTGGCCGGCCCGGTCGTGTGGGCCGCGGACGACGTCCTGCTGGTGAGCGGGCAGCAGCGCGTCGAGGTCGGGCACACCCAGCTGCTGCGGCTGGCCCTGGACGACGGGACCGTCACCGACCTGGGCGCAGCCCTGGACCGCAACACCATGCCCGGCGGGCCCGGGTACCCGGGCGGCCCGGCGCAGCTGACCCCGGACGGCCGCCGGGTGGTGTTCTGCGTGCGCGACCACGGCTGCACCCACGTCGTGGCCACCCCGGTCGACGGCTCCGGGACGCCGCACGTGCTGGTCGGCGGGGAGGACGTCGTGGTCTCCGGTCTCGCGGTCGCCGCCGGGGCCGACGTCGCCGCGGTGGTGCTGGCCGACGCCGGCACCTTCGGCGAGGTCGCCGTGGTGCCCCTCGACGGCGGCGAGCCGGTCCGGCTGACCCGGCACACCGCCGGCGCCCTCCCCGACGTCGCCCTCGTGCGGCCGCAGCCGCGGACGTTCGAGGTGTCCGACGGGCGCACCGTGCACGGCTGGCTGCTGCGCGACCCGGCCGCCACCGGCCCCGGGCCGCTCCTGGTCGACGTGCACGGCGGCCCGCACAACGCCTGGACCCCGGCCGCCGACGCGATCCACCCCTACCACCAGGTCATGGCCGGCCGGGGCTGGTCGGTGCTGCTGCTGGACATCCGGGGCAGCGACGGCTACGGCCTGGACCACTACACCGCCGCGGTGGGCCGCTGGGGGGTCGCCGACGAGCGCGACGTGCTGGAACCGCTGGACGCGCTCGTCGCCGAGGGCGTCGCCGACCCCGACCGGCTGGCGCTCACCGGCTACTCCTACGGCGGCTACCTGACGTGCTGGCTCACCGGCCGCACCGACCGGTTCGCCGCCGCCGTCGCCGGCGGCGTGGTCGCGGACCTGACCGGCATGTGGGGCACCTCCGACGTCGGTCCGCTGCTGGGTGGCCTGGAGTGGCCCGACCCGGTCACCGAGCGCGCCGCGCTGGCCGGGGTGAACCCCTGGACCCGGGTCGGCGAGGTCACCACCCCCACGCTGGTGGTGCACGGCGCGGCCGACGAGCGCTGCCCGGCCGGCCAGGCCGAGCTGTGGTTCACCGCGCTGCGCCACCGCGGCGTCCCCACCGAGCTGGTCCTCTACCCGGGGGCCTCCCACCTGTTCGTCGTCGACGGCCGGCCCAGCCACCGGGCCGACCTGAGCCGGCGGATCATCGACTGGACGGAGCAGCACGTGACCACTCCCCCGCTGGACACCGAGCACTGGCAGCAGCGCCTGGACGACCTCGCCGCGGCCCACCAGGTGCCCGGGGCGACCCTGGCGATCCTGCGGCTGGGCCGCGACGGCGGCGCCGACGAGCTGGTGGAGGCCGCCACCGGCGTGCTGAACACCGCCACCGGTGTCGAGGTCACCACCGACTCGGTGTTCCAGATCGGCTCGATCTCCAAGGTCTGGACGGCGACCCTGGTCATGCAGCTGGTCGAGGAGGGGAAGCTCGACCTCGACGCCCCGCTGGTCGAGGTGCTGCCCGACCTGGCCCTGGGCGACCCCGACGTCACCAAGCAGGTGACGATGCGGCACCTGCTCACCCACACCAGCGGCATCGACGGCGACGTGTTCACCGACACCGGCCGCGGCGACGACGTGCTGGAGAAGTACGTGGCCGCGCTGGCCGACGTGGCCCAGAACCACCCGCTGGGCGCCACCTTCTCCTACTGCAACTCCGGCTTCAGCCTGGCCGGCCGGGTGGTCGAGGTGCTGACCGGGAAGACCTGGGACACCGTGCTGCGCGAGCGGGTGGTCGAGCCCCTGGGCCTGACCCGCACCTCGACGCTGCCGGAGGAGGCGATCCTGCACCGGGCCGCCGTCGGCCACGTCAGCGAGGGCCCCGGCCAGCCGTTCGAACCGGTGAGCACGTTCCTGCTGCCGCGCTCGGCCGGCCCCGCCGGGCTGATCAACGCCTCCGCCCGCGACGTCACCGCCTTCGCCCGGGCGCACATGACCGGCGGCGCACCCCTGCTGTCGGCCTCGACCACCACGGACATGCAGGCCGCGCACGCCGAGCTGCCCGACACCCACTCGCTGGGTGACTCGTGGGGCCTGGGCTGGATCCGCTTCGACTGGCACGGCGAGCGCCTCTACGGGCACGACGGCACCACGTTCGGGCAGAACGCCTACCTGCGGGTCGTGCCCGGCGCCGGCCTGGCGGTGGCCCTGCTGACCAACGGCGGGCACACCGCCGACCTGTTCCGCGCGCTCGTGGGCGAGGTGGTGCAGGAGCTGGCCGGGGTGAGGATGGCCGAGCAGATCCAGCCCCCCGAGCAGGCACCCGAGCTGGACCTGTCGCGGTACACCGGCACCTACGAGCGCAGCTCGGTGCGCACCGAGGTCAGCGAGCGGGACGGCGGCCTGGTGCTGCGCATGGTCCCCACCGGCCCGCTGGCCGACGCCCCGGGTCACGCGCCCGAGGAGCTGACCCTGCACGCGGTCGCCGACGGCCTGTTCTGCGCCCAGCCACCGGGCCAGCAGAGCTGGATGGCGGTGACCTTCTACGCGCTGCCCGACGGCAGCGAGTACGTGCACTACGGGGTGCGGGCCAACCCCAGGGTCGGCTGATGCACGACCTGGTCCTGGTGGGCGGGCGGGTCGTCGACCCGGAGACCGGACTGGACGCCGTCCGGGCGGTCGGCATCACCGGCGGCACGGTCACCGCGGTCGACGAGCAGGCGCCGCCGGGCCGGCAGGTCTGGGACGTCACCGGCCAGGTGGTGACGGCGGGCTTCGTCGACCTGCACAGCCACGCCCAGTCGCTGACCGGGCTGCGGCTGCAGGCGATGGACGGCGTCACCACGGCACTGGAGCTGGAGGCCGGCGCCCTGCCGGTGGCGGCCGCCTGCGCCCGGGCCGAGGCGGAGGGCCGCCCGGTCAACGTCGGCTTCTCCGCGGCCTGGACCGACGCCCGGATGCACGTGCTCGACGGCGTGCCGCTGCCCGGGGACGGCGACCTCAGCCTCGACCTGTTCGGTCGGTTCCAGAACGGCCCCCGCTGGCGGGGCCCGGCCACCGACGCCGAGGTCGACCGCATCCTCGGCCTGCTCGACGACGCCCTCGACGAGGGAGCGCTGGGCATCGGCTGCCTGGTCGGCTACGCCCCCGACAGCGGGCGGGCCGAGTACTTCCGCCTCGCCGGGCTGGCCGCCCGCCGCGGCGTGCCCACCTTCACCCACACCCGCTACATCTCCACCGAGGAGCCCGGGACCTCCCTGGAGGGCGCGCTGGAGGTCATCGCCGCCGCGGCCGGCACCGGCGCGCACATGCACATGTGCCACGTCAACTCCACGTCCAACCGGATGGTCGACGAGGTGGCCGGCGCGGTGGAGACCGCCCGCCGGGAGGGGGTGCGGGTGAGCACGGAGGCCTACCCCTACGGCGCCGGTTCCACGGTGGTGGGCGCGTCCTTCCTGGCGCCCGGGGCGCTGCACCGGATGCGGCTGACGCCGTCGTCGATCACCTGGCTGGCGACCGGTGAGCGGATCGCCGACGAGGCGCAGCTGACCCACCTGCGGGCCACCGACCCCGGCGGCCTGGTGGTGGTCCACATGCTCGACGAGGACGACGCGGGCGACCTCGCGCTGCTGGAGCGGTCCTTCGCGCTGCCCGACACCGCGGTGGCCACCGACGCCATGCCGCTGGTCGGCCCGGGCGGGGCCGCCGTCCCCGACGCGTGGCCCCCACCGGCGAGCGCCACCAGCCACCCGCGGACGGCGGGGTCCTACGGGCGGGTGCTGCGCTGGCTGGTGCGCGAGCGCGGTCTGCTCACCCTGACCGAGGCGTTGCGCCGCTCGTCGCTGCTGCCCGCGCAGCTGCTGGAGGAGTCGGTGCCGGCGATGCGCCGCAAGGGCCGGGTGCAGGTCGGTGCGGACGCCGACCTGGTGGTGTTCGACCCGGACACGGTGACCGACCGGGCGACCTACTCCGCGCTGGTGCCCACCAGCGGCTTCCGGCACGTGCTGGTGGCCGGCACCCCGGTGGTGCGCGACGGCGCCGTGGTCGAGGGCGCCCTGCCCGGGAAGGTCGTCCGCCGCGGGGACCGCTGATCAGACGGTGCGCACCATCGCCGTCCGCCGGCCGTACCGGTCCAGGCCCAGCTCGACCTCGTGGGCGAGCAGGGCAGCGATGCCCGGGGTGGGCTCGGCCACCTCCACGAAGCCGTGCCGGGCGTAGAAGGGCCCGTTCCACGGCACGTCGGCGTAGGTGCACAGGGTCACCCGGTCCGCGCCGGCCCCGCGGGCGGCCTCGACGGCGGCGGCGAGCAACGCCGCCCCGATGCCCTGCCGTCCGTGCGCGGGGTCCACCGACAGCTGCTCCAGGTGCACCCCGCCGTCGACCCGCTCCAGGACGGCGAACCCGCGCGGCGGCCGGCCCTCGACCAGCACCCGCCAGGCCGCCGCCCGCTGCTCGGGGGTGGCCGGCGGCGGGAAGTCGGTCATGCCCAGCGGCACGAACAGCTGGTCGGCAGCGCGCTCGACCGCGGCGAGCAGGGGCAGGTCGGCCGGTTCGGCGACCCGCACCGCTGCGCTCACAGCTCGGTGACCTCGTAGGTGTGCCCGGCGGCGCGCAGCCGGTCCACCAGCACGGGGCCGAAGGCCGTCGCCGGGGTCAGCGAACCGGTCCGGTCGGGCAGGTCGTCGAGGGCCAGGGACAGGCCGGCCTCGCCGAGCATGACGGCGGTGGCGTGGTACCCGGGGTCGCCCTGCCCGGCGGCGACCGACCGGTAGCGCCGCCCGGACTCCGTCGTCCCCGTGGTCACCGTGCGGAAGAACCCGGCCCGCCGCGTGGCCTCGTCCGGGCCCTCGCCGGGGGCGGGCAGCACCTTGTCCAGCAGGGCCGCGGTCGGCCCGAACGACATGGCCGGGACCGCGGCCGCCAGCCCGCCGGTGACCGCGGCGGCGGCCAGCGCCCCGCCGATGCCCTTCCCGGTGGCCATGACCTCGCCGTAGGAGAACCCGCGGCCGTAGGCCCAGTCCTGCAGCGCGTTGCTGCGCCGCACCACCCGGGTGTTGAACGGGGCCATCACGAAGGGAGCGGCCCAGCGGCCGTCGGCGGTGCGCGAGGGCGGGGCGGCGTCGCGGGGCTAGCGGGTGGCCGGCTCGGCGGCCCGGTCGGGGCTCAGCGCGTACGGGTGCCCGACCACCCGGCGCAGCTCGGGGCGGTTCTTGACCGCCGCCACCTGCGCGCGCAGCGAGTCGACCGTGCCGCCGGAGAACCCGCCCTTGCCGACGCAGACGGCCTGCACGTCCGTCAGCGCGCCGGCGCCGTCGGCGGCGGCCCGGCGGGCCAGCTCGGCGACGGCGAGGTCGGAGGGGATGGAGTCGTAGCCGCAGGCGTGCACGATCCTCGCGCCCGTGCCGCGGGCGACCTCGTCGGTGGCGTCGATGGCGTCGCGGACGAAGAGCACCTCACCGGTCAGGTCGGCGTAGTGCGTGCCGGCCGCCGCGCACGCCTGCACCAGGGGCAGCCCGTACCGGGCGTAGGGCCCGACCGTGGTGACGACGACCCGGGTGCTGCCCGCGAGCTCGTCGAGGGCGCCGCGGTCGGCGGAGTCGGCGACCAGCACCGGCCAGCCGCGGCCCCGCTCGGGCAGGTCGGCGCGGACCAGCTCGACCTTGGCGCGGGTGCGGCCGGCCAGCGCGATGCGGGCGCCGTCCGGGGCGTGCTCGGCGAGGTGGGCCGCCACCAGGCGGCCGACGAAGCCGCTGGCACCGAACAGGACGAGGTCGTAGGCGCGCTGGCTCACCCGCCCATCCTGCCCCGGGGCCGGGGCCGGCGCCCCGTGGACGCCGGCCCCTGCGGGGTCAGCCGAGCAGGCTGTCCCGGACGTCGGGGTTCTCGTCGAGCCAGGCCTCGACGGCCTCCTCGTAGCGGCCGTCGCCGTACTCGTTGACGACCATGTCCTCCAGCGACCCGTACTGCTCGTCGTCCAGCGACAGGCTGCCCATCAGGTCGGCGACCTCGGGGAACTCCTCGCCGAAGCCGCTGCGGGCCAGCTCGTGCAGGCCCTCGGGGTCACCGAGCGCGCCCTCGGGGTCGGCCAGGTCCTTGACCGGGAACTCGCTGTTGGCCCAGAACGGCCGCCACAGGGTGACCACGATGTCCTCCTGCGCGTCGGTGGCCGACTGCAGCTGGGCGAGCATGGCCGTGGTCGAGGACTCCACCAGCTGGTAGTCCTCCTCCAGCCCGTAGGCCGGCATGACCTCGTCGCGGGTGACCCGGGTCAGCCCGGCACCGGGCTCGATGCCGTAGATCTGGCCGTCGAAGCGGCCCGGGTCGGCGGCCAGGTCGGCGATGGAGTCGATGTCGGTGTACTCGGGGACGGCGAGGGTGAGCACGGCGCCCTGGTAGTAGGCGCCGAGGTCCTCGATGTCGTCGCCGTACTCGTCCATGTAGTCGGCGTGGGTCACCTCGGGCCAGGCCGAGGGGTAGACGTCGACGTCGCCGCCGGCGAGCCCGGCGTAGAGCAGGCCGGCCTCGCTGAGCTCCTGCATCTCCACGTCGTAGCCCCGCTCCTCCAGCACGTGCTGCCACAGGTAGGAGGTCGACAGGCCGTCGGTCCAGGACGGCAGGTAACCCAGGGTCACCGTGCCGCCGTCACCGCCCGCGGCGTCGGCGTCGGCGGTGTCGTCGGAGCCGCCGCAGGCGCTCAGCGCCAGGGCGAGCGCGGCGGCACCGGCGACCAGTCGGGTGGTGCGGGTGGAACGCGAGGTCATGCGGGGGTGGTCCTTCCGTCGTGCGGCCGGGCCGGCGGGTGCCGGACCGGGGTTCAGGGGGTGGTGGCCGGGGTCCGCGCAGCGCGGGTGCGCGACCTGCGGCGGGTGCGCCGGGAGCCGCCGAGCGCGGCGGTGAGGCGGTCCAGCCAGATGGCCAGGACGACGACCGAGAGGCCGGCCTCGAAGCCCACCGCGAGGTCGAGCCGGGAGATGCCGGTGACCACGACCTGGCCGAGCCCGGGGGCGCCCACGATGCCGGCGATCACCGACATCGACAGCGCGAGCATGATCACCTGGTTGACGCCGGCCATGATGGTGGGGCGGGCGAGGGGCAGCTGGATGCCGCGCAGGATCTGCCCCGGGGTGCTCCCGAAGGCGTGCCCCGCCTCGACGACCTCGGCGTCGACGCCGCGGATGCCCAGCTCGGTGAGCCGGACGCCCGGGGGCAGCGCGAAGACGATCGTGGTGATGACACCGGGCACCAGGCCGATGCTGAAGAGCACGACGGCCGGCACCAGGTAGACGAAGGCCGGCATGGTCTGCATGAAGTCCAGGACCGGGCGCACCAGCGCGCTGACCCGGTCGCTGCGGGCCGCGGCGATGCCGACGGGCACCGCGACGGCCGTCGCTACGGCCGCGGCGACCAGCACCAGGGCCAGGGTCTGCATGGCCTGCGGCCACAGCTCCATGCTGATGACCAGGGCGAAGCCCAGCAGCGAGCCGACGCCGAAGCGGACCGAGCGGACCGCGAGGCCCACCCCGGCCAGCACGACGGCGAGCAGCAGCGCCGGGACCGCGGTCAACCCGGCGGTCAGGCCCTCCACGGCCCACTCCACGGCGGCGCTGACCGCGTCGAAGACGACGTCGAAGGTGTCGGTGACCCAGTCGAAGGCGGTCTCCACCGCCTCGCCCACGGGCACCCGGGGCAGCGTGTCCAGCGGACCCGGGTCGGTGGCGGCGAGCAGCTCAGACACCGGCCACCTCCCGCGGCGCGGGAGCGACCGGGTCGGGTCGGGGTCCGTCGGGGGCCAGCGCGGCCAGCAGCGCGGTCAGCGGCAGGACCCCGACCGGCCGGTGGGCCTCGTCGACGACGACCACCGGCCGGCCGCTGCGGGCCGCGGGGGCCAGCAGCTCCGCCAGCGGGGTCGCAGGCGGTACGCAGGCC